>DASSME010000346.1:0-9111 GCA_035689035.1 Longimicrobium sp. | reverse complement strand
CGGTTGCGTTGCGCAGGCGGTAGGTGAAGGTGAAGTACCGTTGCCCGCCGTTGCCGCGCGGCCCGTCGGCCAGCAGCACCGAGTTGGTGTTCTCCAGCGTGAGCCCGGTGGTGAACACCGTGAGCGTCCCCCGGGCGCCGCCGGGCGTGCGCACCGGGGTGAGCGTGGTGCGGATCTGCCCCGTGTTCAGCCCGCTGATGGTGAGCTCGTACACGCCCAGCACGCTCAGCGGCTTGAGAGGCCCGCCGGGAGCGTCGCCGGGGGGAAGGGTGGTGCGCGCCGCATCACCGGCGCACGCGGCAAGCGGAACCAGCGCCGCCGCGGCTGCCCAGCGGCGCAACAGGGTGGAATGCATCGTTCGCCTCGGATCGGGTGACGAGGGATGGAAGGGGTGGACAAGCGCGTCGGGGCGGGGCGGGCCCGGTGGGGAGCGCCCCCGTGAACCTCCGCGCGGCGGCGCGACGCACGGGGCGCCGCCGCGCGGTCCGTGGGTCACCGCGAGCGCAGCAGCCCGCCGGGAGTATCCCCGAAGGGGACGTCGATCACCCGCTGGTTGCGCAGCCGGCGCCCCACGCCCCACAGCACCGAGGTGCCGCCGGCGTGCCAGGTGGCGTCCACGGTGGCGCTGCCGCTGACCAAGGGCGCCGCCGCGCCGAACGAGACGGAGGGCCCGGACGACTGCACCAGCTTCATGGTGTCGGCCTCGGCCGTGCGCACGTTGCCGTAGCGGTCCATGGCCTTCAGCGTGAGCGTGTACGGCGTTTCGTACACGGGGGCCGAGGGGGTCCCCGAGCGGAAGTACGCCCCGCAGGCGCTCAGGCTCTCGCCCGGGCGCAGCACCGCCACGCGCGCGTACGAGGCGGGCTTGTTCATGAAAGTGGTGGGCGAAGCCGCGGTGCCGGCGGTGCGCGGCGCGCAGATCTGCCGCTGGCCGGGGTAGTCGGGGATCGCCGGGTCCAGCGCCGGGCTCCCGGCCAGCACGGTGACGGTAGTAGCGCCCAGGAATGACGCCCGCTCGCGCAGCCGCCGCACCGCCGCGGTGTCGAACGCCTCTTCCATGCTCTCCGTCATCCGCGTCTCGCTGTCTTCCACCACCGCGAAGTACATGCTGATCGAGTTCACGTCCTGGGCGGCGGTGGGCTGGCGGGGAACGCGGAACGCCACCGTCACCTCGCCGTCCCACACGTTGGGGTCGGTGGTGGCGGGGATCTGGCGCCCCTGCGTGTCGCGGTTGCGCACCATGAACCCCACCGGAAGGATGTTGGTCACGTCGGAGGGCGGGGTGATGCTGGCCACCTCGCTCTCGGTCAGCACCTGCATCACGTCGGGGTACAGCCCCATCAGGCTCACGCCGTCGCTGGCCATCGCCACCGCGCCCACGGGGATGATCGAGGTGGCGATCGACGAGTCGGCGGGGGTGCCGTCGCTTTTCAGCAACGAGGTGAACCCGGTGTTCAGGATGCTGTTGGCGCGCGTGGCCAGGAGCAGCGTCATGTTGTTGCGCGTGGCGCCGGTGGCGTTGCGGAACCGGTAGTGCACCACGAAGTAGCGCTGGCCGTTGTTGGTTCGCGTCCCGTCGTTCACGAAGGTGGACAGGATCCCCTCCAGGGTCATCCCCCCGTTCACCACGCTCAGCGAGCCGCGGCCGTTGCCCGCCAGCGGCACGGGGGTCACGGTGGAGCGGATCTGGCCGCTGGCGATCCCGGTGATGGTGACCCCGAGCAGCCCGAGCACCTGGGGCGGCTTCTCGACCGGGTCGTCGGGAAGGGTGGGTCTTGCCGCGTCGCCGGCGCATGCGGCAAGCGGAACGAACGCGGCCGCGGCTGCCCAGCGGCGCACCAGGGTGAATCGCATCGCTCTGCCTTCTTGGTGGATCGGGGGTGGGGGGCGGCGCACGGAGTGGGTGGAACGTACCCGTGGCGCCGCCTCCCCAAGGGGGGGAATTGGGGTGGTGACGTCTCCCAGGCGGAGTGAATGGCCGGGCGCGGACCCGCTGCGGGACCTTTCCCCCATTCACCTTCCGGGTTGAGAAAACATTTGAAATGCTAACCGCGCCGCGAGACTCCCGCAAGACGACAAAATGTCGCATAACTCCAAATTGGCCCGCCGCAACAAGATGCACCCCGACCTTTCTACGCATCGTCGCATTTGGCGGGACAAACTGTTTGTTTGATAACGCCAGACGGCATCAGAATGCTTTCTGTACACATGCTTTATCTCTTGTGACCGACCTTACAAATTGAGATATTCTGCCACCGTGGTCCGGATCAGATGGCTCCCCTGAAAGGAGTAATGCACCTCGAGCGGCGTGCCGATGGAGACACATAGAACATTAGTTTACGACCGCACCGCCGTGACTGGCGGGGTTCGTGCCAATATCGGAAAGCACGTCCGGCCCCGTGCCGCGCATCAGCGATGCACCCGCCGCCCGGGGCGAGCGGATGAGGTTGTGCGCACCCCTGCCGCGGTCCAGATTCTCGGCGCGCGCTCCGCCCCCCCGGCCGCGTGACCGGCCGACACGGACCCGTTCCCGAGCGATGCCCGAACCCCTGATCCTGAGCTGGAGCGGCGGCAAGGACAGCACGCTGGCGCTCGCCGCCCTGCGCGCCTCCGGCGTGCACGCGCCCGTGGTGCTGCTCACCAGCGTGACCACCGGCTATGAGCACATCGCCATCCACGGCGTGCGCCGCGAGCTGCTGCGCGCGCAGGCCGCGGCGCTGGGCCTGCCGCTGCACGAGTTCGAGCTGCGCCCCGAGTGCACCAACGCCGAGTACGAGGCCGCGTTCACCGCCTCGCTGAGCCACCTGCGCGAGCGGTACGGCGCGCGGCGGATCGCGTTCGGCGACCTGTACCTGGAAGACGTGCGTCGCTACCGCGAGGAGCGCGTGGTTCCGCTCGGCTTCGAGCCGCTCTTTCCGCTCTGGGGGATGGACACCGCCGCGCTGGCGCGAGATTTCGTGGCGCGCGGCTTCACGGCGCGGCTGGTGTGCGTGGACACCACCCGGCTCGACCCGAGCTTCGCCGGGCGCGCCTACGACGCGGCGCTGCTGGCGGACCTGCCGCCGGCGGTGGACCCGTGCGGCGAGAACGGCGAGTTCCACACCTTCGTCAGCGGCGGGCCGGGGTTCGCGGGCCCGGTGGAGCACGACGTGGGCGAGGTGGTGCTGCGGATGGAGCGGTTCGCGTACTGCGACCTGGTCCCCAAGCCCGCCGCCAGCCTCGCGGCCTGACCGAGGCGGCCACGCGGCAGATGCGGAGCGCCCCGCGACGACCGGTCGCGGGGCGCTCCGACCCTTCTGGCATGTCCCGCGCTACGTCAGCAGAAACACGCGGTCGCCAGACAGCTGCGCCAGCAGGTGTTGGCGGTGGCGGCGTCCATCAGCCGCGGCTCGGGCGTCGCGGCGGTGAAGGATTCCACCTGCAGCGCTTCGAGGTCCAGCGTCAGCTTCGGCATGGCACGCTCCTCCTGATGATAGGTCTCGATGCCCGTCTCTCGGACAGCACCGGGGATCGTATCGCGGTGCTTAACGCCATAGCAAGCACGCAACCGCTCCCGTTTCGGCCCGAAACCGCAACATCCACCCGGGCGGCGTCGCCCCGCATCGGCCAATTCGGTCTTGCCAGCCCCGGCGCGGGTGCCGATAATTGAAGCGGCGCGCCGCTCCCGCAGCGCGTGGACGCGCGTCCGAACCCTCTCGTGGTCAGCTGGTCCCTCCCGCCAGTCTCATCCAAGCCCTCAACGCACCCCCACCGGAAGATGCCACAGGTCCCCTGCTGGTCGTGCTCGCAGGCCGTGTACGACATCGCCTCCGTCTGCCCGCACTGCGGCGCGCCGCTCAAGCCGGCTGTCCGGGAGAATCCCGCGCCGCCGCAGGCGATGGGCCCGGCGGGCGCCTCGGCTCCGCCGTACCCGCCGCGGCAGCAGCCCGTGCCGGAGTACCCCGCGTACCCCGCGCCCCCGCAGCAGTGGACGGGCCCCGCGGGCGCCGCGGCCACGCCGTACCCGCCCCAGCCGACGCTGCGCGAGTACCCCGCGCCCCCGCCGCAGTGGGCGGGCGCCGCGGGCGCGGCCGCCGCCGCGCCGTACCCGTACGCCCAGTACGGCTACGGCTACCCGGCCGAGACGCCGGTGGAGATGGCGGGCGAGTTCCACCCGCTGGCCATCCACAAGCTGGTGGTGATGTCGCTGTGCACGCTGGGGCTGTACGAGGTGTACTGGTTCTACCGCAACTGGAGGCGCGTGCGCGAGCGCACCGGCGAGAGCATGATGCCGTTCTGGCGCTCGCTCTTCGCCCCCCTGTGGGCGTACACGCTGTTCGAGGACGTGGACGACGAGGCGCTGCGCCGGCAGATCCAGTCGGGGTGGAGCAGCGTGATGCTGGCGGTCGCCTTCTTCCTGATGTCGGCCACGTGGCGGCTGCCGGAGCCGTTTTCGCTGATCAGCCTGTTCAGCTTCCTGCCGCTGATCCCGGTGCAGAACACCATCAACCAGATGGCCGCGCGCCGGGGCGTCCAGCCCAACGCGCAGTTCGGCGTGTGGCACATCGCGGTCATGCTGCTGGGCGCGCTCTTCCTGGTCCTGGCAGCCATCGGCTCCTTGCTCCCGGCGGCCTGATCCCAGATCGGTGGATCGGTTACCTGAAAGTCCAGAATCACTCAGGTCTTCTGCCGGAATCGAAGTGAGATTTCTCCGCAAACGCGGCGGTCGCGGAGCGCGAACCGATGACTTCATCGCACCCCCGGCCGGCAGACGACGACGCCCCGGCGCGGAAGTTCCGCGCCGGGGCGTCGTCGTTGGGTCCTTATCAGAGTGACTCAAGCGCGCTCACGAAAACCCGCTCGAGCCAGGAGACGAAGGCCACCGCCTCAGGAACACCCGCGTCCAGCAACCGCCGCTCGACGGCGGGTCCAAGCCGCAGCCCTGGCTCCTTCTGCCACGCGAGCCACGTGTGGACATGCGCCTTCTGCTTGTGCTGATCCTTGAACTTGCGCAGTTCACCGGGAATCGCGTCCACAACCTCGCCCGCATGCTCCCATAGTTGATCGCCCGCGGGAACCATGTACGAAACGAAGTTTTCCAAGCGGCCGGCGGTGTGGTTGTCCGGCATCAACCAGACACCCACCACCGGCACGTTCCGCTCGGCCCGGTGCAGCATCAGCCCGCTGGCCGGCAACGCCTTGTCGGGCCGGTATCCGCGCTCTTTCAGGATCTGGTAAAAACCCGGCCACCGGCGTTCCACCGACTCATCGGCATCGACCACGACGGCCAGCCGTTCAATCTCGGATCCGAGCAGCGCACCCGCAAACGCCTCGCGGAGGTTCTCTAGCCCGAAGCGGACATCGATCTCAAAGGGCTGGTCTGCTTGGTGCTGCCTAGCCCACAGCTTCGTGATCACGCCATGATCGCTGGTCCCCTCCACCATCAGGACGTTCCGGGCCGGCTGCATTCAGCGCACCTCGATGCGCTGGCGCGCGACGATGGCGAGGTCGCGCTCGGTCATTTCCACCACGCGCAACGAATCTCGCCCACGGCTCTCGAGGCGGTGAAGCATCCCATTCACTGGAGAGTCATTCGCCGCTGCCGCGAACGCCTGGATGCAATCCGAGCTATGGGTGGTTGCAAAGACCTGCACCTGCAACTGCGCGGCGAGCGCAAAGACGGCCCGCCAAACCTCCTCCTGCACGCTATAGTGCAGCCCGTTCTCCACTTCATCGATCAGGACTACGCCGCGCAGGGCCTGCACCATCGCCAGCGCAATCCCGAAAACCCGGTTCACACCGTCGCCCATGCTGCGCAACGGAATCGGGCGAGAGGCCTCCCTGGTCTCCAGCGTTACGGCTCTCCCTGCGCCGCCCATATCTCCAAGAAGCTGAATCCGCTGCAGGTCGGGCACGATGCTGCGAAGCGCATGTTCCACGTCGGTGGACTTTCCCGCCGACGCCGCCCGGTTCCACAGGTTTGCCATGTTCCCCTGGTCAAACCCTCCGGCAGGGATGAAGATCACGTCCGACGACCGCCTTCGGCCGAGAGGAAGGCGACGAAGCAGGACATCAAAGGGGATCTGGCCATGCTCGACCCCACGTTCGATCTCCAGGAGTGGCGACTCCGGGCCAACAAACAAGTTCGACGCGGTACTGAGCGCTTCTCGGGAACGAATACTCTCTGACCATGGAAGCGAGATGGTCAGGGCGTCGCGGCCTGGACCCGCCGGTCCAATGCGGAGGCGACCACTCCACATGCCAGTGAAGGCGCCGTGGAAGAAGGCTTCCGCGGCTTGAGCCACGGCTTCGACATCCTCGGGCTTCACCTCGACGGCGCCACGCGTGGACGAAAACGGAGGTCGGTAATCGCTCCTCTCGCGGATGAGTTCAGCCAGTGTAATCCACGGGCTGCGGCTCACGTACAGCCGGATCGCTTCCAGCAGCGACGTCTTACCGACGTTGTTCTTGCCCACGAAAAGGTTCACCTGCCCCAGCTTCGCGATGCGAAGGTGGCGGATGGCGCGGTAGCCCTCGATCTCCAGGCTCGGAAGCGGTAGACGGGTGGCCATGAGCTCCGTTTCGAGGGTTACGCCGGCCGGTATACGCCCCACACCTCGCGCAGGGCGTCGCTGATCTCGCCGAGGGTGACCATCGCCTTCACGGCGTCGATGATGTGCGGCATCAGGTTGTCGGTGCCGCGGGCGGCGGCGCGGATGGCGTCCAGCCGCGCGCGCACCTCGCCGCCGTCGCGCGCGCGCTTGATCTCGGCCAGCTGCGCCTTCTGGCTGGCCTCCAGCGCGCTGAAGTCGGGCTGGCCCAGGTCCACCGGCTCCTCGGGCTGGGTGAAGCGGTTCACGCCGACGACGACCCGGTCGCCCTCCTCCACCGCGATCTGGTGCTGGTACGCGGCGCGGTGGATCTCCTCCTGCATGTAGAAGATCGCCGCCGCCGCGCCACCCATCTCCTCGATCTTCTCCAGGTACTCGCGCGCCTTCTCCTCCACCGCGGTGGTCAGGCTTTCCACGTAGTAGCTGCCGGCCAGCGGGTCCACCGTGTCGCCCACGCCGCTCTCGTACGCCAGCACCTGCTGCGTGCGCAGCGCCAGCGTGGCCGCCTGCGCGGTGGGGAGCGACAGCGCCTCGTCGTAGCCGTTGGTGTGCAGGCTCTGCGTGCCGCCCAGCACCGCGGCCAGCGCCTGGACCGTGACCCGGACCACGTTGTTCAGCGGCTGTTGCGCCTGCAGCGTCACCCCGCCCGTCTGCGTGTGGAAGCGCAGCTTGGCCGCGTCGTCGCCCGCGCCGAAGCGCTCGCGCATCAGCCGCGCCCACAGGCGGCGCGCGGCGCGGAACTTGGCCACTTCCTCGAACAGGTCGTTGTGGCTGGCGAAGAAGAACGACAGCCGCGGCGCGAACTTGTCCACGGCCAGCCCCGCGCTGATGGCGCGGCGGACGTACTCGAGCCCGTCGGCGAAGGTGAACGCGATCTCCTGCGCCGCCGTGGCGCCCGCCTCGCGGATGTGGTAGCCGCTGATGGAGATGGTGTTCCACTTCGGCACCTCGGCGTTGCAGAACGCGAAGATGTCGGTGATCAGGCGCAAGCTGGGCTCGACCGGGTAGATGTAGGTGCCGCGGGCGATGTACTCCTTCAGGATGTCGTTCTGGATCGTCCCGCTGATCGTTTTGCGGGGGATGCCGCGCTCGTCGGCCACGGCGATGTAGAACGCCAGCAGCACCGCCGCCGTGGCGTTGATGGTCATCGACGTGCTGACCTTGTCGAGCGGGATGCCGTCGAGCAGCGTGCGCATGTCGGCCAGCGAGTCGATCGCCACGCCCACGCGGCCCACCTCGCCCGCCGCCATCGACGCATCCGAATCGTACCCCATCTGCGTGGGGAGGTCGAAAGCGGTGGAGAGCCCGGTCTGCCCCGCCTCCAGCAGGAGCTTGAAGCGCGTGTTGGTCTCTTCGGCCGTGCCGAAGCCCGCGTACTGGCGCATGGTCCAGAAGCGCCCGCGGTACATGGTCGGCTGGATGCCGCGCGTGAACGGATATTCGCCCGGGTACCCCAGGTCACGCGCGTAGTCCAGCTTCTCCGCGTCCTCGGGCGTGTACAGCCGGTCGACCGTCACGCCGCTGGTGGAGACGAACTCCTCGCGCCGCTCGGGGTGCCTGGCCAGCGCGGGCGTGACCGCGCGCGCCGTCCACGCCTCCTTGCCGTCCGCGCCCGCGCCGGGCCCGGTGCTGCCGCTGTCCTCGCCGATGTTGGCCGCCGCCAGTGTATCGCTCATCGTCTTGCGCTGAAGTACGGAAGTGCTGGGTACGTCGCTCGTCGGACCGTCCGGGCGGCAAAGATAACGCCGACGGATGCGCGGGGCACCCGTCGGCGTTTCAGCTTCGCGCGAAAGACTCGCGTCAGCCGTGGCTCACCCGCACACGTAGGGCGAGGTGAGCTCGATGCACGGACACTCGCGCGTGCGGGCGGTGGGCGCGGCGTTGGCCAGCACGGTGCCGACCACGTCCTCCACCTCCACGCCGAACGACTCCACCGCGAGCTCGTCCAGGTCCAGCTTCATCTTCTGCATCGATCCCTCCCGTAGGTGACTTGTCATCGCGCCGACTCCAAATGCGCGACTTGCACTCGGATGATAGCACATTTGCACTTGTTCCGAAACCTGCTACCCCAACGCGTCCGGTCACGTCATGACGGTAGCCTGGCTGGATGAATCCTGCGCCTAACTCGAGGTCAGCGGGGAAAGGCCCGGCGTTGCGCCGGACCCGCCAGCACGTGTTCAACCGAAGCAGCGGGTGCCTTCCCGGCAGGGCGCTGAAAGGTGCGGGCGGCGGGCGCCACGTTCTCCAGCACCGCTACGACCACGTCTTCCAGCACCAGGCCGAAGGATTCGACGTCGAGCCTGGCCGCGTCCAGCGTCGCCTTCTGCATCGGACCTCCCGTGTGTGGGTTCTCACCTCTCCGTCTCAAGCTGCGCGAATCGGCGTGGTAACCCAATGTAGCAGTTCGATCGAAAAACGGGAACAGATGCAGATGGACCTCACCCAACCCTAATACCGGCTCCGCGCGGATCGTTCACGCGAAAGCTCGGAACAGCGGCGCGCAGGGTCCTCAGGTTCGCAG
>DASSME010000345.1:0-6358 GCA_035689035.1 Longimicrobium sp. | reverse complement strand
ATCCTCCATCCAGACTTTCATGCAAACCAATCTCGCGGATCCGATATCGCCGTGCCCCTCCGCAGTTCTCCGCTGCTCCGTTGCCCTCCGCTGCTCCGTGTGACCCGCCGTCAGCGGTTGCAGTTCGCGGTTTTCTAGTCCGCCGCCTCGGCCTGGGAGCGCGCTTCCTGGATGCGCACGAACTGCAGCTCGTAGAGCCGCGCGTAGAGGCCGCCGCTCTGCAGCAGCTGTGCGTGCGTGCCGCGCTCGCGGATCTCGCCGTGGTGCAGCACCAGGATCTCGTCGGCGTGCTGCACGGTGGAGAGGCGGTGCGCGATCACCAGCGAGGTCCGCCCGCGCATCAGCTCGCCCAGCGCCGCCTCGATGCGCTCCTCCAGCTCGCTGTCCACCGAGCTGGTCGCCTCGTCCAGCACCAGCACCAGCGGGTCGAACGCCAGCGCCCGCGCGAAGCTCACCAGCTGCCGCTCGCCCACCGAGAGCGACGTCCCGCGCTCGCCCAGCGGCTGCTCCCACCCCGCGGGGAGGCGGGCGACGAACGGCTCGAAGCCCACCCGCCGCGCCGCCTCGCGCACCCGCTCGTCGGAAATGTCCTCGCGCCCCAGGCGGATGTTGCGGCGCACGTCTTCGCTGAAGAGGAAGACGTCCTGCAGCACCAGCCCGATCCGGCCGCGCAGCTCGGCCAGCGGCACGCGGTCGATCGGCACGCCGTCGAGCCGGATCTCGCCGCGGTCCACGTCGTAGAACCGCATCAGCAGGTTGATGATGGTGCTCTTCCCCGCCCCGGTGGCGCCGACGATCGCCACCCGCTCCCCCGGCCGCGCGGTGAAGGTGACGCCGCGCAGGATCCACTCGCCCTCCGGATCGTAGCGGAACCACACGTCGCGGAACTCGATCTCGCCGCGGCCGGGCGACGGCAGGGCGGCGGCGCCGGGGAGCTCGCGGACCTCGGGCGCGGTGTCGATCAGCTCGAAGATCCGCTCCGAGGCGGCCATCGCCCCCTGCAGCAGGTTGTACTTCTCCGACAGGTCCTGGATCGGCCGGAAGAAGCGCCGCGTGTACTGCAGGAACGCCGCGACCACGCCCACCGTGATCGTCCCCGCCAGGTACTGCCACCCCCCGTACCACAGGATCAGCGCCATCGCCACGCTCGACAGCACCTCGATCACCGGGAAGAAGAGCGCGTAGTAGGTGATGGAGCGGAGGTTCGCCTCGGTGTGCTCGCGGTTGATGGCGGCGAAGTGCTCCATCGCCTGCCGCTCGCGCCCGAAGAGCTGCACCACGCGGATCCCGCTCAGGTGCTCCTGCAGGTACGCGTTGATGCGCGCCAGCCGGACGCGGATGTCGCGGAACGCCTTGCGGATCAGCGCGCGGAACACGAACGCCGCCGCGAACACGAAGGGGAGCACGGTGAAGGTGACCAGCGCCAGCCGCCACTCGAGCTGCAGCATGGTGGCCACGATGAAGACCAGCGTGAACACGTCGCCGAACACGGTGACGATCCCCGACGAGAAGGCCTCGTTCAGCGCCTCCACGTCGTTGGTCACGCGCGTCATCAGCCGGCCGACCGGGTTCTTGTCGAAGTAGCGCAGCGACAGGCGCTGCAGGTGCGTGAACACCTCCACCCGCAGGTCGTACATGATGCGCTGCCCCAGCCAGGTGGTGAGCAGCACCTGCCCGTATTCGAAGCCGAAGGCCAGCAGCAGCGACGCGAAGTACGCGGCCACCAGCACCCCGAGCTTGCCCAGGTCGTGGCGGGGGATGGCGTCGTCGAGCGCGACCTTGGTGAGCAGCGGCCCCGCCAGCTCGGTGACCGACCGGACGAAGAGGAGCGCCACGGCCGCGGCCACCCGCAGCCGGTACGGCCGCAGGTAGGCGATCAGCCGCCGCATCAGCCGCACGTCGTACGGCTTGGCGAACGGCTCCTCCTCGTGGTGCGCGGGCGCGGCGGTGGTGCTCATCGCCGACTACCGCCGCGAAAGGTGAGGCACCGGCGCCTCGACGGCGCGGGCGGCGGGCGGCGGCGCGCGCCACCGATTCGATGTTTCGTGCATGCCATGGCCGCAACGTAACCCGGCGCGTCCGAGGCCGCAACCTGGCCTCCTGCAAGGTGTTGACACGCATCGGCATGCGTCCCTAGCATTGTCGCGCACACCTCCCTTCCGAACGCCGCTTCCACCCTTCTTCTCCGCCTTCCGTCCATCATGCCCACGCCCGTCACCCGCGGCCGGCGCACGCCACGCGCGCTCGCCCGTACCCTCGCCATCGCCTTCGCCATCCTGGCCGCCGGTGCCGGGTGCAGGAAGGAAGCCGAGCCCCTGTGGCTGGGCCTGCAGATCCCGCTCACCGACGGCGCGGGGAAGCCCGACCTGTACGGCCAGCTCTCCCAGATGGGCGCGCAGATGGCGCTGGACGAGATCAACGCCGAACGCGGCATCGATGGACGCCCCCTGCAGCTGCGGCTGGTGAACGACAAGGGCGATGACGGGGTCGCCATCGGCGTGGCGGATTCGCTGGCGAAAGACAGGCGGGTCCTGGCGGTGGTCGGGCCGATCTACTCGTCCACCACCGTCGCGTCGTCGCAGGTCTACGAGAACGCGGGGGTGCCCACGCTGGCCACCAGCGCCACCAGCCCGCAGATCTCGGGGCTGGGGCCGTACACCTTCCGCGTGGCCAGCAGCGACTCGGCCAACGCGGTGGCGCTGGCGGCGGCGGCGCGTGCCACCGGGCTCAGGACGGCGGTGCTGTACAGCAACGAGAACTACGGGCAGGGGCTGATGCGGGTGTTCGACCGCGCGCTGCAGCAGGACGGCGCGCCCCCCGTGGCCGAGGACCCGTACCTGGAAGACATGCCCGACTTTCGCCCCTACCTGCTGCGGCTGAAGGCGCGCGGCGCGCAGATGGTGTTCATCGCGGGCGTGGACCAGGGCGCCCGCACGCTGATCCCGCAGGCGCGCGAGGTGGGGCTGAACGCGCGCTTCATGGGCGGCGACGGGATCGAGGCGCTGAAGGAGGATGGATCGACCTTCGACGGCACCATGATCGGCGTCCTCTTCCACCCCGACGCCTCGGCGAAGGCGCGCGACTTCGCGTCGCGCTTCCGCGAGCGCTTCAAGCGCGAGCCCGACAGTTCCGCCGCGCTGGCGTACGACGCGGTGCACCTCCTCGCCCGCGCGCTGCGCGACGGCGCCCGCACCCGCGAAGACGTGCGCCGCTACCTGGAGCGCGTGGGCCGCGAGGGCGGCTCGCCGCGCTACGACGGCGTGGCCGGCCCCGTCGCCTTCGACGCCAACGGCGACCCGCAGGGGAAGACCTGCGTGATCGGCACCGTGCACGCGGGGAAGATCGTGCTGGGCGGGTGAGCAGTCTCGCCTACCACTCTCACGCGGTGTGCCTGGCGCCGGTGCCCCCAGCCCTCACCCTGGCGTTCAGGCGCTCGACTGCGTCGAGTCCTGAACGCCTGTCCCTCTCCCAAAAACTGCCTGGGAGAGGGACCCGGGGGCGCTTCGCGCGGCTACTTCGGAGCGAGAGACCGTCGTCTTGCGCCCACGAGATCCTGCTCCGCGCACCGATGCCTCGGCCGCACCGCCGCCAGTAGTCCGCTAAGGCGGACTTCGTGTGGTTGTTGCAGCGAATTCATTCGCCCCATCCCCGTGCGGCGACAGCAGATAGCTTGAAGCCCGGACCGCCATGACGCCGTCCGGGCTTCATCTCATTCGATCGGCTGCGATCCCGCTCACCCGCCGTAGAGCCCTCGGTAGATGGCGATGTTGCGGGTGAGGATCTTCACGTAGTCGCGCGTCTCCTCGAAGGGGATGCGCTCGGTGAACAGCTCGCGGTCGCGGAATTCGGGGAAGCTGCGCCAGCGCTCGGCGCGCGCGGGGCCGGCGTTGTAGGCGATGAACACCAGCGGCAGCTGCCCGTCCCACCGGTGCATCTGGCTGGAGAGGAAGCGCGTGCCCAGGTGCACGTTGATCTCCGGGTTGAGCAGCATGTCCGCGCTGTACCCGCTGATCCCCGCGCCGCTCGCGAGCCCCGAGCCGGTGCCCGGCATCACCTGCATCAGCCCCAACGCGCCGACACGGCTTTTCGCGCGCGGCTTGAAGCTGCTCTCCTGCCGGATCAGCGCGGCGACCAGGAACGGATCCAGCCCACGCTCCCGCGCCTCGGCCGCCACCATCCCGCGGTAGGGGAAGGGGTAGAGGATGCGCGCCAGCCGCAGGTCGTACCCCGCGCCCGCGTTGCGCATCGCCAGCCCGATGCGGATCCCCTGCGGCGCGAAGCCGCGCGCCTCGAGCGCCTCGGCCAGCGGGTAGAGCAGCGCCCGGTCCGTCCCCGCCTCCTTGACCCGCCGCGCCACGTCGTCCTCGGCCTCGCGCCAGAGGCCGGCGCTCTGCAGCAGGTCCAGCGTCTCCATCCACCCCCGCAGCCGCTCCACCGTCTGCGGCGCGTCCGCGGGCGCGGGCCCGAGCGGGATCGGCCAGTAGCGCTCGCCGAGACGTTCCGCCGCGCGCACGGAGTAGTACGACAGCGGCTCCTTCTGCCGCACCTCGCGCCAGCGCTGCCGCGCGCCGGCCGCATCCCCGCGCGAGGCGGCGGCGCGGCCCGCCCAGTACGTGGCCTGCAGCCAAAGGTCGCCGGACGGATAGCGCGTGCGATACTGGTCGTACCAAGCCGCCGCGCCGTTCCAGTCCCCCGCCGCCAGCGCCCCGCCGCCCAGCCGCATCAGCGCCTGCCCGGCGCGCGGGCTCTGCGCGTACTCCTGCGTGATCCGCCGGTAGATGGCGTTCGCGCCCGGCCGGTCGCCCGCGTCGTCCGTCAGGTCCGCCGCCTGCCACAGCGCGTCGGCGGATGCGGGCTGGCCGGGGTACCGCTGCGCCGCCGCGAGGAACGACTGGATCGCCGCCGCGCGCCCGGCGGTGCGATACCTCGCCCGCCCCATGAGATACGATGCTTCCGCGGCTACCGCCGGAGGCGCCGCGCCGATCCCGCCGAGCACGTCGATGGTCTCGCGGAAGCGCCCGGCCGCGAAGAGCGCGCGGCCCATCCGCATCCGCACGTCCAGCCTTTGCTCCGCCGATCCGCCGCCGGCCGCCGTCCATGCGCGGTACTCGTCCGCCGCGCGCCCGGCGTTCCCGTTGCGGTCGTAGACGATGGCCGCGGAGAGATGGTCGTCCGCCGTCAGCCGCGGGAGCGCGAGGAGCGTCCGCGCCGCGTCCATCGCCGCGCCGGACGCGGGCGCGTCCGCCATCGCCTCGCGCAGCTCACGCCGCGCGGACGCGGTGTCGCCCAGCGCGAGCGCGGCCTGGCCGGCGAGCGTGCCCAGCTCCGCCCGCACCGCCGGGTCCGCGTTACGCTGGCGGAAGGCGAGCGCCGCCGCGTGCGCCGCGCGCGGATCGCGGGCCGCGCGGTACGCCTGGATGCGCGCGCGCTGCGAGCGCGGCGGCGACTCGGCCACGCCCTCGCCCACCAGCGCGCGGATGCGGGCCGTGTCGCCGCGCTCCACCAGCGCCTCGGCCGCCAGCACGCTCGCCCACCCGGCCGCGGCGGGGACGCGGGACCGCAGCCGTTCCAGCACGGCGACACCTTCGTCCACCCGACCGGCGCGCAAAAGGACGAGGCCGTTGCGCAGTTCCGCCACCGCGCGCCACTCCGGCACCGGCGCGGCCGACGACGACGCGAGCGCGCGCCCATACGCCTCGGCCGCGCCCGGCCAGTCGCTCGCCTCTTCGCGCGCGCGGCCGAGCAGGTACCAGCCTTCGCCCTGCTCGGTGGTGGACAGCCACGCCTTCCCGTCCAGCAGCGACCGCACGTAGCTCCACCCGCCCCACGCCGCCTCGGCGCGCGCGGCCAGCAGCACCAGGCCGGGGTCCGACGTGGGCGTCACCCGCTCGCGGAGCAGCCGGGCGGCGCGCCAGTTCCGCCCCTGGCGCAGCAGCTCGGCCACGTCGGGCGGCACGGGGTAGCTCGCCACCT
Source organism: Longimicrobium sp. (assembly GCA_035689035.1). Taxonomy (GTDB): domain Bacteria; phylum Gemmatimonadota; class Gemmatimonadetes; order Longimicrobiales; family Longimicrobiaceae; genus Longimicrobium. The sequence continues at coordinate 385 of DASSME010000345.1, read as the reverse complement.
TCGCGGGGATGGCGGCGGGGCGCGGCGCCAGCGGGTCGCGGTGCGGCGGCTCGGGCGTGGCGAGCCGTGCGGCGGCCCACACCAGCAGCGGCACTGCGGCGATCGGGAGCATGGGCAGAAGCTTGCGGCGATCCATCACTTACGGGCCCGGGGTGCGCGACAGGTGTTCACCCAGGGCCGGGGTGCGAAGAGCGTGCCTCGTGTGGATGTACGTGTGGGGACGGGTGATTGTTGCGGGGGCAATGGTTGCGGGCGGGCGAACGAGGTCGATCGAGGGGCGCTGCGCAAAGGGAGATGGTTGTGGGGCGCAAATGATGTTGATCGAGGGGCGCTGTCGGGGAGGGGCGAATGAATTCGTTGCAACAACTACACGAAGTCCGCCTTC
>DASSME010000344.1:0-16276 GCA_035689035.1 Longimicrobium sp. | reverse complement strand
GCTGCGCCAACTACGACGGGCTGCTGGCCAACGGGGTGTGCCTTCCGGTGACGCCCACGCGCGCCACGGTGGGCCAGGGCGAGGCCGGGCTGGGGTGGGACCTGTTCCCGATCACCTCGGGGATCGGGATCTTCCTCGAGGGCGGCGTGCACGGCTATGACTCGCCGGCGCACGTGGCCGACAACGCGCAGAACGCCGAGGACAAGTTCGCGTTCACGCCGTACGCGGTGCTCGGGCTGAAGTTCGGCTTCGGGAACATCATCCCGCCGCCGCCCCCGCCGCCGGCAATCATCCCGCCGCCGCCGCCGCCGGCCGAGATCCCGCCGCCGCCGCCGCCGGTGCAGCAGCTGCAGGACATCAGCGTGTGCGTGCTGCAGAACGGCCAGCTGTCCAACGTGACGGCGCAGTACAACCCGGCCACGGGTGACACCACCGGCGTGCCGACGGTGACCGAGGGCTACGCGGCCAACGCCACGTGGTTCATCAACAACGAGCCGATCACGATCAACAACCGGCGCTACGTGAAGTACGGGCTGCCGCGCGTGCTGGGCGTGACCGAGGTCACCAGCTCGACCAACTTCCAGGGTGTGCCGGTGTTCGTCGAGGCCGGTGCCACCGGTACGCCGGACGTGGTCTACGTCCCGGTGCGTACGGGCTGCGAGTTCCAGCCGTACCAGGTGGAGCAGAAGGCCATGGGCGTCCGCGGCTGATCGCGCGACCCACGGCAGGCTGATCCGGAAGGAGGGCGCTCCCGCGAGGGGGCGCCCTCCCTTGTTTACGGGTGCGGGAGCGGGTGAGCGGGAGGGTTCCGCCACCGGCGAGCTGGCGCACCGGCGCACCTGTTGGTGGTGCCGCCCGCCGCCCTAGATTGTCGCCACCCACGAACCTTTCACCACACCGGGGCGACGATGGACGCGGCGACAGGCGGGGCGGAGGCGCTCAAGCGCGGGGCGGCGGAGCGCGCGGCGGAGTGGATCCGCGACGGCATGACACTGGGGCTGGGCACCGGCAGCACGGTGCGCCACCTGCTGGACGTGATCGCGGAGCACCGCGCCCGCGGCGAATGGACGAAGGTCGTGGGCGTCCCCACCTCGGTGGACACGGAGCGCCGCGCGACGGCGCTGGGCATCCCCCTGGCGACGCTGGTGGAGCGGCCGCGGATGGACCTGACCATCGACGGGGCCGACGAGGTCGATCCGGAGCTGCGGCTGATCAAGGGGCTGGGCGGCGCGCTGCTGCGCGAGAAGATCGTCGCCGCGGTGAGCGCCGAGCTGGTGATCGTGGCCGACGAGAGCAAGGTGGTCGAGCGCCTCGGGACGAAGGCGCCGCTGCCGGTGGAGGTGGACGTGTTCGGCGAGCCGGTGCAGCCGGCGTTCCTCCGCGCGCTGGGGTGCGAGCCCGTGCTGCGGATGAAGGACGCCGCGCCGCTGGTGACCGACGGGGGGAACCACGTGTTCGACTGCCGCTTCGCCGGCGGGATCTCCGATCCCGAGGGGCTGGAGCGGAGGCTGGCGCTGCGGCCGGGGATCGTGGAGAGCGGGCTCTTCCTGGGGATGGCCACGGCGGCGGTGATCGCCGGAAGCGGCGGCGTGCGCGTGCTGCGGCGCGGGGAGGGCGGTCGATGAGGAGCGTGAAGCTGGCGCCGTCCATCCTCTCGGCCGACTTCACGAGGCTTGGAGAGCAGATCCGCGAGGCCGACGAGGGCGGCGCGGACTGGATCCACGTCGACGTGATGGACGGGCACTTCGTCCCCAACCTCACCATCGGCCCGCTGGTCGCGGCCGCTGCGCGGCGGGCCACGCAGAAGACGATCGACGTCCATCTCATGATCGAGCACCCCGAGCGCTACCTGCAGGCGTTCGCCGAGGCCGGCGCCGATCACCTGACGGTGCACGTGGAGACCTGCCCGCACCTGCACCGCACGGTGCAGCAGATCAGGGAGCTGGGGGTGAAGGCCGGGGTCACGCTCAACCCCGCCACCCCGGCGGAAAGCTTGAGCGAGATCCTGCCGTACGTGGACCTGGTGCTGGTGATGTCGGTGAACCCCGGCTTCGGCGGGCAGAGCTACATCCCCACCAGCACCGCGAAGATCGCCGCGGTCCGGCGCATGCTGGACGAGCGCGGGCTCACCGGCGTGGAACTGCAGGTGGACGGCGGCGTGGTGCCCGAGAACGCCGGCTCGCTGGTCCGCGCCGGGGCGACGGCGCTGGTGGCCGGCTCGGCCGTGTACAACGCCAGGGCCTCGGTCGCCGAGAACCTGCGCCGCCTGCGCGAGGCCGCCGAGAGCGCGCTCGCCAGCTGAGCGGGAGGCGGTGGACCGCTCCGGCGGGGCCGATTATCTTTCCTCCGCCGCCGGGATGGCGAAACTGGTAAACGCAAGGGACTTAAAATCCCTCGGGCGAAAGCTCTTGCGGGTTCGATCCCCGCTCCCGGCACTCAGCGGCCCCGGAGGAATGCATCCTCCGGGGCCGCGATGTTCTGTGCGACGAAGTCGAAGCGCGCTCACGCACCCGTGGGCGGTTCCTTCGCGCCGCCGGGGCGGATGCGCTCCACGGCCTCGGCCACGCGGCGGCCGGCGTCTTCCACGGCGTCGATCACGCGGCCCTGCACCTTCTCGGCGGCGGCCTGGGCGCCGCCCAGGAGGGTGCCCTCGTGCACGCCCATCCTGGCCAGCACCTGCTCGGCCCAGGCGTAGTGCCGCTCCTCGTCGAGCGCGGCGGTGGAGATGACGGCCCCCGCCGCGGGCTCGTGCGGCTGGTCGGCGGCGCGGCGGTAGCGGTCGCGCACCTGGCCCTCGTTGGTCTTGAACGCCATCAGCACCGCGCGGTCGTCACCCAGGGTGGCGAGCGCCTGCATGGCCAGCTTGAAGACGCCGGTGGGGAGGTGCGGCAGCTGCACCGGAACCCCGCCGCGGTCGCGGATCAGCTGCGTGAGCTGGTCGATGTGGCGCTGGTGGTCGCCGCGGAAGCCGGCCAGCACCTCGCGGTACTCGGGGCGGCTGATGCGGCCGATGGCGATGGAGTACGCCTGCACCGCGTCGTGGTCCAGGGCCAGCAGGTCGTTCAGCATCGCGATCAGCGCCGGGCCTTCCGGCACGGTTGCGTCGGTCATCTCGCTCTCCCGGTGTGGGGTAGGCTTACCCTTGCTCGTCCTCGGCCTTCTTCTCGCCCTTCTCGTCCTTCGCGTTCCTGGTGCCGCGCAGGTGGATCTCCCGGTCGCTCTGCCGCAGGAAGCTTTCTTCCTTCACCACGCGGCCGTCGCGCACCATCCGCATTACCGAGGTGGGCGCGAGCGAGTAGCCGCCGCTCCAGATGTAGGCGTTGAGCCCGTCCTCCTCGAGCGCCTTGGCCTTGGCCAGCAGCCCGGGCATGGTCTTCATCGTGGTGTCCACGCCCAGGACGCCGACCACGGTGGTGATGCCGAAGCGAACCAGCTCGCTGATGAAGAACTCGATTTGCAAGCGCCAAGCCGGTCCCCGCAGCAGTCCCGCACAGCGCGGAGGCGACGTCGCGCATGGCGGTTGCAGCCGCCGCGAAGGCCGGCGGTGGATGGGATCGGACGAGCGTCTCGCGGAGCCGTCCGCGATCCCGCGCGGCTCACCTCATCGTTTCTTCATCCAGCGCGCGCGGGTGTGCGGCGCGGCAGCGTTCATGATCAAGGACCGTCCAAGGTCCGGCGATCTCCCCAGCGTCCATGTTCGATGCGCCAAGCAGGACGATTTGCGCGGAAACATCCGCGTAGCGGCTGGATTTTGTCTCGGGAGAAATCAAAATCTTGACAGGATCGGTTTCGCGCATCATCTTGGGTTCACCGACAACATACGTCTGGAAACGAAAGAGCGCCTCGGGGGCGGGCAGGGGTGTGGCCGCGGGGGCGCGTACGTGCGTTCCGGCTGAAGAAGGCCGTCCGCACACGCCGCGCACTTGCCTCCGGCGCGTTGTTGGGCTACCTTCCGCCCTGACGGACCCCCCGGGCCACCTACCGCATCACCACCCGCGCGTCCGGCCGCCCGGATCGTTCACCCGCTCGCGTCCGTTTTTCCAGAAGAAACCGAATTGCCGGTTCCGCCCACCCCGTCCGCGCAACCCGGCCGCGCACAGGCCCATGGCGCCAAGGCGCCCGGGCCACGCGTCCGCGGAAGCCGCGGCAAGGGGCGCATTCCGGCGTTTTCACCCCGCCCGCACCCGGGCGAGACCTTTCGGGAGGAGTGATGGGTCTACTCGAAAAGTGCAGCCGCTACACGCGGGCCCGCGAGGTCCAGGCGTCGGGCTTCTATCCGTACTTCATCCCGATCGAGGCCAGCTACGACACCGAGGTGGTGATCGACGGGAAGCGCAAGATCATGGTGGGCTCCAACAACTACCTGGGGCTTACCCACCACCCGTACGTGCTGGAGAAGGCCCGCGAGGCGCTGTACCGCTACGGCACGGGGTGCACCGGCAGCCGGTTTTTGAACGGCACGCTGGACCTGCACGTGGAGCTGGAGGAGAAGCTCGCGGCGCTGATGGGCACCGAGAGCGCGCTGGTGTTCAGCACCGGCTACCAGACCAACCTGGGCGTGATCAGCACCCTGGTGGGCCGCGGCGACCACCTGTTCCTGGACAAGCTGAACCACGCCAGCATCGTGGACGGCGCGTCGCTCGTCTACGGCACGGTGCACCGCTACGCACACGGCGACCTGCGCGCGCTGGAGCGCCAGCTGCAGGCGGTGCCCGACACGGCGCACAAGCTGGTGGTGACCGACGGCGTGTTCAGCATGGAGGGCGACATCGTCGACCTTCCGGCGCTGTGCGACCTGGCCGAGCGCTACGGCGCCGAGGTGATGGTCGACGACGCGCACTCGATCGGCGTGCTGGGCGCCGACGGCGCGGGCACGGCCAGCCACTTCGGGATGCGCGACCGGGTGCTGCTGACCATGGGCACCTTCTCCAAGAGCTTCGCCAGCATCGGCGGGGTGGTGGCGGGGCCCGAGCCGATCCTGCACTACCTGCGGCACCACGCGCGCTCGCTGATCTTCAGCGCCAGCATGCCGCCGGCCAGCGTGGCCACGGTGCTGGCCGCGCTGGAGGTGATGCAGGCCGAGCCCGAGCGCCGCGAAAACCTGTGGCGGCTCACGCACCGCATGCAGGCGGGGCTCAAGTCGCTGGGCTTCGACATCGGGCACAGCGAAACGCCGATCATCCCGGTGGTGATCGGGGAGATGGAGGACACCTTCGTGATGTGGAAGGCGCTGTTCGACGCCGGCGTGTTCACCAACCCGGTGATGCCGCCCGCGGTGCCCGAGAGCCAGTGCCGCCTGCGCATCTCGCTGATGGCCACGCACTCCGACGAGCACATCGACGCCGTGCTCGACGCCTTCGCCACCGTGGGCCGCGCGATCGCGCTGATCTGATCCAACCTCCCCGGCGCGCGGCGGACGGGCGGCCATGCTCGCGGGGGAAACGACGGCACGGCAGAGGGACGGCAGAGGAGCCGCCGGGGCGCACCCGGCGGCTTCTTCGCGTCTGGAGGCGGGCTTGTCGGCGGGGCGGGGCGAATGAATTCGCTGCAACGACCACACGAAGTCCGCCTGCGCGGACTACCGGCGGCGGTTCGGCCGCGGTTCGGGTGGCGCGGAAAAAGCTTCGCTCGGACATGGGCTTGGGTTGCCGCAGTGCTGGTGTCGGCTCCCGCCGCACCAAGGACGGTGTTCGCGCGACACGTGGCGGGGCGCGCAGACCGTCCCTCCCCTGCGGTTCGGGGGAGGGACAGGCGCCCTCGGGCGCGGGGGAGAGGGCCCGCCGCGGCGGGAGGCGACTTCTCGCAACTCGCGACGGGTGCGCGGGGGCGGTATGTTCACGGGCCGGTGCGGCGGCGGTCGCACGAGGCTTGCTTCGCGGCAGGCGCGGCGGACCGGGGCGTCCGCAGGGGTACCCACGACGGGCGGGACGATGGACGAAAGCGAGAACACGAACGGCGCGGGCGATGATCCCGGGCTGGAGGGCGCGCGGACCAGCGACGACCTGGTCGCCGAGGCGCAGGCGCTGGGGGGCGAGGACCGCTGGGACGAGGCGCGCGACCTGCTGCTGGAGGCGCTCCCCGACCACCCGGACGACGCGCTCCTCCTCTGCTGGCTGGGGATCGCCTCGGAGCGGCTGGGCGAGGAGGGCGAGGCGTACGAGTTCTTCCGGCGCACCCTGGCGCGGCAGCCGGTGGACCCGTTCATCCTGGCCGCCGCGGGGACGGGCGTGTCGATGTACGACGACCCCGAGGCCGAGAGCGCGCTGCGGCTGGCCGCCATCACCGCGCCGGACTTCGCGTTCGCGCGCTCGGCGTACGGCGCGTACCTGGCGCGCGAGGGGCTGTTCGACGAAGCGCTCAAGGAGCTGACCGCCGCGCGCGACCTGGCGCCCGACGACGGGGCGATCCGTGCCGAGCTGGGGGTGGCGATGCTGCTGGCGGGGAAGACGGAGCCCGGGATCGCCGAGGTGGAGGAGGCGCTGTCGCACGCGGACGAGAGCTGGCTGCGCGGGGTGTACGCCCTGGCGCTGCTGGAGACCAGCCGCACCGAGGAGGGCGCCGAGCAGCTCTACCAGGTGAGCCGCGACCGGCTGGACGACCTGGAGATCCACCTCCTCTCCGCCCTCGCGAGTGCCGCGGAAGGGTGGGAAGACGAGGCGTGGGCCGCCATCGCGCGCGCCGAGGAGGCGGCCGAGGCGCTGGACGCCGACCTGATCGCCGAGGTGGAGGAGGCGGTGGGGGACGGGCCCGAGGCCGCGCGCGACTTCCTGCGCGAGCAGCTGGGGCCCACCCTGCTGCGCGACCGCCTGCAGCAGCGAGGCTGAGCCCTGAGCCCGCTCTTTCGCCGCGGCCCCGGCGCGCCGCCCCCCGACGACCGCACGCTGCCCTACGGCCAGCCTGCGTCCCCGCCCGGACCCGCGCCCGCGCCGGATGCGACGCTCGACCGCGGGCGCGAACGATCGCCGCGCAAACGCGCGCCGCTGCCGATCCGCATCGTGCGCGGGCTGGTGCGGCTGGTGCTGCTGCTGGTGGCGTGCTGGGCGCTGGTGCTGGCGGCGATCGCCTTCTACGGCCGGCGCGACGAGGCCCGGCGGGCCGATGCGATCGTGGTGCTGGGCGCGGCGCAGTACAACGGCCATCCGTCGCCGGTGCTCGAGGCGCGGCTGGACCACGCCATCGACCTGTACCGCCGCGGACTGGCCCGGACACTGATCATGACCGGCGGCCAGGCGCCCGGCGACACGGTGAGCGAGGCGGTGGTGGGCCGGCGCTACGCCGTGCGCGCCGGGGTTCCCCGCGGCGCCATCCTGGTGGAGACCACGGGGATGACCACGCGCGAGAGCATGGCCGCCGTGGGCCGGCTGATGCACGACCGGCACCTGACCACCGCCGTGCTGGTGAGCGACCCCTTCCACATGCTGCGGCTGAAGCTGCTGGCCCGGCAGGTGGACATCCGGGGCTACACCTCGCCCACCCACACCAGCCCGATCTCGCGCAACCCGAGCCAGGAGCGGAAGTTCCTGCTGCGCGAGAGCATCGGCCTGCCGTTCGTCCTGCTGGGGCTGGCGTAGGCGAGAGGGACCGGCCCCGTGCCGCCGCGACGGCGCCGCGGGGGCCCTCTCCTCGCGCGAGGCTTCGCCCGCGCTGCCCCTCCCCCAAAAACGGCCTGGGGAGGGGCGGTCGGCGCGGCCCGCCGGCTACTGCGCGGTCCGCCGCGGCTGCGTGGCCGGGGGAGAGGACGGTGCCAGGAGCGCGGAGCGGTTGGGCACGGTTGGATCGTGCCCTGCCGCGCGCGCAGCCGGGCCCGGAGCGCGGCGGAGGGACACGCCCAACGCGTAGTTGATCGCCGTTGCCGGGATTCCCACCCGCCCTGGCCGCGAGAGGTACATGACCGTGCGACGGACACGCCACCAGACGAACGACGGACGCAAGGAATGCAGATCCCGATCGAGCGGTACGAGCTGGACAACGGGCTGAAGGTGGTGCTGAGCGAAGACCACACCACGCCCGTGGTCGCGCTGAACCTCTGGTACAACGTGGGGAGCCGGAACGAGCGGCCCGGCCGCACCGGGCTGGCCCACCTCTTCGAGCACATGATGTTCCAGGGCACCGTGCACGTCCCCGGGACGGGCCACATCGCCCACGTGGAGCGCGCCGGCGGCTCGCTGAACGCCAGCACCTGGCTGGACCGCACCAACTACTACGACACGGTGCCCAGCGACCGCCTGGAGCTCGCCCTGTGGCTCGAGTCGGACCGGCTGGGCTGGTTCGTGCCCGCGCTCACGCAGGAGAAGCTCGACAACCAGCGCGAGGTGGTGAAGAACGAGCGGCGCCAGCGGGTGGACAACCAGCCCTACGGCGACTGGGACGAGCGGCTGCAGATGATGCTGTATCCGCCCGACCACCCGTACCACCACGCCGCGATCGGCAGCATGGAGGACCTGGACGCCGCCAGCCTGGACGACGTGCGCGACTTCTTCCAGACCTACTACGCGCCCAACAACGCCGTGCTCACCCTCTGCGGCGACTTCGACCCCGCCGAGGCGCGGCGGCTGATCGAGAAGTGGTTCGGCCCGATCCCGCGGGGGCCCGCCATCCCGCCGATCCCCGGCCGCACCACGCTCGATCCGCTCAAGCTGGGGCGCGAGGTGCGCGAGACGCGGGGCGGGGTGCCGCTGGCGCGCGTGTACCTGGCCTGGCGCATCCCCGTATACGGGACGCAGGACTACTACGTGGCCGACGTGGCCAGCGAGCTGCTGGCCGGCGGCAAGAGCGCGCGGCTCTACCGCGAGCTGGTGCGCGGGCGGAGGGTGGTCCAGAGCGTGACCGCCTTCGTCCTTCCCGTGGTCACCGGCGGGAGCGCGCTGATCGCCCGCGGCAGCGGCGCGGCGGGCGACGACCCCGAGGTGCTGGAGCGCGCGCTGCGCGACGAGATCCGCCGGCTGGCCACCGGCCCCGTCGACCTCGCCGAGGTGGAGCGCGCGGTGACCGGGCTCGAGGCGCGGCACATGTTCGACCTGCAGCGGGTGAACGAGCGCGCCGACCAGATCTCGCAGCTCACCACCTTCTTCGACGATCCCGGGTTGATCAATACCGAGCTGGACCGCTACCGCGCGGTGACCGCCGCCGACGTGCAGCGCTTCGCGGCCGAGTACCTGACCGACGACAACCTGGTGGTGCTGACCTACGTCTCCGCCGACGCGGAGGTGGCCCGGTGAGCGCGCCGGTGCTGGACCGCGCGCAGGTGCCGCCGCGGGGGCCGCTGCGCCCCTTCCACTTCACCCCCGTCCACCGGCGGCGGCTGGCGAACGGGCTCACCATCCTGGTGGCCGAGCAGCGCACCTTCCCCGTGGTGACGGTCGATCTCCTGCTGGACGCGGGCGGGCGGGCGGAGCCGGGGGAGCGCGCCGGGGTGGCGGTGATGACCACCACCCTGCTGGAGAGCGGGGCCGGGTCGCTGGACGCCGAGGAGATCGCCGAGCGGGTGGACGGGCTGGGGCTGTCGCTGGACAGCGGCGTGAGCTGGGACACGGGGCAGGCCGGGTTCACCTGCCTGCGCGCGCGGCTCGAGGCGGGCTTCGAGCTGCTGGCCGACCTGATCCGCCGCCCCACCTTTCCCGAGGCCGAGGTGGAGCGGGTGCGCGAGGAGCGGCTCACCACCATCCAGCAGCGCCGTGGCACCCCGTCGTCGGTGGCCGACGAGGCGCAGAGCCGCTGGATCTTCGCCCCCGGCACCGCGTTCGCCCGGCCGCTGGGGGGGATGGAGTGGACGGTGGAAGAGATCCACCGCGGCGAGATCTCCGCCTTCCACGCGCGGCGCTACCGGGCCGCCGGCGCGACGCTGGTCGCCGCGGGCGACGCCAGCGTGGACGAGATCGTGGCGCTGGCCGAGCGCTGGTTCGGCGACTGGGAGGGCACGGGCGAGCCGTCCCCCCCCGCCGTGGTGCGGCCGCGGCTGGACCAGACCACGATCGTCCTGGTGGACCGCCCCGGCACGGTGCAGAGCGAGATCCGCATCGGCCACATCGGGATCGAGCGTACGGCGCCCGACTACGCGGCGGTCACGGTGATGAACGCGATCCTGGGCGGCACCTTCACCTCGCGGCTGAACCTGAACCTGCGCGAGCGGCTGGGCTACACCTACGGCGTGTCGAGCAGCTTCGCGTCGCGCCGGCAGCAGGGGACGTTCGGGATGCAGACCGCGGTGCAGACCGAGGTCACCGCGCACTCGGTGAGCGAGATGCTGCGCGACATGCGCGAGATCCGCGAGGCGCCGGTGACGCACGCCGAGCTCGACGACGCGCGCAACTTCCTGGCGGGTGTCTTCCCGCTGGGGCTGCAGACCACCGACGGCGTGGCCGGGAAGCTCACCAGCATCGCCACCTACGGCCTCCCCGACGACTACTACGACCATTACCGCGACCAGCTGCTGGCGGTCACCGCCGACGACGTGCTGGACGCCGCGCAGCGCCGCCTGTGGCCCGACCGCGCCGCCGTGGTGATCGCCGGCGACGCGCAGAAGATCCGCGGCGAGCTCGAGGCGCTGGACGTGGGCCCGGTGATCGTCGCCGACCCGGCGGAGCTCGAGGCGGAGTAGGCGGAGCTTGGGCGCGGGCGAGCGCGGGGAGCCTGCCGCAGTGGGGCGCGACCCGGCACAGGCGGAGCCCGCGGTCGTGGCCGCCCGCGGGCGGCTGGGCGATGCGCGGGCGGCGCTGGCGCGCGTGACCGGCGGCGCCCCGCCCGCGGTGGTGCTGGCGGAGCTCGCGCAGCAGCTGGCGGCCGAGCTGGCGCCGCACTGGGACGAGCTTCCCGGCCACCGCTTCACCGGTCGCGTGGCGCGCGTGCCGGGCGTGCTGGGTACCGTCCTCCCCGGCCGCCGCGTGCCGCACCGCGTCGTGCTCGCCCGCTACCTGTCGTCCACCGCGCCGAAGCGGGCGGGCGGCGGCTATCTGGTGCGCATCACCACCGTCGCGGTGCTGGGCCTGGGCACCGACGGGGTGTTGCGGGCGGGGCGGTTGATGGAGGCGATCCGGCTGGGGGAAGGCACCGAGCTTCCTTCCACCCCGCTGCGCTGGGACGACGATCGGGTGCGCCGCGTCCCTTCGCGCACGGTGTGGGTGTCACGCTGGCGCGGCGGCGGCGACCCGCACGATGTGGCCCGGCCCGCCGAAGTGCTGGACGCGCTCGCCGCGCTCGCCAGCCACGTGGCCGAGGCGTCGCGGCGCGTCCTGGAGCTGCTGCAGCGGCTGCTGGGCACCGGCGGGTGAGGCTACGCTGCGGGATCGATCCTCGTGCGGCGCCGCTGCGGCAGGCTACGGGCCTGCGCCCGGCCCGGGCGGCGGGCGAAGGATCAAGGCAGGTCCGAGCGACCATCGACTGATCGCCCGCACACGGGCTTCTCATCCCCGGTTTCCAGAACTCCCTCTGCATTCAGCGGCGCTCCGTCCGCTCGGCCCTCCGCGGTTACGTGGGCTGCAGGTTCGGAATTGTGATGAGGATCGAAATCTTAAAATTGACACCCTTCGGCTCATCGCGAGCGTAAAGGAGCGCTCCACTTGATCGAGTAGTTCAGGATGCCGGTCGCACGGCGAATCCTGTTGCACGCATCCGCACGGACGTGGGTACATGGACCGTCATCGCCCGTGCGCGGAGGGCCGAAGGGCGAACTGCGTCGATCAGGAGTCGAGCACGCGGGGAGTATCGTGGCAATGAGCCGACGATGGCGCGGATCGGTGCCCGGGTGCGTGGTTGATGTCTCCAGAAAAAAATTTCGATCACTCAGCGCGAGCGCCTGACTGCAGCCACCCGCGGGAGGGGCTTGGCGCGGCTATAGTTTTGGGGATTTCCGGCGGCTTCCGAAAGGCGTGAAATTGTTGGACGTGCTGTTCAATTAGCACTGAGTTAACGTTCGTTCGAAACGGTTGAGCGTGCGCCGGTCGGACTCCATCTTTTTCTCACGGGTGAGATGAACGACAGGGAAAACGGAGGGGCCGCACCGGCCGACGCGGGGCTGATCTCGCGCCGGCCGGTTCACAAGGGGCGGATCGTGGACCTGGGGATCGACACGGTCCGCTATCCCAACGGCTCCAAGGGCGAGCTGGAGATGATCCGCCATTCGGGCGCCAGCGCGGTGCTGCCGGTGCTGAGCGACCCCGACGGCGACGATCCCATCCTGCTGCTGGTGCGCCAGTACCGCTACGCCGCCGGCGGATGGCTGTACGAGGTTCCCGCCGGCCGCCCCGATCACCCCGGCGAGCCGTGGGAGCAGGTGGCCCGGCGCGAGCTGCTCGAAGAGGCGGGGGTCACCGCCGGCGAGCTGCGCCACCTCACCACCATCTGGACCACCCCCGGCTTCACCGACGAGCGGATACACCTGTACCTGGCCACGAATCTTTCCGCCGGCCAGACCTCGTACGATCCGGATGAGTTCATGGAGCCGGTGCGGATGCCGCTCTCCCAGGCGCTCGCGATGGTGCGCGACGGCGAGATCACCGACGGCAAGACGATCTGCACCCTGCTCTACGCCGCGGGGTTCGTGTTCGGGAGGTAGGGCCGTCAGAGCCGCGAGGGGCGGCGCGTTCTTTCGGCAGCGGGCCGCGGTGATGTGTCGGCGGGCGACGCACGGCGTCACCCAGAGTGGACGGAAACGGGACGGGCCCGCGGCGCGCGGGCGACTGAAACGCTGGGAAACACGAGGCTTTCGGCCACCGGCACCCCCGGTACGGCGCGTGCCTTCAATGGTGGCGAAGCCTGCCACGAGCGGTTCCTTACAAGGGGGTTCCCCATGTTCGAAGTCCTGGCCCACAGCAACGCACCGCCGCGCGAAAAGCCCGGCCTCAAGACGCTGGACGACAGCGAGGTGGTGGCGGCGTTCCTGGCCGGCAACCGGCGCGCCTTCAACGAGCTGGTGGAGCGCTACCAGAACCGGCTGCTGAACTTCGTCTACCGCACCACCGGCGACCGCGAGCGCGCCGAAGACCTGGTGCAGGAGACGTTCATCCGGGTGTACCGCCACCTGCACCGCTTCGACCAGAGCAAGAAGTTCAGCACCTGGATCTACACCATCGCCAGCAACCTGGCCAAGAACGAGCTGCGCAACCGCTCGCGCAACCCGCTGGTGCTGTTCCAGACCATCCTGAAGAACCGCACCGAGGACCAGCGCCCGCTGGAGTGGGAAGACAACACCTACCGCCCGGACGACCTGTTCCGCAAGCGCGCGCTGAAGGCGCAGGTGGACGCGGCGGTGGACCAGCTTCCCGAGCACCACCGCACGGTGTTCATGCTGCGCGAGATGGAAGGGAAGACGTACGAGGAGATCGCCGAGATCACCGACACCAACCTCGGCACCGTGAAGAGCCGGCTGAACCGCGCGCGCAACTCCTTCGCGCGCATCATCCAGCCCGTGCTGGACTGAGACCCTCGAACCGGAGCGGGCGCATCGAACGCTGACCTTCGTTTGAGATGGATCTGGGGGCGGGCCGCATCGAGAAATCGACGCGGCCCGCCTTCTTCTGTTACCGCTGGATACGGTCTCCGGGAAGAACCGTACTCCCCAGGTCACCCGCGCGTCTCCGGCGGTCCGGCGGCGGACTCGCGCGCGCAGGCGCCGGATCGCACCGGGGAGACAATGTCCTAGGATGTCTACCCGTCCGGCGTTAACGTACGGGCACATTCATGCGCATCGGGGCTACGCGCCCCGAAACATTCATCCAGCGGAGGGCACAATGAAGATCCTGTTCGACAGCATGAGTTCGCAGGTGCAGGTGCACGACCAGACGCACACGCGGTTGAACACGCTGCTGGGCGCGGTATCGAGCGCGGGCTACTCGCGCGGCGATCCGTGGACGGCGTCGTTCTCGGACTACCGCAAGCCGCTGTTCCAGCAGCTCGATGGCGTGGACGTGCTGGCGATCCTCACGCACCAGTGGACCTCGTACCCGGACCTCCCGCCCGCCATCCCGCCCGACGTAAGCTTCGCGTTCTACGACGACGACCTGAAGAGGATCCCCGAGTGGGTCGCCGCGGGGCACGGGCTCCTGCTGGTGAGCAACCACGGCGCGGGCCCGGGGGAGCCGCCGTACTGGCCGGTGAACGACGCGGTGCTCGCGGAGAAGTTCGACGTCACCATCGTCCCCGCCGCGTTCGTGGGGAGCGGCGGCTCGCTGGCATTTCCGACGGTGACCGGCGCGCCCCGGCCGATCGTGGACGGCGTGCGGGAGGTGGTCGCGCACAACTGCTGCGGGATCGGGGTCACGGACGCCACGGTGATCGCCTCGATTCCGTCCACCGCGCGCGACGGGAGCGGGCACGGGTACAGCCCCGACGACTACGCGTTCTGCGTGCTCAAGCAGTGGGGCGACGGCTCGGCGATCGTGGCGGGGAACTCGGGCACCGCCGGCGACCGCGGCAACCGCTGGCCCGCCAACGGGATGATCCCGGCGGGCAACAACCTGCGCTTCTACCTGAACTGCCTGGGCTACCTGGGCGGCGTGCGGTCGCCGGCGAGCGTGGCGGCGGAGGTGGAAGCGACCGCCGCCGCCTGACCCGGCGGCGGAGGGGCGAGACGCGCGCCAGGGGGCGGGCCGCCGGTGGTTCGGGGCGGCCCGCCTCGTTCCCACCCCGCGGGACCGCCGTCTCGACACCCGGCCCGCCGGGAGACCGGTCTCACATGCGGCGGCAGCGGATCGGAAAGCCCGGCTCTGGCGCGGAACTTCATCGTCCGTTAATGATGGGAACTCTGGCCGGGAGCGCGCGTACAACGGAGCGTTGCCGGCCCCGGAGGGGGTTGGACACGGGGGACTCAGGGACGCCACGGCGATGATCGACTGTCAGACCTACCTCGAACGGTACTCGGCGTACCTGGACCACGACGTGTCGTGGGCCGAGCGCGAAGCGATGGAGGCGCACGCGGACGATTGCGCAGCTTGCGCGCACTACGACCGCGTGCTGCGCCGCGGCACCGACGTGCTGCGCGGCCTTCCCGAGATCGAGGTGTCGGACGATTTCGGCGAGCGGCTGCAGTGGCGGCTGTACCAGGCCGACTGGGAGGCCAGGCGCGAACGCGGCCTGGCCGGGCCCGCGCAGGCGCTGGGCACCGTGGGGATCGCCGCGCTGATCGCGGTGGCCGCCTGGGTGCCGCTGATGCGCCCGCGCCCGGCGGTCGGCCACCTTCCCGCGGTCGCGGTGGAGGCGCCGTCGCGGCAGGGGATGCTCTTCCGCCGGCTCCTGTCGCGCCCCGAGCACCAGGAGGCCACGCGGCTCACCAGCAGCCTGGCCGAGCTGGGCGTGCGCGTGCGCGAGATGCCGTACCACGACGTGGTGTTCGGCACGCAGGCCTCCATCATCGGCGACGTCGCCGTGACCACCGCCCCGCCCGCCGCGCCGTCCATCGAGCGATAAACAGCGGTGCGGAGTGCGAGGTGCTGAGTGCTGTAGTAGATTGCGGCCGGCTCGAAGGTTGACTCAGCACTCCGCACTCAAGCACCTTTCTCGTGCCGCAGATCCGCTACGACCAGCTGAACCGCACTCTCCGCGAAAAGACCGCGGGGGGTGCGTTCTTCTTCTTCGGCGACGAGGATTTCTTCCGCGAAGAGGCGATCGGCCGGGTGGTGAGCCACTACCTGGACGAGGCCACCCGCGACTTCAACTTCGACCAGCTGCGCGGCTCCGACGTCGATGCCGACGCGCTCGCCAGCACGCTGGCCACGCCGCCGATGATGGCCGAGCACCGCGTGGTCGTGGTCCGCGACGCGCAGGGGCTTTCGCAGAAGGGGCGCGAGACGGTGGAGGCGGCCGCCAAGGGCCCCGAGCCCGGCACGGTCCTGGTCATCAGCGCGTCGATCCCCTCCGGCTCGAAAGCCAAGTTCTACGACGAGCTGAAGAAGCACGCCGTCAGCATCGAGTTCGCCTCGCTCTCGGCCGACGACGCGCCGGGGTGGCTGATGGACGAGGCCAGCACCAACCACGGCATGGAGATGGACGCCGACGCCGCCCGCGCCATCGTGAGCGCCATGGGCGTGGAGCTGGGGATGCTGGTGGCGGAGCTGAAGAAGCTGGCGGCCTACGCGGGCGACCGGAAGCGGATCACCCTCGACGACGTGAAGGCGGTGGGCGGCTCCATCCCGCGGGCAGACCGCTGGGCGTGGTTCGACCTGGTGGCCGAGCGCCGCTTCCGCGAGGCGATCGAGGTGCTCCCGATCCTGCTGGAGCAGGGCGACAACGGCGTGGGCCTGGTAATCGGGATGGGCGGCGTGCTGCTGAAGGTGGGGATCGCCGT
>DASSME010000343.1:0-2969 GCA_035689035.1 Longimicrobium sp. | reverse complement strand
CCGGGCTCGCCGCCATCGCCGCCGCCGTGACCAGGCCGGTGAGAAGCGCAGCCCTGGTTCGATCCATCGTCGAGATCATGGTGAAGCGCTCGTGGTCGGGATGGTTGGAGGTGCGGCGTGATGCGGGCGCCGGTGGGGCGGTTCAACCTTTCGGGGGCCGCCTCGGCTCCTCGAGCGCGAAGGTGATGGGCAGCGTGACCCACACGCGCACCGGCACGCCGCCCACCTTCGCCGGCTCGAAGCGCATCTGCCTGACCACGTCCGACGCGGGCTCCACGAATGCGGCGTTGGTCGCGGTCTCCACGCCGACCGAGAGCGGGTCGGTGGTGCCGTCGGGGCGGATCACGAAGCGGAGGACCACCATGCCCGTGATCCCCTGGCTGCGCAGCTCGCACGGGTAGCCGTGCGCCATCGCGCGGGCGGCCACGGCGCGGTTCAGCAGAACGGGCTGCTCGTCCACCGCCGACAGCTCGTACGTGCCATCCTTCGGCGAAGGACGGTCCGCGACCATTCCCCGGCCAACGAAGTCCGGGTGCTCCTGGACCGTCGGCCGCTTGGCACCCAGGTCGTTTCCGGGCTTCTGGGCGAGTGCAGGGCTCTCGGCCAGCACCGCCGCGATGGCGGCGAGGACGGGCATCGTCCGGGTTCGGATGCGCTTCATGCGAGGGGATCTGGTGCGGGCGAAGGATGGCGTGCGAACGGGTGCGGCCGCTGGTTTCCGGATCCGACCGACCGCACGTGCCGCGCCCTTGCGTCCATCTTCCGTACGTTGATGAACGGCAACGGTTTCCGTGCTCGCTCCCGCATCCCGCGCGGACGGCCGCGGGACATGGGGCGGACAGATCGGGACATCGCCGCGACACGATCTACGCGCGTTGCTCGTGGGGTCGGTCGAGGTGGTGCAGGTACCCGGGCCGGAACACCGTCCACCCGTGCTCCCAGCGATACAGGCGGACGGCGCGGATGGCGGCGTCGATGCGCGGGAACGGGCGCCGCAGGTCGGGGAGGATGGCGTCCAGCACCTGCCCGGGCGTGGCGTCCATCAGCCGCGGCCCCACCTCGGGGAGCGGAAGGGCGAGGAGGGCGCCGGACCCGGGCGGCACCAGGCCGGGGATCCAGGAGCGCCGCAACTCGGGCATCTCGTCCACCTCGCTCAACGCGTATCCATGGCAAGGTGGGCGCGCGCCGGGCTCGCGGCCCGACAGCGCGAAACCCGTCTCGCGCGCCGCGCCGCCGCCTCAGTCCAGGGTATCGAACAGGAGGGGGATCGTGATCCATACCGCGACCGGCCTGCCGTCCTTGCGCGCCGGGCGCCACCGCGTCCGGCTGATCACCCGTACCGCCGGGTCGCTGAACGCGGGGTCGGTGGAGTGGACCACCTGGATGGTGCTCGCGTCCACCCCGCCCGCCGCGTTGATGCGGAACTGCACGGTCACCTCTCCCGCCACGCCCGCGGCCCGCAATGCCGGCGGGTAGTTGCGCGCCATCTCCGCCGCCACCTGGCCCCGGTCCAGCATCTCGGGCTGGACCTCCACCTCGCCCAGCTGCGCGGTGGCGGTATCGGGCGGCTGCGTGCCCGCGCCGTCGCCCGGCGGTTCTTCGCCCGGCAACGCCGGCTGCGCCGTGGTGTCGGCGGCCGGCGGCGGGGTGGTATCGACCCGCACCACCGGCTGGGGGCGATGCGGCCCGGGCGGGTTCACGCGCTCCAGCAGCCGGTATACGCCCACGCCCAGCAGGCCTGCGCCCAGCGCGGTCACCAGGACGAACCCCAGCACGAGCCAGCCAGCCGGAATTCCCGGCCGATCCTCTTCGGGCACCCGCGCCTCCGCCGCGCCGGGGAGCGGATGGCCGCAGTGCGGGCAGGTGCCCGCCGTGCCGCTCACGGTGCCGCCACACTGGGGACAGTTCGCCATGGTCATCGTTCGGGAGCGGGTCGGGTGGAGAGAGCCAACACGCTGCAAAACTTCGAGTTGCATGGAGACGTGCCCGCCGGTTTCGTGTGCCCGCCCGAGCGGATCGGACGGGCGTCGCAACCGACGGAGCACCTCCATTGTACACGCGGCACCGCGATTCCGCCGCCTCGTACCGCGTACGGCGCGGCTCGCGTCAGCTTCGTCGTCCCGGCGGGCGGCCCGCGCTACACTGCCGCTGACTCCAGCATGGACAGAATACGCTCCGCCGCGCGCGGGCCGGACACCACCGCGCCTTCGACGTTCGGCGCGACGAGATAATCCCCAGCCAGCGCGATCCGCGGCTGCTCGTCCGGCACGCCGGGCTCGCGGAGGCGGGCGAGGTGCTGCAGATGGCCCGGCCGGAACACCGTCCACCCGTGCTCCCAGCGGTACAGGCGGACGGCGCGGATGGCGGCGTCGATGCGCGGGAACGGGCGCCGCAGGTCGGGGAGGACGGCGTCCAGCACCGCCTCGGGCGTGGCGTCCATCATCCGCGGCCCGACCTCGGGCAGGGGGAGGGCGAGCAGGGCGCCGCTCCCGGGCGGCACCAGGCCGGGGACCTTGGCCTCGAGCGCGCAGACCGCGGCCAGCGCCCGCGACTCGCCGCGCGCGTACGACAGCCCGAACCAGCGCACGCCCACGGATCGATCCAGGATCAATCCGATCGTCACCGTCGGCCGCACCGTGACGCCGCCCAACCATCCGGCGGCGCGCGGCATCACACCGTCCACCAGCGCGCGGGTGGCGGGGGCGGGAAGGGCGAGGATCGCCGCGTCGAACCGCTCCGTCCACCCGTCGCCCGAGAGCCAGACGCCGTCCGCGCCCGCCCGCGCCGCGCGGACCACGGCGCCGGTGCGCACGCGCCCGCCGAAGCGGTGGACCGACGACGCCAGCATCTCGCAGAAGCGCGACGCGCCGCCGCGCAGCGCCAGCACCTCCAGCGACATCCCCTGCCGCGCCAGCGCGTGGTAGAAGCCGGAGCTGGTCTCGTTCGCGTGGGCGCCGTAGAGGGTGGTC
>DASSME010000342.1:0-15115 GCA_035689035.1 Longimicrobium sp. | reverse complement strand
GCTTTCTTGTATCCTTCAGCACCGAACGATTCTCCGGGCTCGGCGGACGCGGCCGGTCCGCACGTCCGCCGTCCCTGGGTGTAAGTCAGGTCGTTTTCGCACTTTCGCAGGGTTGAACCGATAGATGACCAACGAAGAGCGTGACCAGGTGCTGCGCCGCGTGGCCGCCGCGCTCACGCAGGTGACCCACCCCGAGACCGGCGAGGACGTGGTCTCCTCGGGCCGCGTGCGCGAGCTGGGGATGACGGACGACGGCATCGTGCGCTTCCGCTTCGCGCTGCAGGCCGACGACCCCGGCACGCTGGTGCGCCTCTCCCGCGCCGCCGCCGAGCGGGTGGAGGGCGTGAGCAAGGTGAAGATCGACATCTCGCTCCCCGCCGTGGGGAAGCCGAAAACGAAGCGGCAGATGGGCCCCGGCAACGTGCCCGCGCCCACGCCCAACCCCAACGCGCTCCCCGGCGTGCGGCACATCGTCGCCGTCAGCTCGGGGAAGGGCGGGGTGGGGAAGAGCACCGTGGCCGTGAACCTGGCCGTGGCGCTGGCGCAGGGCGGCCGGCGCGTGGGCGTGCTGGACGCCGACGTGTACGGCCCCAACATCCCCACCATGTTCGGTGAGCGGCGCCGCCCCTCGGTGCTGGGCGAGAAGGGCTCGGAGAAGATCGAGCCGCTGGAGAGCCACGGCGTGAAGATCATGAGCCTGGGGCTGCTCCTGGACCCCGGCCAGGCCGCCATCATGCGCGGCCCGATGATCAGCGGCATCCTCAAGCAGTTCCTGGAGCAGGTGGAGTGGGGCGAGCTGGACTGGATGGTGGTGGACATGCCCCCCGGCACCGGCGACGCGCAGCTCTCGCTGGTGCAGAACATCCGCGTGGACGGCGTGGTGATGGTCACCACCCCGCAAGACGTGGCCACCGGCGACGTGCTGCGCGGGATCCGGATGTTCGAGAAGGTGAACACCCGCGTGCTGGGGATCGTGGAGAACATGTCCGGCTTCGTCTGCCCCTGCTGCGGCGAGCGCTACGAGATCTTCGGGCGCGCGGGCGGGCAGAAGCTGGCGATGGAGACCGGGCTGGAGCTGCTGGGCGAGGTGCCGATCGAGGTGGGCGTGCGCGAGGGCGGCGACGCCGGCGTCCCCGTCACCGTGGGCGACCCGCACTCCCCCGCCGCCGAGGCGCTGCGCAGGGTCGCCGAGCGCGTGGCCGAGCGGGTGGAAGCCGGCGCGGCGCTCGCGACCGGCGGCTGAAGCCGCAGCAACAACGACGAAAAGCCTCGCAAACGGCGCGAGGCTTCAACTGCAACTGCAAGACATGAGGCGCGAGTGCGAGGATCGAGGGTGATCCGCGTACCTGCGCTTTTGTCATGCGGGGCGCGGCTCGACAGGGTCGTGCACGGCGCGGCTGTCGGCGGGGGCCTGGTCGCGCGCGGACAGGCCGTAGTCACGCACCACGCTGGCGATGCGCAGGCGGTAGTCGCGGAAGAGCCCGGCGCGGCCCTTCACCTGCGCGGCGCGGTGCGGCTCCATGCGGCGCCACTCGGCCACCGCCTGCTCGTCACGCCAGAACGAGAGCGAGAGGATGCGGCCCGGGGCGACCAGGCTCTGGAAGCGCTCGATGGAGATGAATCCGTCGATCGTGGCCAGCAGCGGCTTCAGCTCGGCGGCGATGTCCAGATAGGGCTCCAGGCAGCCGTCGTGCGGCTGCACCTCGAAGATCACGGCGATCATCGCGGGGTTCTCGGGGGATGGGGATCAGGCGAAGAGCGGGATGCGGCCATTCGCCGACGGCAGGTACGTACGCCGCGCCGCCAGCGCCGAGAAATCGGCGTTCATCTCCAGCATCGTGCGCAGCGCGGCGGCGGCGATCGTTTCGGCCAGCGCGCCGCCGGGGCAGGCGTGGATGCCGTGGCCCAGGCTGAAGCCGCGGCACCCCGATCGGCGCAGCTGAAACCGGTCCGCGGCCGGACCGACGGCGGGATCGCGGTTCGCGGCGGCCAGCAGCACCAGGATGGGATCGCCCGCGCGCACCGGCTGCCCGTCGATCACGCCGTCTTCCCCCACCCAGCGGCGGGTGTTCTGCACGGGTGGATCGTAGCGCAGCACCTCGCGGATCAGCTCCGGCAGCAGGGCAGGGGATGCGCGGACCTCGCGCTCGACCTGCGGATGCTCGCCGAGCGCGACGATGGCGTTGCCGAGCAGGCCCGCCGTCGCGTCGTGCGACTGGAAGAGCAGCCCGATCGCGTTCGCCGCCGCCGTACGGGCATCCGGCTCGCCCGCGTCCGTCAGCGCACTCGCCAGCGCGCGCATCGGTGGCGCGCCGGCGATTTCATCCTCCCCGAACACCTCCATCAGCTTCGCGGCGGCGTCCGCCCCACGCGCCACCGCCGCCGCGTCCGCGCCGGGAGCGGCGCAGCGCACGAACGCGGTCGTCCACGCCGCGACCTCGCGCAACCGGCTCTCCGGCGCCCCGAGCAGCGTGGCGATCACGCAGACGGGGAGGTGGAACCCGGCGTCCGCGCGCCAGCCGCCGTGCTCGGTCCACAGCGCGCGCGTCCACTGCGCCGCGAGCGATTCCGCGCGGCTGGGGTCCAGGGTGGCGATGGCGACCATCGCGCCCGCGCGGCGCGGGAGATGGCGTGCGCCGTCGCTCATCCGGGCAAGCCGCGCGAACACGTCGCCCGCGGCGGTTCCGTCGAGCGCGCCCGGGACCGGTTCGGCAACCGGCCGCACGCGGCAGAGCGGCGACGTGAGCACCGCCTCCACCGCCGCCGCTGATGACGCGACCCAGGCGCCCGCGGCATCATCCCACGCGAAGGGCTTCTCCCGCACCAGCCGGGCGTAGAAGGGGTACGGATCCGCGTGGGTGGCGGCGGCACTGACGTTGGCGGGCTCGGGCATCGATGCGATCGGCTGGGCTGCGGGTTGGCTGGGTGCCGCGCGCCGAATATCCCCGCACCGCCCTCATCCGGCCAGCCGAATCGCTTTGCCCGCCGCCAAACCGTTTCGTGGCCGACGATCCGCAAGTTCTTGTGCAGAAGGCGATTGCAGGACCTTCGATCAACTTTCTCACGATCCCCCCGGCGCCGCCGGCGGCTTGCCGCGGCGGGCGTGGCGGCGCGAAACTGCGCGAGGCCGGTTCACCCTCACCGCGAGTGCCGATGGATGCGACTGCCGATCTCGTCCGCGTGGCCCGCACCATCGGCGAGCCCAGCCGCGTGCGGATGCTGGCGCTGCTGATGGGCGGGCGCGCGCTGACCGCCAAGGAGCTGGCGCACGGTGCGTCGATCGACCCCGCCACGGCCACCGCGCACCTGCGGCGGCTGCTGGACGACGGGCTGCTGGACGTGGCCGCGCAGGGCCGTCACAAGTACTTCCGCCTCCGCGGACCCGAGGTGGCGGCGCTGGTGGAGCAGCTGATGGTGGTGAGCGGCAGCGACGGCGCCGCGCCCGCCGCGCCCGGCCAGCCGATCCGCATCGCGCGCTTCTGCTACGACCACCTGGCCGGCCGCCTGGGCACGGCGATCACCGCCGCGCTGGTGAGCCGCGGCGCGCTCGCGCACCACGATGGCGGCTTCACGGTGACGGCGGACGGGGACGCGTGGTTCCGCGCGCTGGGCGTGGAGGTGGAGCCGCTGCGCCGCGCGCGCCGCGCCTTCGCCCGCGCGTGCCTGGACTGGAGCGAGCGCACCGACCACCTGGCCGGCTCGCTCGGTGCCGCGCTCGCCGCGCGGATGCTGGAGATCGGCTGGATCGAGCGCGTCCGCCGCTCCCGCGTGGTCACCATCACGGCAACCGGGCGACGCGAGCTGTGCGAACGGCTGGGCGTGGTAATCGACGGAAGCTAGAGACGAGCGGGAGCGAGCGAGGGGCCGGTGTCGCGCACCGGCCCCTCGTCCACATCTGAGCTTGTAGTCCGCGCAGGCGGACTTCGTGTGGTCGTTGCAGCGAATTCATTCGCCCGCGCCCCCCCGCCGGGCGGAGATCAGTGCATCACCGCGCCGCCGCCGGCCTCGTCGGGCGCGGGCTCCAGCTCGGGGACGCGCCAGGCGGCGACCAGCGTGAACACGCCCATCACCACGATTCCCCAGAACACCGCGTGCAGGCTCTCGGCCAGACCCACGCGGAGGACGGCCATCACGTCGGCGCTCAGCCGGGCGGCGCGGGGAGCGGCGTCGCCCATCAGGCCCTCGATGCTCTCCAGCGACACCTTGCCGCCCAGCCCGCTGCGGCCCAGGTAACGAGCCATCTGGAAGTTCAGCACCCCGCCGAACAGCGCCGCGCCCAGCGCGCTCCCCAGGATGCGCATCAGCATGTTGCTGGCGGTGGCCACGCCGCGCTGGTTCCACGGCACGCTGGTCTGGATCGCCACCACGAAGGTGGTGGAGAGGAACCCCAGCCCCACGCCCAGCACGAACGAGCTCACCCCCGCCACCACCGCGCCGCGGCCGGCCAGCAGGGCGATCATCAGCGTCCCCGCCAGCGCCGCGAGCCCGCCCAGGCGCGCCAGCCTCCGCACGCCCACCCGCACGATCAGGTTCCCCGCCACGAAGCTGGCGATCGGCCACCCCAGCGTCATCATCGACAGCGAGAAGCCCGCGAGCATCGCCGACCCGCCCAGCACCCCCTGCACGAAGGTGGGGAGGAAGGTGATCACCCCGATCATCATGATCCCGCTGGTGAGCGTGGCGAGGTTGGCGTTGCGGATCAGCGCGTCGGCCCACAACTCCACGTGCATCAGGGGATCGGGCGCGCGCCGCTCCTGGCGGACGAACAGCGCCAGCGCCAGCCCCGAAACGGCCAGCAGGGGGACGATTACCCCCAGGCCCCAGGTGCTGGCCTGCGTCAGCGCCAGCATCAGCGAGCCCACGGCGGCGAGGAGGAGGACGGCGCCCGGGTAGTCCACCTGCGCCTTCTCGCGCTCCACGCCCTCGTGCAGGTAGACGGAGATCAGCGCGATGGCGGCCAGGCCGAAGGGCACGTTGATCCAGAAGATCCACGGCCAGCCCAGGCTGTGCACCAGCACCCCGCCCGCCAGCGGCCCCACGATGGACGAAAAGCCCCACACGGCCGACACGTAGCCCTGCACCCGCCCCCGCTCCTCGAGCGTGTACAGGTCGCCGACCAGGGTGACGGTGATCGGCTGCACCGCGCCGGCGCCCGCGCCCTGCAGGAAGCGGAACGCCACCAGCAGCGGTATCGACCGCGCGAAGCCGCAGAGGACGGAGGCGGCCAGGAACAGCACCACGCCGGCGATGAACACCGGCTTGCGCCCCAGCAGGTCGCTCAGCTTGCCGAAGATGGGGATGGCGATCGCCTGCATCAGCAGGAACGACGAGAAGACCCAGCTGTAGAGCGCGAAGCCGCCCAGCTCGGCGGCGATGCTGGGCATGGCGGTGGCCACGATGGTGCCCTCGATGGCCGACATGAACATCGCCAGCACCAGTGCGGCCAGCACCAGCGGGCGATGGGTCGTACGTTCTTCCAAAACGGCTCCGGCGTCTGCGATCCCGGTGGAAAACAATCCCGCGTCCCCGCCAGTCTCGGCGAGGGCGCGGTGAGGTCGGTGTCGCCCGCCCGGTTGCACCACTCGTACCGCGGCGGGGAACAGGTGCGCAAGTGCGTGAGTGCGCCAGTGCGTTGGACCTTCCGGCTCTTGAACGCACTCGCGCACCCCTTCCAACGCACTCACGCACCCGTTCCAACGCACTCACGCACCCGTTTGCGGTCCCTCCGCTACACCGAAACCAGCCTCCCCCCCGCGACACGGCCGGCCGGCACGGCGCCGAGAACGAATTCCTCCACGTCTTCGCGAAGGCGCTGCCAGTCGGTGTAGTCGTAGTCGCGGCTGGTATCGGTGTCGCCGCCGTTCGCGCGGGCGATGCGGCGCATGATCCAGCGCACCAGCCAGTTGTAGCGCGTGTACAGCAGCGCGCCCGCCACCAGCCGCACCATCCCCGGGTGCCAGCCGGTCTCGGCGAGGAACTCGTCCACGCACGCCCGGGCGCCGGCCAGGTCATTCCCGGCCGCCGCCAGGCTCACCGAGAAGAAGACGGTGGGGAGATGAGCCAGCCGTTCGCGGTTGTCGCGGACGAAGCGCACCACCGCGGCCGGGTGTCGCCGCCGCCGGAGCGGCGCGCAGACGATCACGCCGTCCCAGCGGTCGGCCGCGCGCAGGACGGGGTGCCTCGCGGCGTTCATCACCACCGCCATGTGGCCGAACGCCAGCACGTAATCCTGCACCGCCTCGGCGATCTTGCGCGTGTGCCCGTCGGTGGTCCCGTAGACGATCAGCAGCCTGGCCATCGTTCGTTTCCTGTTGATGGATGGATCCGTCGCCCTCATGTCGTTCCTCCGATCGGTTGGTGGCGGCGAGCGGCCTGCTCGGCACGGCGCCGGATGGCACGCAGCAGCAGCCAGCGGATCACGACGGTTCCCACGCCGAAGCGCCGCCAGTAGCCCCGGAAGCGCCGCCGCGACGCGTCGTCCGTCGCCACAGCGCGCGTCTCGGTGCTGAGCCGCGTGAGCGACGGACCCAGGCGCTCGGCCTCGATCGTCCACGCGATCTTCATCCGGCCCGGCTGGACGAACGCGGCGAAGCGTTCCGGCGGCAGTGGCGTGAATACGGGCTCCGGCTCCCACGGCCGCGTGACGGCGCCCATCACCCGCTCGCGGCCGGGGCGCAGCGACAGCACCCCCCAGCCGATCGACTCCATCTCGCCGGCCAGCCCGTGCGCCCACCGCCGCGGCGGTGGCGCGCCCAGCATCCGCGCCCGCGCCGCGAAGATCCAGCGGACCGGCGCGAGCGACATCGGGTCGAACGCCTCGGCCGCGGCGAACACCTCGCCGGCCGGCGCGCGGACCCGCACCGAGTGCCGCTCCCGCACGTCCGGCCGCGGGACGAAGCGCTCGATCGTCCGCCCTCCGCCCGCGCCCCGCCGTGGACGCGCGGGCGGCGCCTTCGTCATGGCCATCGGCCACCTCCACCGGGAAAAGCCTCCCGCCACGGGCCGTTCAGCGCACGCACCCGTCCACGGCTAGGGCGCGCTCGCCGCCAGCCAATCCGCCAGCTCCGGCGACTCTTCCCACGCGGGCGCCCGCGTGCCTGCGAGGGCGGCCACGCGGCGCGGCGGGATCGCCAGCACGTTGCACGGCGCGTCGCGCAGCGACGCCTCGGCCACGCTGCCCAGCATCAGCCGCGCGCCCCAGCCGCGCGCGTGCGTCCCCACCACCAGCAGGTCGGCGCCCCAGTCGCGCGCCTCGGCCACGATCTCGTCCGCGGCGACGCCGGCGCGCACCAGGGGCTGCACCGTTCCCTTGCCCAGCGTGCGGGCGCCGAGGAAGGCGGTGAGCTGGCCGCGCGCGGCGTCCATCACCGCGTCGGCGGTGAGCGGCGCGGGGAGGGCGCTCCACCCCAGGACCAGGAGCGAGCGCACCTGCTTCGGCGCGCCGAAGTACGCCTCCACCGTGTAGAGCGCCGCCTCGTGCACGGCCCCGCTCAGCTCCGACAGGTCGGTGGTGAGCAGCACCCGCCCCAGCGGCGCCAGCACGGGGACGCGGACGACGAGCACGGGGACGGCCGCGGCGCGCAGCACGCGCTGCGCGGTGGTGCCCAGGATGGGGCGCCCCAGCCGCGCGCGCCGCGCGGCGCCCACGATCATCAGGTCCGCCTCGAGCTCGGCCGCCAGCCGCACCAGCGCCTGCGCCGGCGAGCCGCGGGCCACGTGGCACACGGCCTCGCCCGCGCCGGCCCCGGCCGCGGCGGCGCGCAGCTTCTCCAGCAGCAGCGCCTCGTACGCCGCGGTGCCCTCGGGGAACGCCATCTCCAGCCCCGGCGCCATCGAGATCAGGCGCGGCAGCTCGTACACGTGCGCCAGGTGGAGCTCGGCGCCCGAGCCGCACGCCGCCGACGCCGCGGCGATCAGCGTGGGGTCGTCCGCCGCGATCTCGGCGATCCCGGCGACGATCTTGTGGACCAGCTCCGACATGGGGATCCTCCTTGCGAAAGACCTTCGCGCCGGCTCCCGGTTCCCCTCCACCTCGCCGGCCAGGGGTACGATGCGCGGTCCGCGGCCGGGCGGGCGTCGGAAGCGCGCCCCCGCACGCGTAGGGATTTTTTCGCGTTCGTACGGGAGCCGGGTGCCGGAGATGACTGGATTCGCCCTACACGCGTCCACGTCCGCACCCTGACTCACCCGCGTCGCGCGGGGCCGCATCGTTCACGAGGCCGCGGGCTCGCGCGGGTGGCCGCGGGTGGCCGGGTACGGCGCCGGGCGTGCCTGACGCCGGTGCCCGACGGCGTGCTGAAGGTGGCCATCCAGGTAAGCCGAAAGGAGGTGGGCAGATGACACCCACGATCGAGAGGACGGACCGGCTGCTTCCCCGCACGCCGCACCCGGCGCGCCTGGCCCGTCCGTGGCGCGCGCCCGCCGGCTGGGCCCGCGTGACGCCGCTGCCGAAGCGGGAACGCCGCCCGTCGCCGGACCGCTGGCCGCGCGGTGGCGCCCTCCCCGACGAGGGGCTGGACGCCGAGTGCTGAAGGGCCGGCGAACACTGACGCGCGAGGAACCGATGAGAACGAAGCGATGGGTCCGCCGCCGGACCCTGGCGCTGGCCGCGGTGGTCGCGGCCGCTGCCTGCGGCGGCGCGGGTGATCCGCTGGGCCCGTTCCAGCCACAGGTCGGGAACGCGGCCGACAACTTCCAGTTCCAGGTCACCGGCCTGACCGGTGTCACCCTCACCCGCGACTACTCGTGGGTGACCACGGGCACCCGGGTGGACGTGAACCAGGCCACGCAGCTCACCGGCGGCACCGCGGCGATCGAGGTGACCGACGCCGCGCAGGCCGTGGTGTACTCGAAGGACCTGGCCGCGAACGGCACCTTCCAGAGCAGCGCCGGCGTGGCGGGGACGTGGCGCATCCGGCTGCTGCTGAACGGCGCGCGCGGGACCGTGAACTTCCGCGTGCAGAAGCACCCGTGAGCGCGGGAGCGGAACGCCGGCCGGCGTGGCCGGCCTGAACCTTCGGGCGGAAAGGAGGGCGCCATGGGCCTGCCCTTCACGCTGGAGCAGTTCCTGGACGTGTTCGCGCGCTACAACCAGCAGGTGTGGCCGGTGCAGCTGGTCCTGATCGCGCTGGCGCTGACCGCGGTGCACCTCGCGCTGCGCCCGGGGCCCGGGGGCGGGTGGGCGGTGGCCACCATCCTGGCGTTGCTGTGGGGGTGGACGGCGGTGGCGTACCACTGGTCCTTCTTCACCCGCGTCAACCCGGCGGCGTACGCGTTCGGCGGGGTGTTCATGCTGCAGGCGGCGCTGCTGCTGTTCGCCGGCGACCTCCGCGCGCTCTGGTTCCAGCCGCGGCGAGACGCGGCCGGCATCGCGGGATGGGTGCTGGTGGCGTACGCGCTGGTCGGGTACCCGCTGGTGGGGTGGCTGGCCGGGCACCGCTACCCCGCCGCGCCCACCTTCGGCGTGCCGTGCCCCACCACGATCTTCACGCTGGGCGTGCTGCTGGGGCTGCAGGGCAGGCCCGCGCGGCGCCTGTTCGTGATCCCCGTCCTGTGGGCCGCCGCCGCGACGGTTGCCGCGCTGCAGCTGGGGATGACGGAGGATCTCGGCCTTCCCGCCGCGGCGCTGGCGGCCGTGGTGCTGGTGATGCGCAAGCGGGGCGCGGTGCGCTCGTCCCCCGGCCCGCGCGCGGCGAGCGTCGAGCCGGAGCCCGCCCACGGATGACGCGGGCGCCTGGAGCCTCGCGCCGTCCGCGAGGCTCCTCGTGGCTGCCGGCGCCGCCCCGGCCGCCGGTGTGAGCCACGGGCCGGCCGGCCGGCTGAATCGGCTGCGCCCCATCGCCCGGGTGCGGGCCGCCCCATCGTCACGCGCCGATGCTGGCATGTGGACGGCTCGCCGCGTAGATTCCGCCGCAATCCCTTTCCAGATCGAGCGCGGCCCGCCCTTCCGGTCCCACCACCCATCCACCAGCGCACTCCGATGACCCGCAAGCTGACGACGGAAGTGATCGGCACCTTTTTCCTGGTGTTCACCATCGGGCTGGTGGTGACGGCCCAGCTCCCCGTTGCGCCGCTCCCCATCGGCGCGGTGCTGATGGTGATGGTGTACATGGGCGGCCACGTGTCGGGCGCGCACTACAACCCGGCGGTCACCCTGGCCGTGCTGCTGCGCCGCCGCATCACCGGCAGCGAGGCGGGCGCGTACGTGGTGGCGCAGCTGGTGGGCGCGGTGCTGGCGGCGTTCGCCGTGTATGCCGTCACCGGCCAGCCCTTCGTCCCCGCGCCGGCCGAGGGCACGTCGGCGCCGGTGGCGATCCTGGTCGAGGCGCTGTTCACCTTCGCGCTGGCGCTGGTGGTGCTGAACGTGGCCACCGCGCCCGAGACCGAGGGCAACTCCTTCTACGGCCTGGCGATCGGCTTCACGGTGATGGCCGGCGCCTTCGCGGGCGGCCCGATCTCGGGCGGCGCCTTCAACCCCGCCGTGGGGATCGGCCCCGCGCTGGTGGCCGCGGCCATGGAGGGCCTGCCGGTGGGCCACGTGTGGATCTACCTGGCGGGCCCGCTGCTGGGCGCCGCGCTGGCCACGGTGGTGTACTTCATCCAGCACCCCGAGCCGCGCGTCGCCCCCGTCACCGTCCCCAACCCCGCCCCCGTGATGCCCGAGGGCGAGCCCGAGGTGGCCCCGCGCGCCTGATCCGCCGCGGCGGGAGACGAGGATCATAACGAGGCACGGAGGCCGCGCCCGGTCTCCGTGCCCCTTGTTTTGAGGGGATTGCCAGGATCGGAGAAGATCTCCACGAGCGAGTCCGCGAAGGCGGACTCCGGGCCGTTGTTGCCGCGGAGCCGCGGATTCATCCGGCCGTCGATCTCGCCGTGCGACGCGGCTCCAGCGATGTCCCGGGCCCGCGGGGTGGAAATCACCCCCCCGTCCGCCTTACCTTCCCGACTTTCGTCGCACGCACCGCCGCCGGCCGCCGGGCGGACGCCGACGCACTCGCGCACTCACGCACTGGCGCACCCGTTCAACCCCGCCGGCGCACACACGTAAAAGGAACGTCCGAGGATGCCCGACCAGGTCCGAGTCCGCTTCGCCCCCAGCCCCACGGGGTACCTGCACGTGGGCGGCGCCCGCACGGCGCTGTTCAACTGGCTGTACGCCCGCAAGACCGGCGGCGTGTTCGTGCTGCGCGTGGAAGACACCGACCGCGAGCGCAGCAGCGACGACAGCACCCGCACCATCCTGGAGGGGATGACCTGGCTGGGGCTGAGCTGGGACGAGGGCCCCTTCCACCAGGCCGACGGCTTCCCCCGCCACCAGGCCGACGCCGAGCGCCTGCTGGCCCAGGGGAAGGCGTACCGCTGCTTCTGCACGCAGGAAGAGCTGGCCGCCAAGCGCGAGGCCGCGGGGAACGAGTACCGCTACGACCGCACCTGCTACCACATCCCCGCCGACGAGAGCGACCGCCGCGCGGCCGCGGGAACGCCCTTCACCGTGCGCTTCCGCGTCCCCGAGGGGGCCACCGAGTGGGACGACGTGGTGCACGGCGTCACCACCTTCGACAACGGCAGCATCGAGGACTTCATCATCCTGCGCACCGACGGCACGCCGATCTACAACATGGCCGTGGTGAGCGACGACATCGAGATGCGCATCACCCACGTGATCCGCGGCGACGACCACGTCCCCAACACGCCCAAGCAGATCCTGCTCTACCAGGCGCTGGGCGCGGCGGTGCCCACCTTCGCCCACGTCCCCATGATCCTGGGGCCCGACGGGAGGAAGCTCTCCAAGCGCCACGGCGCCACCGCCGTGGGCGACTACGCCGGGATGGGGATCCTTCCCGAGGCGCTCTTCAACTTCCTGGCGTTCCTGGGCTGGAACCCCGGCGACGAGCGCGAGGTGATGCCGAAGGAGGAGCTGGTCGGCGCCTTCACCCTGGAGCGCATCAACAAGAAGGCCGCGATCTTCGACAGCGAGAAGCTGGAGTGGATGAACGGCCAGTACCTGGCCCACGTCCCGGCGGACCGGCTGCTGCCGACCGTCGGCCCCCAGCTCGTGGAGCTCGGCCTGGTGACGCAGGCGGAGGCCGACGCCGCGCCGGAGTGGCTGCTCACGCTGATCGACCTGCTCAAGGTCCGCTCGCGCACCACCCTCGAGATCGCGCCCAGGGCCCAGCCGCTGCTGGGGGAGACGATCGAATACGACGAGGCGGCCACGGCCAAGCACTGGAAGGACCCGCAGACCGCCGAGCGGCTGGCCGCGCTGCGCCCCGTCTTCGAAACGCTGGAGCCGTGGGCGCCCGAGGCGGTGGAGGCGGCGCTACGCGAGCAGGCCGAGCGCTTCGGCGTGGGGCTGGGGAAGATCGCGCAGCCGCTGCGGGTGGCGCTCACCGGCAGCGCGGCCAGCCCGGGGATCGACCAGGTGGTGTGGGTGATGGGGCGCGAGCGCGTGATCGCCCGGCTCGACGCGGCGCTGGAGAGGTTGGGCGCGCCGGCGTGACGGGCCCGTGGACGCCGCAAACGTTTTGTGGAAAACAGAATCGTTGACAACGTTTGTACCACGACCTAAGTTGCGATCCTGTGCCGGATAGCGCGGAAACAGACGCGTCCCCGGCGCCCTCGTCTGCACCCCCGGCGCGCGCGCACCGCGCTGTTCTCATCAGGTGGCAGGCACAGGAAGGGAGGTGCGCAGTCCGCTGTGTAGCCTCCCTTCGCTCTTTCGCGTACTCCCCCTCGGTACAAATCGGCGGCCGGGCAAGCTTCTGCCGGTCCCGCGACTCGTACGATTACACCAGCGGTCACAGGAGGCAGCCATGCCGGAGCCGTTGACCAAGATCGAGCGCAGGATCCTCAACTACCTGGTCGACTACCTGAAGGAAAACACGTACCAGCCCAGCATCCGCGAGATCGGCAAGCGGTTCGGGATCAAGTCCACCAAGACCGTGTCCGAGCACCTGCAGGCGCTCGCCGACAAGGGGCACATCGAGCGTGACGCCAGCCGGTCGCGCGGGGTGCGCATCGTGGGGATGAACCTGTACCCCGCCGTGCTCTCGGCGCCGCTGTACGGCAAGATCGCCGCGGGCACCCCGGCGCTGCTGCGCGACAACGTGCGCGAGGTGTACGAGCTCGACCGCAAGCTGGCCCCCAGCGCCGACAGCTTCCTCCTCGAGGTGAAGGGCGACAGCATGACCGGCGCCGGGATCGAGAACGGCGACCTGGTGATGGTGGAGCCGGTGGACCAGGACGACGTGAAGAACGGCGACATCGTGGCCGCGCGCATCGACGGCGAGGCGGCGATCAAGCAGTACTTCGCGCGTGACGGCAAGGTGGTGCTGGAGCCCGCCAACCCCCAGTACCCGCCGATCGTGGTGACCGAGCACGAAGACTTCTACGTGCTGGGCCGGGTGGGCGGCCTGTTCCGCCGCTACACGCGCGACACCGCCGCCCCCACCCCGCAGCCTGTCACCGCCCTGGCGCACGCCTGACGGAGGTTGGTTCGGCCGGTGAAAGTCGCCCTCCTCCATGATTCGATGGAGGAGGGCGGTTTTCGTTTCTGACATCTCGGAGTCATGTCAGGAAGCAACGCCGTTTCCTTCATGCGTGGAATGATTTGATGAGCAACCTCACCTTCGATGAAAAGCTGATCCGCCAACACACACCCGAGCCGCTGGAAGGGCACACGGTGGTTGTTCTGGAGCGCGTGGGCGAGGCGGGCGAGAAGTTCCATTCCGTGCTCGAACCCGGCGGCGATCCGCTCAGGCCGGGGATCCTGGCCATGATGCTGGGCCGGCCCAACGTCTACTTCGCCTTCGCGGTCGATGCGTCGCGAGAGCGGGGCCTGGAGTTCGACGAGCGCGTGCACATGGCCGAGCGCGCGCACGAGCTCCAGTTGCACTTCACCGTGTTGTACCGCGTGGCAGACCCCAAGCTGCTGGTGGCCGCGCGTGAACAGGACCCGCTGGAGCGGGTGCGGAAGCGCGTCGCAGAAGTGATCACGGAGGAGATCGCCGAGCTGCCCTGGACCGAGGTGTGGCACTCGTTCCGCCCGGCCAGCGAGCGCGTGGTGGCCAGCACGCTGGTGGGTCTGAAGTCGTTCGCCCGCGACTACGGGATAGCCATCAACTCGCTGAAGCTGAAGGCCGGCTTCGACCAAGGCGTCGCCTACACCGACCGCGAGATCCATGCGGCGCGCGAGCGGGGGCGTTCGACGGACGAGCACGGGACGATGGCCCACGCGGCGAGAGGGCGGCTCGACGACATCATCCTGGACAGGTACGCGGATTTCCTGCGCGGCGCGCACGATGTTGACGACTTGCGCTACGTGTACCGCTCGCTGTCTGGGGAGCCGGCGAGCGCTGGTGTAGGCGCGCCTGGCGCCACCGGCGACCCGCTGCCTGGCGTGCTGAACGACCTGATCACCCTCACTCAATCGTTCGACACCGAGATCCAGCGGCGGCAGGTACAGGCAGCCTTGCTCCACCTGGTGGCTGCAGTGGTGGCCGAGGATACTCCCCAGGTCACCCCGGAGCAGGCCGGCTACGCGCGGCGGGCGCAAACTGCGCTGGCCGCCGCCACGCACCTGCCACCTGACCACCTCGAGCGACTGCGCGAGCTCGCCGAACCCGGGATGCTGCGGTCCTGGCCCGCGGGCGGCCTCGTCGGCGGCGCAGTAGCCCCAGCCACCGTGAAGGTGGCCGGCGGAGATCACGAGGCGACCCAGACCGCCTCATCGCACGAGGACAGCGGTGAAGCCAAGTATCGTGTGTGGTACGCGACGAACCGGAAGCCGCGGACCGGCGGGCGCATGCCGGGATATGGCGGGCAGGTGGACGCGTCCCTGCACACGGGCTACTGCGATGTTCACATCCCGGCCACACACCGCACCGGCGAGCTAGGATCCGGAGTGATCCGGCGCATCGTGACCGGCGTGGATGACCGGCTGAAGCTCATGAACGTGGTGCCGCTCGGCACGGACGAGTTCTAGGCTCAGGTGCGGCAGTGCTCCGCTGGTCTTTCGCCGTCGCGCTGCAACGCGCTGGTTTTCATCCACGGCTATCGCGTTTCGTTCAAGGATGCCGCGCTCAGGGCGGCGCAGCTTGGCTTCGACCTGGACGTC
>DASSME010000341.1:0-5070 GCA_035689035.1 Longimicrobium sp. | reverse complement strand
CGCCGCGGCGTAGCGGTACACGCGCAGCCCGTTCTGCTGCTGCGGCGTGGGGAGCGCCTGGATGTAGCCGTCGATGCGGTGGGTGAACGCGTGCACCTCGGCGCGCGCGCGGGCGCCGGTCCAGCGCAGACCGCCGTCCAGCTCCACCCCGCGCTCGCGGTCCAGCGTGGGGTCACCCACGTCGTAGCGCGCCTCGCCGATGCGCGGGCCGTTGGCGTACAGCTCGAACAGCGTGGGCGCGCGCCAGCTCCGGCCCACGCCCGCCGTCAGCGCCACCCCGGGCCACACGGCGATCACGGCGCCCGCGTTCCAGCTCTCCGCGGTCCAGATGCGCTCGTCGTCCGCCAGCGCCAGCGCGGCGTTCGCGTCGGCGCGCACGGCGCGATGGTCCACGCGCGCGCCGGCCAGCAGCCGCACGGGCCCGAGATCGCCCTGCCAGAGCGCGAACGCGCCGCCCGAGCGGACCGCGGCGTCGGGGACCAGCGCCACCGGCCCGCGCGAATCGTTCTCCTGCAGCATCCCCGACGCGCCCACCGTCACACGACCGAAGGCGGCGGGCGGCAGGTGCGCCAGCACGTCGGCCGCGGCGGTGTTCAGCAGCAGGTCGAACTGCGTGGTTTCCTCGCCGGTGGGCGGGCCGCCGCCGGCGGGCTCGTCGGCAACTTCCACCAGGCTGTGCCGCTGCACCTGCGCGCGCGTCTCGATCCGCGCGCCGCCCACGGGGAAGGTGCCGGAGAGCTGCAGCCGGTCGTCGGAGAGCTTCCGCTCGGGGCCGCCCTCCTCCTCGGCGCCGTCCTCTTCCTCGGCCGGGCCCTCGGCCTCGAGCAGCTTGAACTCGCCGCCGTAGCGCTGGTAGCGCAGCGCCAGCGTGCCCCACGGGCGGCTGAGCCCCGCCGCCGCCTCGCCGTTCAGCGCGCCGAAGCCGGTGTTGGGGATCTCGCCGTCGGGGGTGTGGATCTCGCCCGCCATGCGGCCGATCACCGTGGCGCGCCACCCCAGCCCCGCGGCGGCGCCCTCGGCGCGCCCCACCACCCCGCCTTCCAGGTTGCCGCTGGCGAAGTACGCCTCCGCGCCGCCGCGGGTGAACGGGCGGCCGGTGGCCTCGGGGAGCGGCTCGGGGATGACGTTCACCACCCCGCCCACCGCGTCGGACCCGTAGAGCAAGCTGGCGGGCCCGCGGATCACCTCCACGCGCTCGGCCAGCCGGGCGTCCACCGACGGCGCGTCCTCGTCGCTCCACGAATAGTCCTCCAGCCGCACCCCGTCGGCCAGCACGGCCACCCGCGGGCCGAACAGGCCGCGGATCACCGGCTTCCCCACCTGCTCGCCGGTGGTCACGGCGCGCACCCCCGCCAGCGTGCCCAGGGTGCGCGCCAGCGACACCGAGTGCTCGCGCCGCAGCCGCTCGGGCCCCAGCGTCGCCGACGCCAGCGGCGACGCCCCCGCCTGGGGCGACCGCCACGCCGTGACGGTCACCGGGTCGAGCTGGAACGACGCCGGGGCCAGCGCCACGTCGCCCACGTCGCCCGCGGCCCGCACCTGGCGCACGGCCGGCGCGAGCCCGGGCGCCCACACGCGCAGCGTGTACGTGCCCGGTGGCAGCCCGCCCAGCGCCCACGAGCCGTCGCGCGCCGTCCGCGTGGCGCGAGACAGTTCCAGCACCTGCACCCGCGCGCCCGGCACCGGCTGCCCGGCCTGGTCCGTCACGCGCCCACGCAGCGTGTCGGCCGCCGGCAAGGCGGCGACGGCCGGCGCCTCCGCGCGCACGTGCCCGGGCGAAAGGGAGATCGCGGCGGCCAGCGCCGGCATCAGCAGGATCATCGTCGTCAGCGGGAGGGAGGGTTGGGCCCCAACAGTACGCCACCTCCCGCGCCCCGGCAACGCTCCGCAGCCGCGCGCAACGGTGATCAACGGGTGATGGATCGATCACGATGGTCGAGGCCACCCTCCCTCAGGCGGCCGCAACTGTCCCTGAAAACTCCGGTCCGCATGTCGCGCCTCATGCAGTCCCCGAGGCATGCCGTCGTCGGCCAACGGCTCAGCCCGTCACGCCAAACGTCGGATTCGAGAAATGCAGACTCTGCTGCCGGGCAAACGGGAAAGCATACAAGTACGATTTTATGAAACTACGATTGCATGCAACTACGATTGCATGCAACCACGGTTGCATGCTTGTCGTTCGATTCGGGAAGCCCACCACCGTTTGCGCGATCCGTACGGCTGGATCCATCATCATCCGCATGTCCCCCCACGTGTCAGCCCGCACCCGCGATCCCGGCGTTCGATGACGGCGCACGATTCCGGTGCGCCGGTCGTCTCCATCGTCCTCCCCTTTCGCGACGAGGCGGCGTACCTCCCCGAGTGCCTGGCCAGCATCCGCGCGCAGACGCTGGCCGGCTGGGAGCTGCTCGCCATCGACGACGGATCGGGTGATCACTCCGCCGCGATCGTCCAGTCCTTCGCTGCGGGCGACGGGCGCGTCCGCCTGCTGCGGCCGGGGCGCGTAGGGCTCGTCGCCGCGCTCAACCTGGGCGTCGCCGAAGCGCGCGCGCCGCTGCTGGCGCGGATGGACGCGGACGACGTGATGCTACCGGACCGCCTGCGCGCGCAGCACGACTACCTGCACGCGCGGCCAGACGTGGCGCTCGCGGCCACGCAGGTGGAGCTGTTCCCCGCCGGCGAGGTGCGCGGCGGATACCTGGAGTACGTCCGCTGGCAGAACGCGGTGCTCGAGCCCGGGGAGGTGGCGCGAGAGATCTATGTCGAAAGCCCGTTCGCGCACCCGTCGGTGATGGCGCGCACCGACGTGCTGCGCGCCGCCGGCGGCTATGCGGACGGGCCATTCCCGGAGGACTACGAGCTGTGGCTGCGCCTTCACGCGGCCGGGCACCGCATGGGGAAGGTCGCCCACGTGCTCCTGCGCTGGCGCGAGCGGGGCGGCCGCACCAGCCGCGTGGACACGCGCTACGCGCGCGACGCCTTCGACCGGCTGCGCGCGGAGTACCTGGTGCGCGATCCACGCGTGGCGTCCGCGCGGGAGGTCGTGGTCTGGGGCGCGGGCCGCCGCTCGCGGCTGCGCGCCCGGATGGCGATGGAGCGCGGCCTGCGCCCCACCGCCTGGATCGACATCGACCCGCGCAAGATCGGGCACCG
Organism: Longimicrobium sp.; assembly: GCA_035689035.1. Taxonomy (GTDB): domain Bacteria; phylum Gemmatimonadota; class Gemmatimonadetes; order Longimicrobiales; family Longimicrobiaceae; genus Longimicrobium. Next base: position 1,917 of record DASSME010000341.1, on the reverse strand, counting down.
CGTGTGGGGCCTCCCCGTGCACCCGCCCGAGTGGCTGGCGGCCCGGAACCCGCGCCCGTTCGTCCTCGTCTACGTCAACAACCACGGCGCCCGCGACCTGATCGCCGCCAGCCTCCGTGAACTCGGCTACCTGGCGGGCGAGGACTGGCTGGGCGTGGGGTGACTCCCCCCTGCACCCTGACACCAGTCGTCACCACGATGAGCCGGAGCGATCGTTAGGTGGCGAACGGCCGGCTCGTGCCCCAAGGGTACGCCGGGCCGTATGCGCGAGCCACAGGGGTCTGGTCGGGCTTCTTTTCACCGACCTTCAGCCGGACGGTCGCCGCGAACTCGTCCAGCGTGCCGGGGAAGCGCCCGCTATCCCATACGTCCCAGAGGACCTGGGTATAGAGCGTAAGAGGCGTATCGTCCTTCGATTTCTCGTAAGCCCGGCTCGAGGCGAGGAGAAGCACGCTCGGGCCGTCGGCGAACCGGTCGCTCGTCTCGATCGCGCTGCGTTGCACCAGCGGCAGGGCGCGCGGGCGCGGGCTCAGTCCAATCATCCGCTTGAGCAACCCGATCAGTATCTCGCGAAACCCTGCGTCCAGGCCGCCACTGAAGCAGCTCGAAGACACGAGGATGACTCGTACATTTTTCGCGCTGAAGCCCTTGAGTTCGCGGAAGATGTCTCGGTCGGGCACTACCTCGGTGGCCATGCACCACGTCTGGATTCTCCGAGCCTCGTCCGCGTGCGTGCCGTGCCCCGAGAACGTGAGCAGGAACACACCTCCCGGGTCGATCCGGTCGATCGCGTACTGGATCTTTGCCTGAACGGCAGGCCATGTGGCCAGCGGCCCGCTGATGACGAAAGTTTCCTGGAACCCATGATGGTGCGCGATCGCGGCCATCGCGAACGGGTCGGCCCGGGGGCCTGAAAGCTCGTCGCCGTCGCACTGGCCGGGCTTCCAGACCCCCACGTGGAGTGAGATCGAGTGGCTCATCGTGGACACGCTGGTGTCTTGTTCACGGCTTGCGGCCGCCAGCGGGGACCGCGGCTGACCGGACGGTCAGGGACCGGTGTAGCCCGCCACCATGCACGTGTACGGACTTCCGCCTTGGTCTCCCAGCAGTTCGCACCCCGTACCACCCTTGGGCGTGCACGCCTTTACGCTCTTGAACTTTGGCACCTGAACGGGCGTGCCCGCCGGGAACAGGCTGTAATAGGTTCCGAAGTGCTGGGCCTCTTCGTCGAGCGCCGGCTCTTCGGGTTCTCCTGCCTCGGGCGGGAGGTCTCCCGGTGGTGAGTGGTGAACCTCGAGCGTGATGATCGGGTCGGTGCCCAGCGGTTTCAGGGTGATCGTCATCGGGTCACCCTCCGGATGCAAGCCCTTGAGTTCGAGGGACAGCTCTTCGTCCGGCATCTTGGCGGTCCAGCGAACCCGATGCGCGATACGGCGAACCTCACCCGCGGTCCACTCCCAGCACGCACCGGCGAACAGCCCGGTCATCTCCCCGTTCACCAGCGTGAACCGCGTGGTGATGAGGTCCGAATCCTCGAGCACGCCGGGAATGAGGGGATGGCCGGTGGTCACCGGGGTCAGGTCGGCGATGTCGGGACAGATCTTCAACGACGCGCCGGTCCCGGGGAGCTCGAAGAAGAGGTCGCGCAGCAGCACGTGCGCGTCGACTCCCGGGACAGGTGCCTTCCCATTCAGGTGACCGGTGTTGAACACCAGGAGCGGCACGTGCCGGTGCAGGGAATGTTCACCTCCCCCGGCCCTCACTGGCATGACGACGTGCATCTTGTTCGGCACACCCGCGCCGGTGGAAGCCTGCGCCACAAACAGGCACAGCCCAGCGAATTCGATGTTGAGCGTGTAGGGCACGATGGCCTCGCCGTGTGGAGTTTGGGATGCTCGAAGCGGATCGCTCCGCACC
>DASSME010000340.1:0-18070 GCA_035689035.1 Longimicrobium sp. | reverse complement strand
AGCGCCGGGGTGACCACCATGAAGATGATCAGCAGCACCAGCATCACGTCGATCATCGGCGTGACGTTGATGTCGGCGTTCACGTCCGAGTTCACCCCCGCGACCGTCGGGAGGGGCGAGCCGCCGAAGCCGGCGGCCCCGCCGAGGTGGCCTCCTCCAGCCATGGCCTCAGTCCCCGTGGAAGGTGGGGTTGCCGCCGGCCGACAGCTCGCGGCGGGCCTGGCGCGTCATCATCCAGTCGATCATCTCGCGGCCGGCGTAGGCCAGCTCCGAGAAGAGCGTGTCCAGGCGGGCGGTGAAGTAGTTGTACAGCCACACCGCGGGGATGGCCGCCACCAGGCCGATGGCGGTGGCGATCAGCGCCTCGGCGATACCGCTCGACACCGACTCGAGGCCGGCGCCGCCCTCGCCCATCCCCATGAACGAGCGGATGATGCCCAGCGTGGTGCCCAGCAGCCCCACGAACGGCGCGGTGGCGCCGATGGTGGCGAGCAGCCCCAGGCCGCTCTTCAGGTCGTTCGCCAGCAGGATCTGCTCACGCTCCACGCTGCGCTCGCAGGAGACGATCGCGGCGCCCGCGGCGCGCGGGTCCTCGAGGAGCGGGGCCACCTCGCGCAGCGACTCGCCCAGCACGCGGGCCACGTGGCTGCCGGGGTACTGGTCGGCCGCGGCCAGCGCCTCGGGGATGTTGTCGTTCTCCAGCGCCTGCGAGAAGATGGGGGCGAAGGCGCGGGTGGCCTTGGCCATCTTGCGGAAGCGCAGCCACTTGGTGACCGCCACCGAAAGGGACACCACGCTCATCAGGGCGAGCAGGATCACGATCCCCCTGTTGAACGCGCCGGTGTCGGCCCAGATCTTGGCGAAATCCATTGCTTGTTTCTCCTCTGCGCTGCCGCGCGTGCCTGAGAGTTGCTGTCTGTCCGGCGCCCGCCCGCCTGAACGGCGCCGCATTCTTCACACCACCACCGGGCGCGGCGCCGCGCCGAGCCCGGTCCCGACGCCCTCAGGCCGTCAGGTTTCCAGCTGGAACGTCACCGGGAGCGTGACCCACACCTTCACCGCGCGCCCGCCCACCTTGGCCGGGCGGAAGCGCATCCGCTCCACCACGCGCTTGGCCGCGTCGCCGAACGCCTCGTGCGTGGAGTTCTCCACCGAGATGCTCTCGGGGTCGACCTTGCCGTCCTCGTTCACGCGCATGCGGATGGTGACGGTGCCGGTCACCCCCGCGTCGCGCAGCAGCGGCGGATAGTTGCGCGACATCTGGCGCGCCACCTCGCCGCGGTTGGTGAGCTCGGGCTGCTCTTCCACCGCGCTGAGCTCGTAGGTGCCCTCGTCGGGCGGCGCGGTGCGCTGCTCGGTGTTCTGCGCGACGCCGTTCTCCACGCCGTTGGCCACGCCGCCGGCCTTGCCCACCCCCGAGAAGTCGTTGGCGTTGACCGCCGTCTGGTTCGGGTCGGGCGCCTTGATCTCGGTGGGCGGCTGCTCGGGCGGCACCAGCTCCTGGAAGCCCTTCACCACCGGCGGCGGAGCCTCGGGCTCGGGCGGCGGGGGTGGCGGCGGCTCCTCGGGCTTGGGCGGCTCGGGCTCCTTGGGCTTGTTCTCCTCGACCTCCACGTAGTCGACGAGCTCCTCGTTCTTCTTCTTGGCCGGATCGCCGAAACCGGTCTTCCAGACCCCGAACCCGAGCAAGGCGTGCAGCGCGATCGCCAGCCCGATGCTCCATGGTGTCCAGAAGCTGCGGCGCTTCCGGTCCAGCTTGTTGAACATGCCGTCCCCCCGGTGGTGTGACTCCTGGTTGCGCCCGCTGGTGCCGGGCGCGGCGGCAGCATGGCCGGCCGCCTGTACAACGAACGGCTTTCGCCGATTCTGACCCCCCGCCGCACCGCCCGAAAAGATCCCGTATCGAACGTTAGATCGAAACTCCGTCACGCGCCGGCTGGGTGCGTGACGGAGGGATCGGAAGTTCCCCTGGGATGCGCGAAACGAGGTGCCGCCAGACGCAGGGCCCCAAACTGGAGCGCGCCGCATGCGCTGTCAAGCACCCGCACGCCCCGCCCGCGCACTCGCGTCCACCCGCACCCGCACTGCACGTTCCGTACTTCACGTCCGTGGCGCGGGGACGCGACAGCCAGAATAACCGTTACGCGGAGTGCATAACTATACATCGGCGGATTCGTGCTTGTCTACCCGTCGGCACGTGCGGCGGTTCCGCCTACCCTTATGCCACCAAAACAGTTACGACCACGCGACAGGGCCGTTTCCACCAGCCGGCGGGTTCCGCCGTCGTCCGGCGGGGAATGGATGCGCGCCCCCCGTCCCGATTTACGCGTGACAACAAGGATTTCGCGCTCGCGAAGCGAGGGGCGCGGCGCGGCCGGCCGCCGCATGAGCTACCCGCTCCGAGGTCCGACCCGGATCGCCCGCCGCCCGTATGGAGCCGAAACCGTCGAGACGACCGCGCCCGTGTTCAGGCGCACCGTCCGTGGATCGTCCCCCTCCGGTGCGCCGCCGCGGGGGATTCACCGCGGCAGGCCTTCGTGGCTCCCCAGCTTCTTCCACCAGCGCTCCAGCCCGGCGGCCATCATCGGGTACGGCACGGCCAGCTCGTAGGCGCGGGCGGCGTCGGCGCTGCCGGTGGCGGCGACGATGTCGGCGCCGGCGCGCTCGGCCAGCGCGGTGGCCAGGGTGGGTGCGTCGGTGCCGGCGGCGGCCTGCTCGGCGATCCAGCGCGCCCACGCATCCAGGCGGCCGGAAAGGTCGTCCAGGTGCCACGCCGGGTCCGCCACGCCGCCGAAGTGGGTGAGCAGCAGCAGCGAGGGATCGAGGTCGCGCAACCGGTCGATGCTCCGCCGCCACGCGCGCAGGTCGATGTCGGGCGGCGGCGTGGGCGCGCTGACGTAGGGGAGCCGCTCGATCCGGATCCCGCCCACGTCGCCGGTGAAGACGAGCCCCGCCTCGGGATCGTGGTAGGCGTGATGGTGGTACGCGTGCCCCGGGGTGTCCACCGCGCGCAGGCGGCGCCCGGCGACCCGCACCTCGTCGCCGTCGTTCAGGATGACGAGGCGGTCTTCGGGGACGGGGACCATCGCGCCCCAGAGCGTGTTCATCATCCCCCCGTACAGCTGCGTGGCGCTGGCGACCAGGCGCGAGGGGTCCGCCAGGTGCGCCGCGCCCCGCGGATGCACGTGCACGCGGGCGCGCGGCGTGTGGCGCAGGAGCGCGCCGGCGCCCCCCGCGTGGTCCAGGTGCACGTGCGTGACCAGGATGTGCGTCACCTCCGCCGGCTCGCGGCCGATGGCGCCGATCGCGTCGAGGACGGCGGAGAGGGTGCTGGCCGGCCCGGTCTCGACCACCGCCAGCTCGCCGCCGCCGTCGTAGAGGTAGGCGGCGACCTGGCCGGGGTACCCGTTCCAGTTCAGGTCGATGCGGTGGACGCCGGGGGATTCGGTGTAGGGCACGGGGTCCGATAGAAACAGGTGCGTGAGTGCGTGAGTGCGTCCGGCTCGGGCGCAGACCGTCGCGGGCGTCGTTGAACTCCGCGACGTCCGCGAAGTCCGCGGGGGCGGACGGGGTGGCGTGGTGAGCGGCGCGCGCACTCGCGAACTCCCACGAAAACCCGACAAGGCCTTTCTCGCGGCGCCGCCGGCGGGCGCCTGCGGGTAGCCCGGGACGAAGACGGCGGCGAGATTGAAGCCATGCGCGAATCCAAGGGACAACCTATCGCCGTGGGGCGGGCGGACCAAGCACCGGGGCTGCGGCGCGAGCTGGGGCTGCGCGACGCGGTGGGGATCGGCTTCGGCGCCATCGTGGGCGCCGGGATCTTCGTGGTCACCGGGCTGGCCGCGGGGATCGCGGGGCCGGCGCTGCTCCTGGCGCTGCCGCTGGCCGCCCTGGCCGCCGCCGCCAACGCGCTCAGCTCGGCGCAGCTCGCGGCGGAGTATCCGCAGGCGGGCGGCACCTACGAGTACGGCTACCGCGTGCTGCACCCGTGGGCGGGGTTCGCGGCGGGGTGGATGTTCCTGGCCAGCAAGACCGCCGCGGCGGGGACGGTGGGCCTGGGGATCGCCGCGTACCTGGAGCGCATCGCGCCGGGGCTGCCGGGGCGCGCGGTGGCGCTGGCGGCGGTCGTGCTCTTCACCGTCGTCAACGCGCTGGGGGTGAAGAAGTCGAGCACGGTCAACCTGGCGATCGTGGCCGTCTCGACCCTGTCGCTGCTCGCCTTCTCGGCGGCGGGGCTGGCGCGCTTCGACGCGGCGAACCTGCGGCCGTTCGCGCCGGCCGGGGCGGGCGGCGTGCTGCGGGCGGCGGCGCTGCTCTTCTTCGCGTACACGGGCTACGCGCGCGTGGCCACGCTGGGCGAGGAGGTGCGCGACCCGCGGCGGACGATCCCGCGCGCGATCCTGGTGACGGTGGCGGGGGTGTCGGTCCTCTACCTGCTGGTGGGGGTGGCGGCGGTGGGCGGCGCGGGGGCGGCGGTGCTGGCGCGGAGCGGGGCGCCGCTGGCCCAGGCCGCGCGGGCGATGCGGTTCCCCGCGCTGGAGCCGGCGGTGGCGGCCGGCGCCGTCTGCGCCATGCTGGGCGTTCTCCTCTCCCAGCTGCTCGGCCTGAGCCGGATGGTGTTCGCGATGGCCCGGCGCGGCGACCTCCCCGCGGCGCTGGCGCGGGTGGACCCGCGCTCCGGCGCGCCCGTGCGCGCGGTGCTGCTGGTGGGCGCCGGCGCGGCGCTGGCGGCGGCGTTCGGCACGCTGGCGGCCATCGTTCCCGCGGCGACTTTCGCCATCCTCCTCTACTACGCCGTGGCGAACCTGGCCGCGCTGCGGATGCCGCGCGCCGCGCGGCTGTACCCGTCCGCCGTCCCCGCCGTGGGACTGGCGGCGTGCCTGGGCCTGGCCGCGTCGCTGGCCCCGCGTACGATCGGCCTGGGCGCGGCGGTGCTCGCGGGGGGATTCGTCGTGCGTGCGGCGGTGCGGGCACTCGCTCGCCCGGCGTGGGGCGATTAGATTCGGACGGTTCGCGGGCGCGCGCTTCACCCGACCGCACTCGCGCACTCACGCACTCACGCACTCACGCACTGGCGCACCCGTTCACGGCGCCCGCGCCCCCGACGCGGTCCGCACCTCGCTCCATCTCCCTGCTTCACACCGACCCGACCGTACATGGCCCAAGCCGCCGCAGCGTACGCGCTGAACGACCGCCAGGTGGACGTCGAAACGCCCGAGCACGTGTCCGTGGGCTACGAGCTGGCGGACCTGGGCTCGCGCTTCACCGCCACGCTGATCGACTGGCTGATCCTGGCGCTGGTGGGGATCGTGCTGGGGCTGGGGCTGATCGCGACCGGCGCGGCGGAGGCCAGCACGGGGATGGGGATCGTGCCCGGCGGCTCGATCTTCGTGGCGTTCGTGGGGCTGGCCTGGTGGTTGGTGACGTGGGGGTACCGCGTATACTACGAGGGTTTCCGCGACGGGCAGACCATCGGCAAGAAGGCGATGCGCATCCGGGTGGTGCAGGAGGGCGGCTTCCCGGTCACCTTCCGCGCCGCGGCCGTGCGCAACCTGCTGCGGCTGATCGACATGCAGCCGGGGTTCGCGTGGGGCGTGGCCGGGCTGTCCATGATGCTGCACCCGCGCACCAAGCGGCTGGGCGACATCGCCGCCGGCACCGTGGTGGTGCGCGACCGCACGGGGCAGCCGATCCCCGAGGACCGCACCCCCGACGCCCCCGCCGCCGTGGGCCGCCCGGTGCTCACCGACCAGGAGTACGGCGCGCTGTCGATGTACGTGCAGCGGCGCGCCACGCTCGAGTTCGCGGTGCGCGGGCAGCTTTCGGGCACGCTCACGCAGCGCCTGGCCCCGCGCGTGGGCGCCGACCCGCGCGCGCTGCGCATGACCGCCGACCAGTTCCTGGGGATGGTGCACCAGGAAGAGACCGTGCGCCGCCGCGCCTCGGGCGCGGGAGGGCGGGCCGGGTCCGGGCAGGCCACCGCGCTCTTCCGCCGCCAGAAGGCGAACTGGGACGAGTACCACCGCATGCTCGACGAGGCGCGCGCCCGCGGGCTGGCCGGCATGGGCGAGGCGCGGGTGTCGCGCTTCGCGGGGCTGTACCGCGAGGTGGCGGCCGACCTGGCACGGGCGCGCACCTACGGGGGCTCGCCCGAGCTGCTCTTCATGCTGGAGCGCGCGGTGGGCGCCGGGCACAACCTGCTGTACCACGCGCCCGAGCGCCGCTGGATCGGCGTGCGGCGGTGGATGACCAGCGGCTTCCCCGCGCTGGTGCGGCGCCTGTGGCGGCCGATCGCCGTGGCGGCGGTGCTGCTGTACCTCCCCGCGGTGATCACCTTCGCGGCGGTGCGGCAGGACCCCGGGCTGGGCCGGAGGATGCTGGGCCCCGCGATGATGGAGCGCGCCGAGGAGGCCGAGAGCCGCCAGGCGCAGGGGAAGGCCTATATCAGCGCCGATGACTTCGGCGGCTCGGGGCGGATGTCGATCGACCTGATGAAGCACAACACGCAGGTCACCTTCGGCGCCTTCGCCGGCGGGTTGCTGGCGGGGGTCGGCACGGCGCTGATGCTGGTGTTCAACGGCGTGCTCGTGGGCGCGGTGACCGGCGTGTTCGCCAACTACGGCGCCAACCTGTACATCTGGTCGTTCCTGCTGGTGCACGGCGTGATCGAGCTCACGGCGATCTGCATCGCGGGCGGGGCGGGGCTGTGGATGGGCTCGGCGCTGCTCCTCCCCGGCCGGCTCACCCGCCGCGAGGCGCTGGTGCGGCGCGCGCGCGAGGCGGTGAGCCTGATCGGCGGCACGGCGCTGATGCTGGTGGTGGCCGGGATCTTCGAGGGTTGCGTGTCACCCTCGGGCCTCCCCGCCGAGCTGAAGCTGGCGCTCGCCGCGCTCCTGGCCACGGGGCTGGTGACGTACCTGCTCTTCGCCGGCCGCGACGAGACCGGGCGCCTGGTGGTGGAGATGGCGGCGGAGCGGTAGGACGAGTACGAAAGTACGGGGTACGGAGGTACGAAAGAGGCCCGGGAGCGATCCCGGGCTTTCGTGCGTCATGAGGAGAGGGCGAAAAATTCCTTTGACAATATACATATTTAACGACACTATGTGAGTGTCCCCGCAGGACTGCTGTTCCGAACCCTGGATCAGGGAGCCAATCGTGAGACGCACCAAGCTGAAGCTGGAGACATTGCAGGTGGATTCATTCGAGACGGCCCCGTTCGGGCAAGCAGGCCGCGGGACCGTCCGCGCCCACCTCTACGCGCCGGACAACACCATCGCGGACTACGATGAAAGCGGTCCCCTGGCGTGTGCTTCACTGGCGGTGGAATGGTGTCACGTGACGCCTACCGCGACCGGGTGCGTGGAGTCCACGAGCACCTGCAACTACGTGATCACCTCCCTTTGCTGACGCACGGGTAGCGGCGTTCGGAGGAGCGGAAAAGGCCCGGGAGCGATCCCGGGCCCTCCTGCGTCATGAAGAGCCCGAGAAAAATTCCTTTGACGGCAATCACTATTGAGGACATATCTTGTAAGCTCGTAAGGCCTGCTGTTCCGAAACCTTTCAGACAGGGAGCCAATCGTGAGACGCACCAAGCTGAAATTGGAGACATTGCGGGTGAATTCATTCGAGACGGCCTCGTTTGGGCAAGCAGGCCGGGAGACCGTCCGCGCCCACCTGTACGAGCCGGACAACACCATCGCGGACCCCGATGAAAGCGGTCCACTGGCGTGTGCTTCACAGGTGAACTGGTGTCACGTGATCGTGACCGGGTGTCCGGACCCGAGTGATATCGTCTACTACACCGGGTAGCGGCATTCGGGAGGAGCGGAAAAGGCCCGGGAGCGATCCCGGGCCTTTGCGTAAGTCGTTGGTTGCGTGAGGGATGCGCGCCCGGAGGGCCGGGAACGCTGAGGGCGGCAGTTTGCCCGGAGCGGGCCCGGCGCGGTTGGCAACGGCGGTATCGTTGCCTACCGCGCGCGCAGCCCGGCCCGGAGCGCAGCGGAGGGACACGCCCGAACCCGGCCGTTCGTCTGTCGTTGTCGAACGGCGTCGCAAGGAGGAACGTCAGGCGGCGGCGAGCGCGGGGGTCTCGGTGTAGAGCGGGAGGGAAACGGTGAAGGTGGTGCCGCGGCCCAGCGTGCTCTCCACCTCGAGCCGGCCGCCGTGGCCCTCCACGATCTCGCGGCAGATCGCCAGCCCCAGCCCCATCCCCTTCCCCTTGGTGGAGACGAACGGCTGGAAGATGCTCTGCAGGTTCTCGGGGGCGATGCCGGGGCCGTTGTCGGCCACGCGCACCTCGGCGCTGCCGCCCTGCCGGCCCACCGAGACGCGCAGCCGCGCGGGGTCGTCCTGCCCCTGCATGGCCTCGCGCGCGTTGCGCACCAGGTTCTCGAACACCTGCCGCAGGTAGTAGGCGTCGCCGTAGACGGTGGCCTCGGACAGGTCGGCGGCCTCCACCACCAGCCCGGTCTCGGCGGCCTCGCGCGCCTCCACGTCGGCCACCTGCCGCACCACGTCGTCCAGCCGCACCGGGCGCCGGTTGAGCGTGCGCCGCGCGCCGCTGGCGTACACCGAGAGCTCGTCGAGCATTGCCACCAGCCGCTGGCTTTCGCCCACGATGGCCTCGCACACCTCGCGGCGCTGGTGCGCCTCGCTCACGATGCGCTCGTCCTGCAGGATGTCGGCGTGCAGCACGATCGTCTGCAGCGGGTTCTTGATCTGGTGCAGGATCCGCGCGGTGGCGGTGCCGATGGCCGCGAGCTTCTCTTCTTCCACGCGGCGGCGGTCGCTGCGCCGCAGCAGCGCCAGGATCACCGCGCCGGTGAACACCACCACGCTGACCACCACCCCCCCGGCCACGACGAAGAGCAGCTGGATGTTGGGCGTGGGCGCGGGGGCTTGCAGTATCATCGAGACGGGGCTGGACGGAATTCAGGGAGAAAAGGAAACCGCGATGATGCGGTGGCGGAGCGGGCGGGGAGGGCGCTCCGCCGGCGGGGTCACTCGTCGGCCGCGTGGTCGTCGCAGCGCGACACGCTGAAGGCGATCACCTCGCCCGAGTCTTCACCCTCGGGAACCACGGTCTCCACCACGATGCGCCGCACCACGTGGCGCGGGTCGTCGAGGCTGACCTCGAAGTCCAGCCCCAGCTCGGGGGCGCTGATGTGCGTGCGCACCTTGCGCCCCGGCTCCTGCGCGGGCGGCTCGGGGTTGCGCACCAGCGTCTTGGTGCTCTGGCGGCCCGTGTCCAGCTCGCGGGTGACCTTCACGTGGCGGAACCAGTCGGGTTGGTAGCCGATCACGTAGTTGCGCCCCCGCTGGTCTTCGCCCTGCCCTTCGCGGTTGTGCCGTGCCATGGTCTCCTCCGGCTCGCGCGCGGTCGCTGTGGGGCCGACCGGTTTTGTCAGAAATGTCCCGCGGTACGATCCCTCCTGTCAAGTAGCGGACCGCCGCGCCGCCAGCCGCCGCGCGCCGCCCCCGCAGCGCGCGGAAGTGCGCGAAATTCAAATGGTTTCGCGTTTGTGCCGCGTCGCGCGGCATCCGCCTGGCCGATCGCGGCGGCCCGCGGTTCGTACCAGCGCTGCCGCAGAGTGGGGCGTGGGCGGGGCACCGATGTCCATCTCTGACACAATCCGGCGTCTGGGTGGCGGCCGTGTCCAGCGTGCCGCACGGATGCGGACCAGACTCTCCCCATCCACCGGACGGCGTGGGAGCATGTCCGACGCCGCATGTTCCCATCCTGCCCACGGCGTTCCCCCGGACCCCCGCCCACACGATCGCGAACGGGTCCCGACACCGGAGCGCCTTCGCGAGGCGTAGCATTCAATCCGGAGGCCGAAGTGGGGAGCCTCCGACGGGATGTACGCGGGCACACGTTCTTCCCTTCTGCAGGGAGGGTTGCATGTACGGGACGTTCAGGAGGATGATGGCGGTGGCGGTGCTGGCGGTGGCCGCCGCGTGCGGAGCGCGCGACGTGACCGCGCCCGACCATCCGCTGACCGCCAGGGGCGGCGCCAGCTTCGCGATGACGTTCGCGTCGTCGGCAAGCTCCAGCGCCGGGCAGGCGCAGAGCGTGACGGGCGGCGTGGGGAGCATCGACTTCAGCGGGACGATCCAGACCAGCACGCCCTGCTGGACGCTCTCCGCGGTCAACGACGCCGGGCGCTCGATCGTGGTGACGGTGACCGCCACCCAGACCGCCGACATCTGCACGCAGGTGATCACCTGGCACAACTACGCGGGCCAGCTCACCGGCGTGCCGGCCGGGGCACAGCGCGTGCGCGTGGTGCACGTGCTGGGCGGCGGCCGCAGCGTCACCGCGTGGGACGGCACGGTGACGGTGATGTGAGGTGGCACGGTGGGTCGGGAGCGGGGGCTCCGCGCTGGCTGCAGACCCCCGCGTTCGTCCCGGAAGCAAGGACATGGCGGTCGATGAGCCGCGGCTGGACCGGTGGTCCGGCCCGGATGCGGAGCGGAGCGCTGTCCGGCGGAAACGGGACGGGGTAGATTGGGAGCCTTCCAAAGGCGGAAACCGACGGACCGGGTGAGACGATGGACCTGAGAGGAGTGTTCGCCCCCGTCACCACCCCCTTCGACCCGGTGACGGGCGAGGCCGACGCGGTGGCGATGCGGGCCAACCTGCGGCGCTGGCTCGAGGCGCCGCTGGCCGGGGTGGTGCTGTTCGGCAGCACCGGCGAGGGGCCGCTGCTGGACGCGGACGAGAAGGTGCGGCTGACGGACGCGTCCCGCACGGTGGTGGACGGCGGCCGGCTGCTGCTGGCCGGCACCGGCGCGGAATCGACCCGCGCCACCATCCGCGTCACCCGCGCGGTGGCCGAGGCCGGCGCCGACGCGGTGCTGGTGCAGCCGCCGTCGTACTACCGCCCGGCGATGACGCCCGACGCGCTGCGCGACCACTACACCGCCGTCGCCGACGCCAGCCCGGTGCCGGTGATCCTGTACCAGGTGCCGCCGCGCTTCAGCACCGTGGAGCTCCCCGCCGGGCTGGTGGGCGAGCTGGCGAAGCACCCCAACATCGTCGGCATCAAGGACAGCCACGGCGACCTGAAGGCGATGGCGGCGATGGTGGACGCCTGCGGCCGCAACGCGCAGGTGCTGGCCGGGAGCGGGGCCATGCTGTACGGCTCGCTGGAGACCGGCGCGGTGGGTGGGATCCTGGCCATCGCGCTGCTGGCCCCCGCCGAGTGCGCCGCCCTCTGCCAGGCGTTCTTCGACGAGCGCTTCGCCGACGCGGGGCGCCTCCAGGAGCGCCTGGCCCCGCTGCACCGCGCCGTGGTGGCCGACCTGGGGAACAGCGGGATCAAGGCCGCGCTCGACGAGCTGGGGATGCACGGCGGCGCCCCCCGCCCGCCGCTGAAGCCGCTGCCCGGGAAGGACCGCCGCAAGGTGCGCGAGGCGCTGGAGGCGGCGGGGCTGATGGCGGCCGCGACGGCGTGACGGGATCGCCCCGCGATGCGACACCGCGGGTGACGTGAGGGGATGGAACGGCGGCGGGCGGTCCGGGGCTCCGGGCCGCCCGCCTCCGTCCATGCCCGTACCGGCTTCGGATGCTGGCGGCGGCGTTGGAATCCCGTGTGCCGGTCAGCGCCCGTTGAGATGGGCGATCGAGGATCCCTCCGTCGATTCGTCCAGCACCCGGCGCAGCGCGGCGCTGTCGAGCTGCTCGGCATTCGGCAGGTGGATGCCGTTCGCTACGAGAAGCGCCAGCAGCGTCTTCTTGCGGAGTTCCTCGCGGACGGCCGGGTCCGGACGCCATTGCTCCAGCATTCGGCGGGCGTTCTCGATGTGGACGTTGCTACTCGACATTTCCCCCTTCCTTCTCCAGGCTCAGCCCGGTGAGGCCCTGGCTGTGCTCCTCCGTGATCGTCCAGAGCCGCCCGACAGCGGTTTCGATCACGTCCATTCGATTCTCCAGCACGTTCAGCGCCGCGGCTTGCGCATTGAAGCGGAGCTTGGCCTTGAAACCGTGGAACTCCGCGCCGAGCTCTTCCACCTTGGGCAGGTCCGCACCCAGCATCGCACGGATGTGTTTAGGGCGGAAGTACCGGGCGCAGGCCAGGAGCAAGATCCATCCGGCCACCACGAGTACCAGGAGCAGCAGGAACCGTGTGGCCCAGACAACCGCTGGATATCCGAAGATCTGGTTCATCGCCGCGAAAGATGCCCGAAGTGAGTGACGGTCTGGACGAGTGGAATCTGCTGCGGCTTTTTGCACGACGCAAGGGCTCAATCGTATCGCGCTCGTATTCCGCCGCCGTTGCAACACCTTGCACGCGCGGGTAGCTTGTCGTGCCTCGAACCACATCGCCGACCCGATCCTTTTGCCGCGACCATGGCCGAATACAGCAACCTGACGCTCGAGGTGCAGGACCGCATCGCCGTCCTTTCGGTGAACCGGCCCGACAAGCTGAACGCGCTCAACGAGCAGACCATCCGCGAGCTGGGGCAGGCGGTGGACGAGATCACCGGCCGCGACGACGTGGGCGGGGTGATCCTGACCGGCGTGGGCGAGAAGGCGTTCGTGGCCGGCGCGGACATCGCCGAGCTGGCCAGGATGGGGCCGGTGGACGGCGTGCTGGTGAGCCGGCTGGGGCAGGAGGTGTTCCGCCGCATCGAGCTGTCGCGCAAGCCGGTGATCGCGGCGGTGAACGGGTTCGCGCTGGGCGGCGGGTGCGAGCTGGCGCTGGCCTGCCACCTCCGCATCGCCAGCGAGAACGCGCAGTTCGGCCTTCCCGAGGTGAAGCTGGGGATCATCCCCGGCTACGGCGGCACGCTCCGCCTGCCCCGCATCGTGGGCAAGGGGCGCGCGCTGGAGCTGATGCTGACCGCACAGTTCATCAAGGCCGACGAGGCGTACCGCATCGGCCTGGCCAACAAGGTGGTCCCCCAGGCCGAGCTGATGGACGCCGCGCGCAAGATGATGTCGACGATCCTCGCGAACGGCCCGGTCGCCGTCGCCCTCGCCATCGAGTGCGCCACCCGCGGGATGGAGATGTCGGTGGACGACGGGCTGGCCCTCGAATCCAACCTCTTCGGCCTCCTCGCCGCCACCACCGACATGCGCGAGGGGATGCAGGCGTTCCTGGAGAAGCGGAAGGCCGAGTTCACGGGGCGGTGAACGGCGGTGCTGAGTGCTGAGTGCTGAGTGCTGAGTGCTGAGTGCTGAGTGCTGAGTGCTGAGTGCTGAGTGCTGAGTGCTGAGTGCTGAGTGTAATTCGAATGATCGCCTGCGTCCCGTCCGGGCGCGCGCGGGGTCTTTGAGGTGAGGTGCCGATGATCTGGATTGCGCTGCTGGTGGCGTTCGCGATTGGATGGAGCGCCCTCGCGTGGTGGAGCTGGCGCACCATTCGGCGCGTGGACGGGCGCAGCGACCTGGCCTTGCTGCGCCGGCTGCCCGGGATGGGGATGGGGGTTTTCGGTGCGCTGGGGTGGCCGGTGCTGTCCTTCACGCAGGTGCTGCGGGCGATGGACGCGCAGCCCGCCGCCGCGCTCGCGGATCCGCACTTCTACACCGCGCTGGCGCTGAACCTGGCGATCCTGTATCCCATCGTCCTGTGGACCGACTTCCTGCTCCGCCGGGGGATCGGCTGGTTCTTCGGGATCGCGAACCACCCGTCGTCCCCCTCCGCCGCGACCGACTGATGGCTCGCCTGGCGCCCTCCGCGACGCTGCACCGCCTGTTGCTTCCCTCCCCCGTGGGCCCGCTGCTGGTGGAGCACGACGGACGGGCGGTGCGCGCCATCCACTACTGGCCACAGGGCGCGCATCCCCCCGCCGGCACCCGCGTGGAGCCCACCCGCGACGACGCGCTGGGGTGGACGGTCGCCCAGCAGCTCCGCGAGTACTTCGCCGGAACGCGCCGCGACTTCGACCTGCCGCTGGCGCCCGAGGGGACGGAGTTCCGCCGGCGGGTGTGGGAGGCGCTCCGGTCGATCCCCTTCGGCGAAACGCGCACGTACCGCGACATCGCCGCGCAGGTGGGGCGGCCGAAGGGGATGCAGGCGATCGGGCAGGCCAATCGCCACAACCCGGTCCCGATCGTGATCCCCTGCCACCGCGTGGTCGCCACGGACGGCATCGGCGGCTACGCCGGCGAGGCGGCGGGCGGCAAGACGACGGACACCAAGCGCTGGCTTCTGCGCCACGAGGGCGTGGCGGGAGTCTGAAGATGCGTCGCAGGGCTCATCACGTGCCCCGCTGAAACTTACGTCTTCAAGGGCTTCGGCTTATCTTTGGGGAGGGGCCGGATCCTTCCTTTACCCAGCCGAGCATCGATGATCGGAACCGGCATCTACACGCGGCCAGCCGATCGTGGCGGAAGCCGGAATCCCCACGCGGGCGCTGGCCGAAGCGCTGGAGGCGGAGCAGCGGTCCAACCCCGGGAAGGCGCTGGAACACGTCGCCTGGCTGTACAGGGTTCCCCAACGCCACGTCCAGTCGTCCGCCCGCTTCGAGCAATGGCTGAAGGCAGCGTAAGGTTTCTGTTCGAAGCGAACCTGCCCTCGGGGCTTGCCGAGGCACTCGGCGTGCTGGGCGAGCAGGCGCAGCACGTGAACCAGATCTTCGCGCGCGGCACGCCCGACGAAACGTGGATCCGCTACGCGGGCGAGCGGAACTGGTGCATCGTTTCGCGCGACGTGAACATCAGGCGAAGGCACCACGAGTTGGCCGCGCTGCGCGAATTCGCCGTCGGCGCGTTCTTCCTCCTCCCCGGCCGGCGCTCTCCCGACTTCTGCAAGATCGTCCAGACGGTGATCCGCCACTGGCCCGAGATGAAGCGGGTGGCGCGCAGCGAGCCGCGGCCGTTCCAGTACGAGGTCCGCGACCGCGGCGTGAGCCGGATCCGCTAGCGTGTACCTCTCGCGGCTGCACCTGCGCAACTGGCGGAACTTCGGCGAGCAGGTGGTGGAGCTTCCGCCCGAGGGGGTCGCCATCATCGGCGACAACGGGCAGGGGAAGACCAACCTGCTCGAGGCGGTCTATTACCTCGAGATCTTCCGCTCCTTCCGCGGCGCCCCCGACGAGCAGCTGGTCCGCTTCGGCGAAGAGGTCTTTCGCATCGAGGGAACGCTGTCCGCGCCCGGCGGGGCCGACCGCACCCTCGCCGCGGCGTTCGAGCGGCGGCGGCGCAAGAAGAAGGTGGTGGTGAACGGCGCCGAGCCCGAACGCCTGGGTGACGCGCTCGGCCTGGTCGGCGCCGTCATCTTCTCGCCCGTGGACGTGGAGCTGGTGGCGGGCGGGCCGGGCGAGCGGCGGCGCTTTCTCGACATCGTCCTGTCGCTCGCCGAGCCGGGGTACCTGGGCGCGCTGCAGCGCTACCGCCAGGCGCTGTTCCAGCGCAACACGCTGCTGCGGCAGGGAGCCTCGCGCGCGCTGGTGCAGGCCTTCGACGACACGCTGATCGCCAGCGGGAGCCGGGTGATCGGCGCGCGGGCGCGGTGGGTGGCGCGGCGGGAGGCCAGCTTCGCGGCGCAGTACGCGCGGGTGGCGGGCGGGCAGCCGGGCTTCATCGCCTTCGCCCCCTCGGTAGACCTTCCCGAGCCCACGCCGCCGGCCGAAGACGTGGCCCGGGCGTTCCGCGACCAGCTGGAGCGCGTGGCCGAGCGCGAGCAGGCGCGGGGGATGACGCTGGCCGGCCCGCACCGTGACGACCTGCGCTTCACCACGCAGCAGGCCGACGGGCAGCCGCTGGACCTGCGCACCTACGGCAGCGGCGGCCAGCAGCGCACCGCCGCCATCGCGCTGCGGATGGTGGAGGCCGAGACGATCCGCGAAACGCGCGGCCGCGAGAGCGTGATCCTGCTGGACGACGTCTTCGCCGAGCTGGACCCCGGCCGCAGCCGCCGCATCATCGAGTGGATCGACGAGGCCGAGGGCGGCCAGGTGATCCTCACCTCGCCCAAGGAGACCGACGTGGTGATCCACGGCGGGCGCCTGCCGCGCTGGACGATCCGCGACGGCCTCGTCTCGCCCCTGTGACGCGCACGGCGTATGTTTCGGCGCACGACCGGCCCCGGCGGGACGCGGCGGACGTAACCAACGCGGGCCGGCGGGGTACAGGGGCGGATCGTATCGAGACGAGGGCGGCGCGGCGGCGCCGGATGAACCCGAGATGGAGAGCGCGAGGATGAAGCGTGTGGTCCGGATGATGGCGTTGGTGGCCGCGGCGGGGATCGCGGCCGGGGCGGCGGTGGCAGTGCGGCCGGCGGCGGTCCGCGCCGAGGCGGCGGCGTTCCACCTGCACCTGCTGCGCTCCAGCCCGGCGGCGGACAGCACCGTGGCGTCGCCCGCGGTGGTCCGGCTGTGGTTCACCGAGAGCCCGCAGGTGGCGGTGACCAGCGTGCGGATGACGGGGCCGGGCGACCGCGCCGTCCGCCTGGGGCGCGTGCGTGCCGGCGCGGAGCACTCCGTGACCGCCAACGTGCAGGGGCGGCTGGCGCCCGGGCGCTACACCATCGCCTGGCGCACCATGAGCCGCGATGGCCACCCGATGCACGGGACGATCCCCTTCACCGTCGCCGCGCGGTAACGGGCCCTTCATCCCGGCCCTGTCTCCGGATGTGCGGGAGATCGGGGAGACCGGCAGGTCGAGAAGCCTCACGGATCGTCCGTGAGGCTTTTTCGTTCGATCAATCCGCCGCCACCGTCTCCTCGGCCTCGATCTCCACTTCCGTCCCGGGCGCGGCGGCGTCCACCACCGGGAGGTAGACCTCGCTGCCCTTCTGCCGGAACTCGGCGCTCTTCGCCGCCATCCCGGCTTCCGCCTCCTCCAGCTTCGCGGCGTAGTCGCGCACGTCCTGCGTGATCTTCATCGAGCAGAACTTGGGGCCGCACATGCTGCAGAAGTGCGCGATCTTGGCGCCCTCGGCGGGCAGGGTCTCGTCGTGGTACGCCAGCGCCGTCACCGGGTCCAGCGACAGGTTGAACTGGTCGCGCCAGCGGAACTCGAAGCGGGCCTTGCTCAGCGCGTCGTCCCACTCCTGCGCGCGAGGGTGGCCCTTCGCCAGGTCGGCCGCGTGCGCGGCGATCTTGTAGGTGATCACGCCGGCCTTGACGTCGTCGCGGTTGGGGAGGCCCAGGTGCTCCTTGGGGGTCACGTAGCAGAGCATCGCCGTGCCGTACCACCCGATCTGCGCCGCGCCGATGGCGCTGGTGATGTGGTCGTACCCCGGCGCGATGTCCGTGGTCAGCGGCCCGAGGGTGTAGAAGGGCGCCTCCTGGCACCACTCGAGCTGCTTGTCCATGTTTTCCTTGATGAGGTGCATGGGGATGTGCCCCGGCCCCTCGTTCATGGTCTGGACGTCATGCTCCCACGCGATGCGGTTCAGCTCGCCCTGCGTCTTGAGCTCCGCGAACTGCGCCTCGTCGTTCGCGTCGTAGATCGACCCCGGCCGCAGCCCGTCGCCCAGCGAGAAGCTCACGTCGTACGCGCGCATGATCTCGCAGATCTCGCGGAAGTGCGTGTACAGGAAGCTCTCGCGGTGGTGCGCCAGGCACCACTTGGCGATGATCGACCCGCCGCGGCTCACGATCCCCGTCATCCGCTTCGCGGTCATCGGGATGTAGCGCAGCAGCACGCCGGCGTGGACGGTGAAGTAGTCCACCCCCTGCTCGGCCTGCTCGATCAGCGTGTCACGGTAGAGCTCCCAGGTCAGCTCCTCGGGCACCCCGCCCACTTTCTCCAGCGCCTGGTAGATCGGCACCGTGCCGATGGGGACGGGGGAGTTGCGGATGATCCACTCGCGTGTCTCGTGGATGTTCTTCCCCGTGCTGAGATCCATCACCGTGTCGGCGCCCCAGAGGGTGGCCCAGCGGAGCTTCTCCACCTCGTCGTCGATGGAGGAGCGGATGGCCGAGTTCCCGATGTTGGCGTTCACCTTCACCTTGAAGGCGCGCCCGATGATCATCGGCTCCAGCTCGGGGTGATTGATGTTGGCGGGGATGATGGCGCGCCCGCGCGCGATCTCGTCGCGCACGAATTCGGGCGTAACGAACGCGGGGATTTCGGCGCCGAAGCTCTCACCGTCGGCGATGGCCGCTTCCGCGCGCT
>DASSME010000339.1:0-13839 GCA_035689035.1 Longimicrobium sp. | reverse complement strand
CAGCACTCAGCACTCAGCACTCAGCACTCAGCACTCAGCACTCAGCACTCAGCACTCAGCACTCAGCACTCAGCACTCAGCACTCAGCACTCAGCACTCAGCACTCAGCACTCAGCACTCAGCACTCAGCACTACCTCCGTCCCGCCCACTCGCGCGCCAGGTAGACCACGCGTCCGTCGGGCAGCGCGGACCAGCTCACGTCCGCCAGCAGGGCGCTGCCGTCGGGGCGCAGGAGGCGGCGCAGGCCGCCGCCGTGGGTGCCCAGCGGCTGGTGGCGGCGCAGGGCGATCAGGCGGTCGTCGGCGGGGATCAGGTCCCACAGGCGCTGGCCGGTGATCTGCTCGCGGGTGCGGCCCAGCAGCAGGCAGGCGGCCTGGTTCACCTCCACCAGCCGTCCCTCGGGGCTGGCCACCATCACCCCGTCCACCACCTCTTCCACCACCGCGCGGTGCCAGCGCTCGGTCTCGCGCGCGGCGGCCAGGTCGCGCCGCAGCGCCGCCACCTGCCCGTGCAGCCGCCAGGTGTAGCGCCCCGCGGCCAGCGCCACCGCGCCCGTCATCGCCAGCGCCGTCATCCACCCGGCCTGCTCGGGGACCGCGAAGCCGTGCACCACGCCGCCGATGGCGGGCACCAGGGTGACGGTGAGCGCGGCGGCGATCACCGCCGTGGCCACCAGGTTCACCAGCCACACGGCGCGGCGGCGGGTCAGGTCGGACGGGTCGGCGTGAACGGGCGCGGAGAAGCGTCGCAGCACCGTGGGCGAGCGGTCACCGGCGCCGGGAAGAAGTCTCTCGAGCGCGAGGGATGCGGTTGGCATGGAGGGTTGGCGTTCTGCGTAGGGGGCGGACCGGATGTTTCCGCCCGTGCCATAGACAAGCTCCGTGCCGGAGGCGCCGTGCCGCGGAAGCCCAGGAACCGCGCGGATTTTCCGCTCTACCAAGATCAGTTGGCCCCGTACGGAATCTTTCCATCGTCCAGAGTTCGGACAGCGCCCCATCGACCCGCAGTCCCAGTCCCGCGCCCGTCATCCCGGCCGCGCTGGCGCCGGTAGTCCGCGCAGGCGGACTTCGTGTCGTTGTTGCCGCGAATTCATTCGCCCCGCCGATCGCCGCGGCTCTCCCGCCTTGCGACCGCCTGCCCCGCCCCCGAACTTCACGCGCGGCCCGATGGACATCACATGGAGCTTCAGGCACATGGCGGAATACGAGGTAACGCGCGTCAGCGCGGTCCCCGTGGGCGAGGCGCGCGGGTTCACGGTGGGCGGCGAAGAGATCGTGCTGTGCAACGTGGACGGCGAGATCTACGCGCTGCAAGGGATCTGCACGCACGAGGAGCTGCCCCTGGACGGGGGCGAGGTGGAAGACGGCAGGCTGACCTGCGAGTGGCACGGCGCCGTTTTCGACATCCGCAGCGGCGCCGTCTGCTCGCCGCCCGCCAGCGTCCCCCTGCGCGGCTACGACACCCGCGTGGACGACGAGGGCCGCATCTTCGTGACGCTCTGAAGTGCCGCCCACCGACCTGGACGGAGCCCGCGTCGCCATCGTGATGATGAGCGCCGTGGGCGACGCGGTGCACGTGCTGCCGGTGGTGAACGCGCTCAAGCGCTCTGCCCCGACCGTCCATCTCACCTGGCTCCTGCAGCCGCTCCCCGCCACGCTCGTAACCGGCCACCCTGGGGTCGACGAGATCGTCGTCGTCGACCCGAAGCGCGGCTGGCGCGGGCTCCTGGACGCGGGGATGACGCTGCGCCGCGGCCGCTTCGACCTGATCCTCGACCTCCAGGTTGCGTTCAAGGCGGGCATCGTCACGGCGCTCGGGAAGGCGCTGGTGAAGCTGGGCTTCGACCGGACGCGGGCGCGCGACCTGAACTGGCTCTTCACCAGCCGCCGCATCCCGCCGCACCCCCCGCAGCACGTGCAGGCGCAGTACTTCGAGTTCCTGGCCGCGCTGGGGGTCGATCCCGAGCCGGTCGAGTGGCAACTGGGCCCGTGGAAGCACGAGCGTGCGTGGCAGCGTGATTTCGTCGCGGAGGTCGGCCGGCCGTACGCGGCGATCAACCTGGCCACCAGCAACCCGGACCGCGACTGGATGCCGGACCGCTGGGCCGCGGTGATCGACGCGCTGCACGAGCGGTACGGATTGGCGTCCGTCCTCGTCGGCGGCCCGTCCGAGCGGGAGAAGGAGATCGAGCGCGCGGTCCGCGCGGCGGCGAAGCACCCGCCGGTCTCGGCGCTCGGGAGCGGGCTGCGGAAGCTGGTCGCCATCCTCGACGCGGCGGAGCTGGTGCTGGCGCTGGACAGCGCGCCGCTGCACATCGCCGTGGCGCTCGGCCGGCCGGTGATCAGCCTGATGGCCAACGCCGACCCGCGGCGCACCGGCCCCTTCAACCGCTTCCACGACCTGGTGGTGGACGCCTACCACGAGCCCGGCGAACGGTCGCCGGTCTCCATGAAGCGCCGCTGGGGCCGCATGCCGCGGATCACGGTGGGCGACGTGCTGACGAAGGTGGAGCTGTGGGACGCACGGTATCGCGGCCGCTGACGCTGCGGCCAGGCGCGCGCGTCTGCATCGTGCTGCTCACCGCCGTGGGCGACGCGGTGCACGCGCTGCCGGTACTGAACGCGCTCAAGCGCCACGTCCCCGGCGTCCACGTCACCTGGGTGATCCAGCCCGGCCCAGCCGGCCTGGTCCGCGGCCACCCCGCCGTGGACGAGCTGATCGTCTTCGAGCGCAAGCGCGGCGTGCGCGGCTTCCTGGAGGTGCGCCGCGAGCTCGCCGGGCGCGAATTCGACCTCGTCATCCTGCTGCAGCCGTACCTGAAGGCCGCGGTGATCGCCGGCTTCGCGCGCGCGCCGCTCAAGCTGGGGTACGACCGCGCCCGCGCGCGCGACCTGAGCTGGCTCCCCGTCAACCGCCAGCTTCCGCCGCACCCGCCGCAACACATCCAGGACCAGTACCTGGAATTCCTCGCCGCCCTCGGCATCCCCGCCGAGCCGCTAGCGTGGGAGCTGGGCCCCACGCACGACGAGGCCGCGCGCTACGCCGGTCTCCTCCCGCCGCACGGCGGGCCGACGGTGGCCTTCGTGGTCGGCACCAGCAAGCCCGAGAAGGAGTGGCCGCCCGAGCGCTACGCCGCCGTGATGGACACGCTGGCCGAGAGCCGCGCCGCGCGCTCGATCCTGGTCGGCGGCCACTCTCCCCGCGAGAACGCCGCGGCCGAGGCGATCCGCACCGCCACCGCGCACCCGCCGCTGGACCTGCGCGCGTGGGACCTGCGCCGCGTGGTCTACCTCCTCGGCCGCGCCGACGTGCTGGTGAGCCCCGACACCGGCCCGCTGCACATCGGCGTGGCGCTCGGCACGCCCACCGTCGGCCTGATCGGCTACACCAACCCGAAGCGCTACGGCCCCTGGCGCCGCTTCCACGACCTCCTGCTCGACGCCTTCGGCGACCCCGGCGAGGACTACCCGGTCGACGCGAAGCACCGCCCCGGGCGGATGGAGCGCATCCGTCCTGAACAGGTGGTTGAGAAGATCCTTTTGGCCCTCGCACGCTACCCTCGCGATCACTGAAGGAGCGCTGCACCCCCGAATCTGTCCCCACGCTGGCCGCTTCGCATCGATTACGCCGAAACGGTTGACATGCCGCCATTTCCGTTGTTTACTTCGACGCTCCGGTCGTTCCGCGTCGTCCCCGCGTCCGTTCGGCCCATGGAGCTTTCGTCCGTCACGCTGCGCGTGCTGCTGCTCTTCTTCCCCGGCGTGCTGTGCGCCCTGGTGGTCGACGCGCTCACGGTGCACCGCGAGCGCACGCCGGTCCAGTTCCTGACCCACGCGTTCGCGCTGGGAATGGGATCGTACCTGTCGCTCGCGCTGGTGCGCGACGTGTTGGCGGCGCTCGCCCGCCCGGTGCGCCTGCGCGAGCCGCTGGATGTAACCTTCTTCGATGCGTTGCTGAACGACCGGGTGCGGATCGCCTGGGGCGAGATCGCGCTGGCCGCGGCCGTGGGAGTGGTGCTTTCGTGCGTGATGGCGGCGGCCGTGAACCGGCGGATGCTGATGCGCTTCGCCTGCCGGCTGAACCTCACGCAGAAGCTGGGAGAGCCCGCGGTCTGGAGCTTCCTGCTCAACTCCGAGCGCGGAAAGTCGCTGATCGTGCGCGACGTCGCCCAGGACACGGTGTACGTGGGGACGGTGGAGGCCTTTTCCGAAACGCCGGACCAGGCCGAGCTCTTCCTGAAGGAGGTGGAGGTGTTCCAGAACTCCAGCGCGCTGAAACTTTACGACACGGCGTACGTCTACCTTGCCAGGGACGTGCGGGCGCTGGTGATCGAGCCGGCGCCCCTCGTAAGCAAATGGAGAAACTTCGATGCCTGAGCGAGTTCCTTCGGTGCGGTTGGAGAAGATGGTGAAGGGCGGCTGGAACCCTGACGCGCCCAGCGGCCGTCCTCGCATCAACCCCAGGCCATTCGGTATCCCGTTCGACCCGTACCGCGCGGCCAAGGTCGCGCGCATCATCGAGACGATGCCCGAGGCGGAAGGCACCATGCCGCCGGTCGAAAACCTTCGGCCCGGCAAGGTCATGGGGAACTGGCACCGCGACACGGGCGAAGCACGGCACGAAATCGTGCCCGCGGCGTTCGGAACTCCATTCGCCGAGCCGCGCCTTCCAAGCGCGTGCGCCTGTGGCTGGTCCCCGGGGCGGCGGTAAGCCACTCAACAGCGCGGGCCCGAACCGGTTGGTTCGGGCCCGCTTCGTTTCATTCCTCCACCTTCGGTTCCGGATCGTCGTCCATGGAGCTGTCGTCGGCGGAGGACTCGGGATCGGGATCGGGTGAGTCGTCCGCCGGATCGGCTGCATCCGACGAGTCCGCGGGCTCGCCCGCTTCACCGCTCTTCCGCTCCCGCTTCGGCGGCTTCGACAGGTCCAATCCGTCCGGCCAGCCCTCGCCGTAGCCGTCACGGAAGGCGGCCCACTCGTCGGGCGATACGATGACCGCCAGCTTCCGCGCCGACCGCGCCAGCCGCCGCAGGTCGCGCTCGCGGCGGCCGCGCGACACGGCGCGCACGCTCACGTCGGCCCGGTCGAAGTCGATCAGGTACACCTCGGCGCCCAGGTCGCCGGCCACCAGCAGGTTGCGCAGGTTCACGTCCGGGTGCGCCACGCCCGCCGCGTGCATCAGCCCGATCTGCCGGCCGGCCTCGGCGAGCACCGCGACGCGCCGCACCTCGTCGGCGCCGGAGTGGTGCAGCCAGGCCGCCAGGTCCTGGGCGTGGGGCACCAGCTCGGTGGCCAGCCACGCGCGATAGCCGGCCAGCCGCCCCGGCCGCTCGATCGCCGCCACCACGACGGGGGCGCGGACGCCGCCGGCACGCGCCCGCTCGGTGGCGCGCAGCTCGTCGAAGGCGCGGTTGCCGCCGAAGTAGTGGGTGCGGTTCACCCAGCGCATCACCCCGCCGCGGCGGTAGCGCCGGATCACCACGCGCGCGCCGCCGGGGAGCGTGGTGACCAGGCACGGCACGCGCCCGCCCGCCAGCTCCTCGTCCACCGCAACGCCGTCGGGGTCGGCCAGGTGCTCGGCCGCGTCTTCCCAGCCGCGGCGCACCAGCAGCCGGGTGCGGCCGTCCAGCATGGGGACGAAGTCGGCCAGCGGCGCCTCGCCGCGCGTGTCGTGCTCGCTCATGCGCCGCAAGCTGCGGGTGCGGCTCGCCGCTTGTCAAATCCGCGCTTCCGCCGCCCCGGCCGCGTTGACCGAAGCCCGCGCCGCGGCTACGTTCTTCACCCGTATGCCCGCACCCGCCAAGCGCCTGCTCTGGGTCGACGACGAGATCGACCTCCTTCGCCCGCACCTGCTGTTCATGCAGGGGCGCGGCTACCACGTGGACGCCGTCTCCAACGGCGACGACGCGCTGGAGCTGCTGCGCCTTTCTCCCTACGACCTGGTGCTGCTGGACGAGCAGATGCCCGGCCGCAGCGGGATGGAGGTGTTCGACGAGCTGCGGCGGATGGACGCGCGCGTCCCCGTGGTCATGGTGACCAAGAGCGAGGAAGACCGCACCATGACCGAGGCGATCGGCCGCCGCGTGGCCGACTACCTGGTCAAGCCCACCTCGCCGCGCCAGGTCCTCTCCGTCGTCACTCGCCTGCTGGAGGGCCGGCAGCTGGCGCAGCAGCAGGTGGCGCGCGACTTCACCACCCGCTTCCGCGCGCTGGACGCCGGCCGGGGCGAGGCGCGCGGCTGGCGCGAGTGGGCCAGCGACTACAGCGAGCTGGTGGACTGGGAGCTCCGCCTGCGCGCCGCCGGCGAAACCGGCCTCCTGGCCGCGCTGGAGACGCTGCTCGACGACTTCCGCCGTGAGTTCTGCGAGTTCGTGTGCGACGAGTACGGCGGGTGGGTGAACGGCGCGGCCGGCCGCCCGCCCCTCTCCGTGGACGTGGTTCCCCAGTTCCTGTCGCCGCTGCTGGGGCGCGGGCAGACGGTGCTGTTCATGGTGATCGACTGCCTGCGGCTGGACCAGTGGCGCACGCTGATCCCCCTGCTGGAACCAGTCGCGCAGGTGGAGGAGGCGCTCTACTACTCGATCCTCCCCACCGCCACCCCGTTCTCGCGCAACGCCATCTTCAGCGGGATGTACCCGGACGAGATCTCGGCGCGGGTGCCGGGGTGGTGGGGGTGGGAGGGCGAGGGGAGCCTCAACTCGTTCGAGGGCGAGCTCTTCCGCGAGCAGGTGCGGCGGATCGAGGGCGAGCGGCTGCCGGTGCACTACGAGAAGGTGTTCGAGAGCGGCGACGGCGAGGCGATGCTGCGCCGCCTTCCCGGCTACCTGTCGCAGCCGGGGGTGACGGCGATCGTGCTGAACTTCGTGGACCAGCTCACGCACGGGCGCTCCGAGAACGCGGTGCTGATGGAGGTGGCGCGCGACAAGGAGGCGCTCCGGGCG
Source organism: Longimicrobium sp. (assembly GCA_035689035.1). Classification (GTDB taxonomy): domain Bacteria; phylum Gemmatimonadota; class Gemmatimonadetes; order Longimicrobiales; family Longimicrobiaceae; genus Longimicrobium. Next base: position 6,897 of record DASSME010000339.1, on the reverse strand, counting down.
CTCACCCGGCAGTGGTTCGAGCGCAGCGAGGCGCTGGCCGCCATCCGCGAGGCGCTGCACCGGCGCATCCCGGTCCTGCTGACCACGGACCACGGGTCGATCCACTGCCACCGCCCGGCCACGGTGTTCGCCAAGCGCGACACCACCCAGAACCTGCGCTACAAGTTCGGTGACGACCTGCGCGCCGAGGACCCCTCGCTGGCGTTCAGCACCAACGATCCCCGCAAGCTGCGCTTTCCCCCGGGGCGCCAGGCGACCAACTACCTGATCGCGCTGGAAGACGTCTTCTTCGTCTACCCCACCAAGCTGCGCCAGTACCAGGCGCGCTACCGCGGAAGCTTCCTGCACGGCGGCGTGAGCCCCGAGGAGATGATCCTGCCGGTGGCGCTGCTCACCCCGCGATGAAGCTGTACCTGCGCATCCTTCGCTACGTCCGGCCCCACGCCGGGCTGCTGGCGCTTTCGGTGCTGGCGATGGTGGCCAACGCCGTGCTCGACGCGTTCAGCCTCACCCTCCTCTCCCCCTTCCTGAAGGTGCTGTTCAGCGGCGGGAGCGTGGACGGCGCGGGCGCGCTCTTCGGCGGCGGCGCCGGGAAAGTGGTGCGCTGGGCGATGGGGTGGGTGTTCGGCTCGGGCGCCGCGCAGCGTACGCAGATGGAGGCGCTGTACCTGGTGGTGGGGGTGATGTTCGTGGCGCTCTTCCTCAAGAACGTCGCGCTGTACGTGCAGGGCTACACCTCCACGCTGGTCGAGGGGCGCGTCACCCGCGACCTGCGCAACGACATCTACGCCCACCTGCTGCGGCTGGACTTTCCCTTCTTCCAGCGCACGCGCGCCGGGCAGATCATCTCGCGCGCCACCGGCGACGTGGACCAGATGCGCAGCCTGGTGACGGGGAACCTGATCAAGGCCGCCTCCGCCATCGTCCAGGCGATCGCGCTTTCCGGCGTCCTGGTCTACCTCTCCTGGCGGCTGACGCTGGTGGCGCTCCTCTCCGTTCCCCCGCTGGTGCTGCTCTGGGGCCGCTTCCGCAAGCGCCTGCGCCGCGGCGTGCTGAAGGTGCTGGACGCCGTGGGCGAGGTAGCGGCGCAGATCCAGGAGACCGTGGCCGGCGTCCGCCTGGTCAAGGCGAGCGGCGCCGAGGAGTGGGAAGACCAGCGCTTCCGCAGGCTCACGCAGCGGCACTACAAGGCGCTCAGCCGCAACGACCGCTGGCGCAAGTTCTTCGGCCCGGCCACCGAGGTGGTGACCTCGGTGTCGATCCTGGTCCTGGTCCTCTACGGCAGCCACCTGGTGCTGGTGGACCGGTCGATGACGGCCGACGCGTTCATCACCGCCCTGGTCGTCGCGGCGCGGCTGATGACGCCGATCAAGGACGTGGCGCAGTACCCGTCCATCGTGCAGCCCGGCCTGGCTGCCGCCGAGCGCGCCTTCGAGCTGCTGGACGCGCCGGTGGAGGTGCTCGACCGGCCCGACGCCGCGCCCTTCCCCGGCTTCCGCGACGCCATCCGCTTCGAGCACGTGGGCTTCGCCTACGCGCCGGGCGAGCCGGTGCTGGAGGAGATCGACCTCGCCATCCGCCCCGGCGAGGTGGTGGCGCTCGTGGGCCCCAGCGGCGCGGGGAAGAGCACGCTGGCCGACCTGGTCCCGCGCTTCCGCGACCCCACGGACGGACGGATCACCGTGGACGGCGTGGACCTGCGCGACCTGCGGCTGGCGGACATGCGCGGGATCCTGGGGATCGTGACGCAGGAGACCATCCTCTTCCACGACACGGTGCGCGCCAACATCGCCTACGGCCGGCCCGACGCGCCGCAGGCCCAGGTCGAAGCCGCGGCGCGGGCGGCCAACGCGCACGAGTTCATCCGGGCGCTGCCGCAGGGGTACGAGACGGTGCTGGGCGAGAAGGGGACGCGCCTTTCCGGCGGCCAGCGCCAGCGCATCGCCATCGCCCGCGCGCTGCTGCGCAACCCGCCGCTGCTCATCCTGGACGAGGCGACCAGCGCGCTCGACACCGAGAGCGAGCGGCTGGTGCAGCAGGCGATCGACCAGGTGATGGCGCACCGCGCGGTGCTGGTGATCGCGCACCGCCTCTCCACCGTGCGCCGCGCCGACCAGATCGTGGTGATGGACCGCGGCCGCATCGTGGAGCGCGGCACCCACGACGAGCTGCTGCGCCTGAACGGCCTGTACCGACGCCTGTACGACCTGCAGTTCGCCACCGGCGACCTGCGTCCCTTCGGCGCCGACGCCGAGCTGCGCGCCGCGCCGCTGGCCGACGCGGCGGGGATGATCCACCCCATCGCGTGATGGACGCGGCGCCGCACCCGTTCCACGCCCCGCCCGGCCCACGCCGGGCCGGCGTCTTTTCCGAACCCGAGGATGGAATTCGATAGATGAACGTGCCCCTGCTGGACCTCAAGGAGCAGTACCGCGCCATCGCGGCCGACGTGATGGCGGCCGTTACGCAGGTGATCGAAGACCAGCGCTTCATCCTGGGCCCGGTGGTCGACGAGTTCGAGCACCAGGTGCAGGCGATGCTGGGGGTGAAGCACGCCGTGGGCAACGCCAGCGGCACCGACGCCATCCTGCTGGCGCTGCGGGCCTTCGACTGCCCCGGCGCCGAGGTGGTGACCACCCCCTTCACCTTCTTCGCCACCGCGGGCACCATCCACAACGTGGGCGCCCGCCCCGTGTTCGCCGACATCGACGCCGACACCTTCAACCTGAGCCCCGAAGCGGCCGAGGCGGCGATCACCGAGCGCACGCGCGCCGTGATCCCCGTGCACCTGTTCGGGCAGATGGCCGACATGCCGGCGTTCCGTGCGCTGGGCGACCGGCGCGGCGTCACGATCATCGAAGACGCGGCGCAGGCGATCGGCGCGCGGCAGCGGACGGAGGGCGGCGAGTGGATCACCACGGGCACGCTGGGCGACGCGTGCACCTTCTCCTTCTTCCCCACCAAGAACCTGGGGGCGTACGGCGACGCCGGGATGACGGTGACCAACGACGACGCCACCGCCGAGCGCCTGCGCAAGCTGCGCGTGCACGGCGGCCGGCAGATGTACCACCACGAGGAGGTGGGCTACAACTCGCGGCTCGACGCGCTGCAGGCCGCCGTGCTGGCCGCCAAGCTGCCGCACCTGGCCGGCTGGAGCGCCGCCCGCCGCGCCCACGCCGAGTTCTACGACCAGGCGCTCGCGGGGATCGACGGGGTGGTGGCGCCGCCCGTGCGCCCCGGGAACGAGACCATCGTCAACCAGTACACGCTGCGCGTGCCGGACGGGAAGCGCGACGCGTTGCGCGAGCACCTCACCGCGCACGGCGTCGGCAGCGCGGTCTACTACCCCGTGCCGCTGCACCTGCAGGAGTGCTTCGCCTACCTGGGATACCGGGAGGGCCAGTTCCCCGAGAGCGAGCGCGCCTGCCGCGAGGTGCTGTCGATCCCCGTCTACCCCGAGCTCACGCACGACCAGCTGGCGTACGTGGCCGACACCATCCGCGCCTTCTTCGGCGCCGCATCGTGAACGCACGCCGTTGAGCGGCGCCGTGGGGGGATGATGCACGTCGTGGCGCACAACGGGGCCCGCATCTGGGGTGGCGCCGAGCGGGCGACCGCCCTCCTGCTGGCTGGCCTGCAGGCGCGCGGCCACCGCGTGCTCCTGCTCTGCAACGATTCCGTGGTCGCCCGGCGCGCGGGCGAGATCGGCGTGCCCACCGAGATCCTGCCGCTGGGCGGCGACGGGATGCTTCCGCACGCCTTCCGCCTGGCGCATCGTCTGCGGACGCTGCGGCCGGACGCGTTCATCATCGGCACCTACAAGAAGCTGTTCCTGGCGGCCCTGGGCGCGCGGATGGCCCGCGTTCCGCGCGTGGTGGCGCGCGTGGGATTGGAGACCGACACGCCGCGCAGCGCCAAGTACCGCTTCGCCCTGCCGCGCTGGGTGGACGCGGTGGCCGTCAACGCGAGGCGGATGCGCCCCGCCTTCGCCGATCTCCCCGGCTTCGGCCCGGATCGCGTGGTGGTGATCCACAACGGCGTCGACGTCCCCGTCCGCACGCAGCCACCCGGCGCCGTCCGTGCCGCGCTCGGCATCTCGCCCGGGGCTCCCACCGTAGGCGCCGTCGCGCGGCTCGCCACGCAGAAACGGCTCGACCGGCTGCTGCGCGCCGCCGCCCAGCTGCCCGACGCGCACTGCATCCTCGCCGGTGATGGCGAGGAGCGGGCGGGGCTCGAGGCGCTGGCGGCGGAGCTCGGCATCACGCGGCGCACCCACTTCCTGGGCCACCGCACCGACACCGGCGACGTGCTGGACGCGATCGACGTCTTCGTCGTCAGCTCGGACCGCGAAGGGCTCTCGAATTCGATGCTGGAAGCGCTCGCGGCCGGGGTCCCCGTGATCAGCACCCCCGTGAGCGGCGCGGACGACGCGCTGGAGCCGCTCGCGGACGGCACCCCGCCCGGCGAGATCGTCGGGTTCGGGGAAGACGAGATCGCGTCCGCGCTCCGCCGTCTCCTCGCCGACGCCGCCGGGCGCGCGAAGATGGCGAACGCGGCGCGGCGAAGCGCGATGGAGCGCTTCGGGATGGATGCGATGCTGGCGCGCTGGGAAGCGCTGCTCGCGGGAGATCCGCTGGCGGAGGCGGGATGAAGCTGGTGATCCAGAACGGCAGCCGCGTGTGGGGAGGCAACGAGAAGTGGCTGGCCACCCTCTCCGCCGGCCTGATCGCGCGCGGGCACCAGGTGGTGGTCTCGTGCCCGTACGGCGCCGTCAGCGACCGTCTGCGCGAGATGGGAATCCCTTCGGCCCACGTGCGGCCGGGCGGCACGCTGGACCTGCCCGGCGCTCTGCGGTTCGCGCGATGGCTGCGGCGCGAGCGGGCCGACGCGCTGCTGCTCACCTCGTGGCGGCCGCTGGCGTGGGCGGCGTGGGGCGGGCGCCGCGCCCGTGTGCCCCGCACCGTGGTCCGGCTGGGCATCGTCCGCCCGTTCCCCCGCGGCGGCCGGGCGCGCGCCTTCCGCCGCTGGATCGACGCGATGATCGCGAACAGCACCGAGATCCGCGACGTGTGGCTGCGCTCCGCGCCCGGCTACCCGGCCGAGCGCGTCCACGTGGTGATGAACGGCCTGCACACGCGCGACCACCTGCGGCCGGAACTGCGCGACCGCCTGCGCGCGGAGCTGGGTGTCGCGCCCGGCACGCTGCTGGTGGGCGGCGCGGGGCACCTGGCGCCACGCAAGGGGTTCGACCTGCTGCTGCGCGCCTTCGCCTCCGCCGGTCTGCCGGACGCGCGCGTGGTGATTGCCGGCGGCGGCGAGTACCTCGCGGAGCTCCAAGCGCTCGCGGCGGAGCTCGGCGTCGCGGACCGCGTCCACTTCCTGGGCCAGCGCGATGATGGGCCCGACGTGATCGCCGGGTGCGACGTGTTCGTCCTCGGCAGCCGCAACGAGGGGATGGCGAACGTGATGCTCGAGGCGATGGCCGCCGGCGTCCCCGTGATCGCCACCGACGTCAGCGGCGTCCGCCGGGCGCTGGGCGAGGAAGCGGGGACCCCGCCCGCCGGCTGGATCGTCGCCGGCGACGACGCGGCCGCGATGGCCGGCGCGCTGCGCGAGGTGGCGGGCGCGCTCACCTCCGCCCCCGAACGCGTGGCCAAGCGCACGGGCGAGGCGCTGCGCCGCGTCCGCGAGCGCTTCGGCGTGGAGCGGATGGTGCGCGAGTGCGAAGCGATCCTGTTCGGCGCCCTCTCCCCCGGGCCGCGCGGCTGATGTCGGAGCTGCGCTACCCGTCGCGCCACGTCTGCATCGTCCTGCTTACCGGGCTGGGCGACGTGGTGCACGGCCTGCCGCTGGTGAACGCGCTCAAGGATGACGATCCGACGCGGAAGATCACCTGGGTGGTAGAGCCGATGCCCGCGCCGCTGCTGGCCGGGCACCCGTCCATCGACCGCGTGGTGGTCTACCGGAAGAAAGAGGGGGTGCGCGGCGTCCGCCAGCTCTGGCGCGACCTGCGCGCGGGGGAGCGGATCGATCTCACCCTCAACCTGAACGTCTACACCAAGAGCGTCTGGCCCACGCTGCTGTCGCGCGCGCCGCACCGGCTGGGCTTCGACCGCGGGCGCTCGTTCGAGGGGGTGTGGCTGGCCTCCAACCACCACCTGGAGCCGCGGCCGCGCGCCCACACCGCGGACATGTTCATGGAGTTCGCGGAGCACCTGGGCCTCGCCGTTCCCCACCCCGAGTGGCGCATCCCGCTCACGGCTGGGGAGCGGGCGGCGCAGGCGGAGTTCTTCGCCGCCTTCGAGGGGCGCCCGGTCGCCACCATCGTCCCCGCCTCGGCCAACGCGAAGAAGGACTGGCTGCCGGAGCGCTGGGCCGCCGTGGCCGACGCGCTGGCGCACGACTTCGGCTTTCGCGTGGTGCTGGCGGGCGGCCCTGGCGAGCGCGAGCAGCGGATCGCCCGGGAGATCGTGGAGCGCTCGTCGGCGCCGATCACCTGGGCGCTCGGCGACTCGATCCGCCGGCTCACGTGGATCATCGCCGCGAGCCAGCTGGTGCTGGCGCCCGACACGGGGCCGGTGCACATCGCACGCGCCTTCGAAGTGCCGGTGATCGGGGTGTACGGCCATACCAACCCATGGCGCGTGGGCCCATGGCGGATGTATCAAGACCTGTGGGTAGACCGTTACACCGACCATGATTCACCACCTGATCCGACAGAATTTACCGCAAAACTCGGTCGCATGGAGCAGATCACCGCAACGGACGTGGTGGAGAAAATTACGCTCGCTCGCGAATCATATCATCTTGATAGTAATCGTATAAAATAGAGAATAGCTCAGTTCAGGTCAGCGGTGCGTCGCCTCGGATGGATTGCGGGGCGGCGTTTCCGTTTCA
>DASSME010000338.1:0-12358 GCA_035689035.1 Longimicrobium sp. | reverse complement strand
CACCTGCCGCGCCATCTCGCCCCACGCCAGCACCCGCGCCGAGCGGATCTCGGCGGTCACGTCCTCGAGCACCAGCACGGCGCCGCGCGCGCCCTCCTCCGCCGGGAGCCGGCGCAGGCGCAGGCGGACCACGCGCCCGTCCACCTCGCGCTCGTCGCTCCACTCGCGCGTCCCCTCGGCCAGGAAGCTCCTCACGGTCGACGCCACGGCCGCGGGGAGCGGCCGGTCTTCGGGGATGCGGTCGCCCGGCTGCAGCTCGGCGCCCAGGATCTGGCTGGCGCGCGGGTTCACCAGCGCCACGCGGCCCTTGGCGTCCAGCGCCATCACCCCCGTCCCCGCCTGCGCCACGATCGCCTCGGTGCGCCGCGTCTCGCGCACCAGCGCGCTCTGGGCCAGGCGCAGCCGGCGCACCATGCGGTTGAAGGCGCGGTACAGCCCGCCGAACTCGTCGCGCCGGCGCCCCGACAGGCGCACGCTCAGGTCGCCCTCGCCCACCGCGGCCGAGGCCTGGCTCATCGCCTCGATCGGCCGCGACAGGGCCCGGCCCACCAGGAGCGAGAGGATCACCGAGAGCGCGCCGCCGAGGAGGACGGCCAGCAGGATCACGTCGGCCAGCTCGCGCTGCCGCCGCGCGATCTCGCCGGTGGCCAGCGGCGTGGGCGAGGCGAGCGCGTCCTGCTCGCCCAGCGAGCGGTAGGCCACCAGGTACTCGTGGCCGCCCAGGCGCCGCTCCTCGTGCTCCTGCACCGCCTCGCCCACGGTGAAGCCCAGGTAGATGGCGGGCGGGAGCCAGGCGTGGTACAGCCCCAGGTCGATCACCTCGGGGGTGGCGGCCTCCACCAGCACCCCGCGGTGGTACAGCAGCAGGTCGGCGCCGATGTGCTGTGCCAGGTCCTCGACCGTCGCGGCGTTCGCCTCGGCCGCGGCCTGGGTGAGCGACTGGTCGGCCACGGCGGCGGCGGTGCGCTCCACCTCGCGCGAAAGGGCGCGGTACGCCGTTTCGCCGAACGCCGTCATCGGGAGCAGGAAGAAGACGAACAGCGCCAGCGTCAGCCGCCCGCGGAAGGTCCAGAACCACACCCACTGCCCCGACGCCAGCCCCAGCGGCTCGCCGCACAGCGTCCGCGCCAGCGCCCACAGCACCGTGGCGCCGAACAGGATCAGCCCGAGCGCCAGCACCGCGCGGATCCCCACGATCCCCGCCGAGGCGGTGGGGACCAGCAGGTGCGCGTGCATCGGCCCGCTGGGAAAGCGCACCACCTCTTCGCTGCGCCATCCGGCGGGCGCCCGCACCCACAGCATCTGCCCCGGCGGAGGCGCCTCGGCGCGTGCCTCGGCACTCGGGACCAGCGAGAGCGACGCGGCCGCTTCCTCGCCGTCGTCCTGCGCCGCCGGGTCCAGGAAGCGCGCCAGCGCCGTCGACCGCCCGAGATGGCGGCGCGGCGGTACGGCCACCGTCACCGTCCTCCCGCCGGGAAGGGGGACGACCAGGAGGTAGTGCAGCTGGTCCGAGTCGGTGAAACGGCTGACCAGCGGCTCCTCGGCGGCGCGGGCGGAGCGGAGCACGTCTTCCACCCGGTCGGGCGGGATCTGCGCCTGGTCCGACAGGCGCAGCTCGGCGGCGGGGGTGTCGCGGTCCCACAGGGTCACGCGCGCCTCGTACCCCTCGCGCGCCAGCCCGCCCTCGACCCACGCCTGGTAGAGGAGCGAGACCCCCTCGCGCCCCTCGGCCGAGTAGAAGAGCACCTTCTCGGCGAACTGGCGCAGGAGGAAGTCCAGGAACGGGTCGGGCTGCACCCCCAGGCGCCCCAGCTCGCGCTCGGCCTGCTGCAGCCGCGCGTTCAGGTGCATGGTCCACAGCTGCGGCAGCGCCAGCGAGGTGCCGATGAACGCCGCGGTGATCCACGGCAGCAGCGCGCCGCGGGCCACCTGTCCGCGCGTGGTGGCCGCGGCCGCGAAGGCGAAGGGGAGGGCCCAGAGCGCGGCGGACCAGACCGGCGCCTCGCGCCCCGGCCGCCACCACGCCACCACCCCCACCGCCAGCGCGACCGCCGACACGAACGCCAGCGCCAGCAGGACGGCGCGCACCCGCCCCGTCCGCGCCCGCTCGGGGCCGCCCAGCAGCGCGTACAGGGGGAGCGCGGCGAGCACCGCCAGCGCGGAGAACAGCGGCGCCCCGCCCGCCGCGCGCGCCGCCAGCACCCCGGGCGCGGCGGACTCGCGCACCAGCCACAGCGCCAGCATCAGCGCCGCCGCCGCCGCCGCCACGCGGACCAGCAGGGGGAGGACGGCGATCGGCCGGGGCGTGCGCCGCCGCGACAGGAGCCAGACGGCCACCCCGGTGAGCAGGATCAGCAGCTGCCCCAGGTTGACGTCGCCGGGGAGCGGGAGGACGAAGGAGACGGGCGAGAACACCCCCTCGCTCCCCGCGATCCCGCCGGCGGAGAGGATCACCAGCGCGCCGGTGATGGCAGCCACGGGGACGCCGGCCGGGCCCGCGCGCCGGCGGTACCAGCCGATGGCCAGCGCCAGCGCCGCGATCAGCAGCGCCACCCCCGCCGCCCACCGTCCGCGCGCGGCCACCCGGTCGCGCCAGCGCTCCTGCGTGATGGTGGCGAAGACGGCGCTCAGGATCTTGCGGTCGCCGGCCGACCAGTCCCACACCGCCGGCCCCTGCGCCCGGTCGGGGGTGGTGAAGCGCGGGCTGACGCCGAAGCGCCGGGCGAAGCGCTCGCCGAACGGCTGCGGTCCCTCGCCGACGGAGACGTGCGCGTCCAGGAGCACGGCGGCCACCGCCACCCGCCCGCCGGGCATGCGCTCGGAGAAGTAGACGTAGCCGAAGAGCGGCCCCGCGCTGAACGAGCTGTCCAGCAGCCCCGCGCGCACCGAGTCGGGGACGGTGCCGCGGTGCTCGCCGGCCCACACCAGCGGCGAGCCGTCGGCCAGGTAGACGGCGAGCGCGGTCACCCCGGTGCGGCGGCGGACCTCTTCCAGGCGGCGGAAGAGGCCGACCGTGGCGCGGGGGGCGCGCGCCGCGACGGCACTGGCGCCGTCCACCGCGTCGCCGCCCTGGTCGAACACGGCGTCCAGGCCGTCGCGCAGCTCGGCGCTGGCGCGCTCCTCGGCTTCAAAGCGCACCTCGCTCCAGTGCATGGCGATGCGGTGGAGGCGAAACTGCACCGCGCCGCCTATACTGACGGAGGCGGCCAGCGCGGCCCCCGCGGCCACCCGCGCGGCCCGGCCCGGGGCGAACAGCGCCCAGAGCACGGTGCCGATCGCCGCCGCCGCCAGCCACCCCGGCTGCAGCCGGAGCATCCACGCGGCCAGCGCCAGCACCGCCGCCCACCCGCCCAGCCACGCCAGCGCGTCCGTGGACGGGAGGGGGCGGCGGCGGGCGCGGGGCGCGGCCACAGCGGACTCCTCGATGAGCTCAGGCATGCCCCACCCGCGCACCTACGCCATGGCCGACCTGCCGTGGACCGAGGTGGCCGCGCACCTGGCCACCGACCGCCGGCTGATCGTGCCGGTGGGGAACTGCGACCAGCACGGCCCCCACCTTCCCGTCGGCGCCTCCACCGTGGTGGCCGAGGCGCTGGGGGCCGACCTGTCGCGCGAGTTCGGAGTGCTGCGCGCGCCCACGCTGCACTACGGGGTGAACGTGGCCAGCGAGAAGGACTATCCCGGCACGGCGGGGATGAGCTCCAAGACGCTGCACCGCGCGCTGAACGAGCTGGTGGACGACTGGGCGTGCGACCGGGTGAACGAGTTCATCTTCATCACCGCCAGCACGCACGACCCGCACGTGGAGGCCGTGGCCACGGTGCGGGCGGAGGGCGCGCGGGTGCGCGTGGTGAGTGCGATGGGCGTGGATCTCTCTCAATTCCTGGACGGGATGAAAGGCCCGGAGCACGCGGGCGAGGCGCTCACCTCGCTGCTGCTGCACCTGCGCCCGGCCGTGGTGCGCATGGACCGCGCGCGCGACTTCGTGCTGGACGCCGAGCGGCTGAAGCGCTGCGTGGGCGGCCGCGAGCGCCGCCTTCCCGACGAGAGCCCCGGCTCGGTCGGCCAGCCTACGCTGGCCACCGCCGCGAAGGGCAGAATGATGTACGAACATATGTTGCAGAAGATCCGCAACAAAGTTTTCATCGCGCCGGAGCCGGACGAGACGAGTCCGGAAGGGTGAACGGGTGCGGCAGTGCGGGAGTGCGGGAGTGCGGGAGGGGCTGTGAGCACGCCTTCGCCGCGCGCCGGCTTCGCGGCAGCGTTCCGGGCCGATTGCTTTCTTGTGAGTGTAACTAAAGTTGCATATATTGCGGGGAGGATATTTTCATCGGGAGAAGGGATGATGCTGCTCAGCACGAAAGCACGCGCGCAAGGTGGCTCGCTGGCCACCTCGATTCCCGCGGAAGTCACGCGTCGCCTTGGCCTCAGCGCGGGCACCGAGCTGTTCTGGGTCGAGGACGGCCAGGGCGGCTACCGCGTCTACCCCGGTGGCGAGAAGACCCAGCGGATTCTCGAAGCGCACGAGGAGGCGATCGCCGAGTACCGCGACGTCTTCCGCGAATTGGCGAAGTGACGGAAGAACCGCTCTGGATCGACCGCGAGGAGCTCCACCTGCTGTATGCCCGGCAGGTGGAGCTTTTTGGCGGGTCGTTCGGTGTGCGCGACGAGAACCTGGTCGAATCCGCGCTCCATCGGCCGCGGATGAAGTTCACGTACGAACCGCACGCCGATCTCTTCGACCTTGCCGCGGCGTACCTGGTCGGGTTCACGAAGAACCACGGGTTCGTCGATGGCGACAAACGGATCGGGCTGGCGGCCGCGCTCTCGTTTCTCGGGGCCAACGGCTGGCGCGTGGCGGCGGATCCGCGTGAGCTGCTGGCGCTGGTGCTGTCGGTGGCCGCCTCCGAAGTGGATGAGAAAACCGCCGGAAGCTGGTTTCGCCTCCATGCGAGGCCGGTGACGCCGAGGGGGTGACCGCGGCCGCGCGCCCCGCGCTCGCGGAGATCCTGACCCGCCGATAACCCCGTCTTCGCTTGACCATCCCCTTATCTTCGGGGTAGTTTCCGCGTTTCCAGAGCGATGCGATTTCACGGGGCAGAAACGGCCCCGTTTCTACCGGAGTGCAGTCCCGTGGCCGAGGCCCTGCCGCCTACCTACGATCCCAAGCAGAACGAGGCCTCCCTCTACCAGTGGTGGGAGGAACAGGGCTTCTTCCACGCGGACGAGTCCTCGGGGAAGCGCGCGTACGTCATCCCCATCCCCCCGCCCAACGTGACTGCCCGGCTGCACATGGGCCACGGGCTCAACAACACCATCCAGGACGCGCTGGTCCGCTGGCGCCGGATGCAGGGGTGGGAGGCGCTCTGGATCCCTGGCAGCGACCACGCCGGCATCGCCACGCAGAACGTGGTGGAGCGGCTGATCGCCCAGGAGGGGAAGTCGCGCGACGACCTGGGGCGCGAGGCGTTCGTGGCCCGCGTGTGGGAGTTCGTGCACAAGACCGGCGGCGAGATCTTCGACCAGCTGCGCGCCATCGGCTGCTCGCTCGACTGGCCGCGCGCCCGCTTCACCCTGGACGAGGGCCTGTCGCGCGCCGTCCGCGAGGTGTTCGTCCGGCTGTACGAGAAGGACCTGGTCTACCGCGGCCACCGCATCATCAACTGGTGCCCGCGCTGCCTCACCGCGCTCAGCGACGAAGAAGCCGAGACGCAGGAGACGCACGGCCGCCTCTGGCACCTGCGCTACCCGCTGGCCGAGGGCGTGGAGGCGGACGGCCTGCCGCGCCTGGCCGACGGCCGCGCGTACATGGTGGTCGCGACCACGCGGCCCGAGACGATGCTGGGCGACACCTGCGTGGCGGTGCACCCGGACGACGAGCGCTACACGTCGCTGGTCGGCAAGGAGCTGGAGCTGCCGCTCACCGGGCGCCGCATCCCCGTGGTCGCCGATACGTACGTGGACCCGGCGTTCGGCTCGGGCGCGGTGAAGATCACCCCGGCGCACGACCCCAACGACTTCGAGGTGGCGCAGCGGGTGGGCGCCCCCGCGCTGGACGTGATGACCCCCGAGGCGGTGATGAACGACGCCGCCCCCGAGCGCTTCCGCGGGATGGACCGCTTCGAGGCGCGCCGCGCCGTGGTCGCCGCGTTCGACGAGCTGGGGCTGCTGGAGAAGACGGAAGACCACACGCACGCCGTCCCCCACTGCTACCGCTGCGACACCGTGGTGGAGCCGCGGCTCAGCGACCAGTGGTTCGTGCGGATGGCGCCGCTGGGCGCCCCCGCGCTGCAGGCGTGGCGCGACGGCCAGGTGCGCTTCCATCCCGAGCGCTTCGGCCGGATCTACGAGCACTGGCTGGAGAACATCCGCGACTGGTGCATCAGCCGCCAGCTGTGGTGGGGCCACCGCATCCCCGTCTGGTACTGCCGTAACGCGGAGTGCCGCGAGACCGTGGTCGCCCGCGAGGACCCCGCGGCGTGCCCGAAGTGCGGCGGCGCGGTGGAGCAGGACCCCGACGTGCTGGACACCTGGTTCAGCTCGTGGCTGTGGCCGTTCAGCACCCTCGGGTGGCCGGACCAGACGCCGGACCTGGACGCGTTCTACCCCAACTCCACGCTGGTGTCGGGGCAGGACATCCTCTTCTTCTGGATCGCCCGGATGATCATGGGCGGGCTGGAGTTCATGGGCCGGGTGCCCTTCCAGGACGTGTACCTCACCGGGATGGTGCGCGACCACCTGGGGCGGAAGATGTCCAAGTCGCTGGGCAACGGGATCGACCCGCTGGTGGTGGTGCAGCACTTCGGCGCCGACGCGCTGCGCTACACCGTGATCACCGGCGCCGGCCAGGGGCAGGACCAGTACCTGAACTACCAGGACTTGGAGCTGGCCTTCGGCCCGGGGCGCAACTTCGCCAACAAGCTGTGGAACGCCGGCCGCTTCGCCCTGATGACGCTGGGCGACGCCCCGCGCGTCCCGGTCGAATCGGTGGCCGGCTCGCTGGAGCTGGCGGACCGCTGGATCCTCTCGCGCCTCTCCCGCGCGACGGCCGACGTGACCACCTCGCTGGAGCGCTTCCGCTTCCAGGACGCCGGCCAGCGCGCCTACGACTTCGTGTGGGGCGACCTGGCCGACTGGTACCTGGAGATGGCCAAGCCGCGCCTGTACGGCGACATGGGCGACGCCAGCCGCGACGCCGCGCGCGCCGTCCTCGCCGAGGTGCTCGACCGCTCGATGCGGCTGCTGCACCCGATCATGCCGTTCATCACCGAGACGGTGTGGCAGCGCCTCCCCCGCGCCGAGGGCGACGCGCCCAGCCTGATGGTCAGCCGCTGGCCCGAGCCGGTCGCCGCGTGGGAGGATGCGTCCGCCGAGGCCGCCTTCGCCGAGCTGCAGGACGTGGTGGTCGAAGTCCGCCGGATGCGGCAGGAGTACGGGATCCAGCCCGGCGTCCGCGTCCCCCTCCGCGCCGTCCCCGCGTCCGCCGAGGTCCAGGCGATGCTCGACGCCAGCCGTCGCGCGCTGGGCGACCTGGCGCGCGTGGACGAGCTGTCGTTCGGCGCGGCGAACGGCGAGGTCGGCGCGAGCGCCGTCCTCCGTTCCGGCACCGAGCTCTTCCTGCCGCTGGCCGGCGTGATCGACCTGGACCGCGAGCGCAAGCGCCTTCGCGACGAGGCCACGAAGCTGGAAGGGCTGGCCGTGGGGACCGAGAAGAAGCTGTCCAACGAGAGCTTCGTCGCCAAGGCGCCCGCCGAGGTGGTGGAGCGCGAGCGCGAGAAGCTGGCGGGGTACCGCGAGCAGGTGGAGAAGCTGCGCGGCAAGCTGGCCGCGTTGGAAGGCGTGCAGTGAAGCTCCGCCACTTCGTCGCCCTGTACGCCGCCGCGGCGCTGGTCGTGCTGCTGACCATGGGCGGCGGCTGCGCGCACGTGGAGGCCCCCCCGGGCGGCGAGCCCGACAGCGCGGCGCCGGTGCTCGAGACCACGCGCCCCGACACCTTCGCCACCATGCGATCGTACCTGGGCCCGGTCGTCTTCTCGTTCAACGAGGGGCTTTCCGAGAAGGGGATCGACACGGTGGTCACGGTGAGCCCGCGCACCAGCTCCATCGCGGTGGACAAGAGCGGCCACCAGGTCCGCGTGGAGCTGCGCCGCGGGTGGGAGCCCAACCGCGTCTACAAGGTCACGCTGCACCCCGGCGTGCAGGACCTGTTCGGCAACGCCACCAGGGAGCCGATCACCGTCGTCTTCTCCACGGGCCCCGAGATCGTGCGGACGCTGGCGAGTGGCACGGTGATCGAGCGCACCACGCTGCAGCCCGCCCGCGGCGCGCGCGTGGAGGCGCTGCACCAGCCCGACTCCACGCGCTACGAGACGCGGCCGGACAGCACGGGGCGCTGGGTGCTGGAGTACCTCCCCGAGGGGACGTACCGGGTGCGCGCCTACAACGACACCAACCGCGACCAGCAGCTGCAGCCGTACGAGGCGCAGGACACCACCACCATCACCGTCACGCGCGGCGACACCGCGCGGGCCCGGCGCCTGGCGCTGATCGCGCCCGACACCACGGCGCCCAAGGCTGGCACCGCCAGCGGCGAGGGCGACGTGGTGGAGATCCGCTTCGACGACTTCCTGGACCCCGCGCAGCCGCTGTCGGCCGCGAACGTGGCCATCACCGGCGCCGGCGGGGCGGCCGTCCGCGTGGCCGAGGTGCGCGTGGGGCCCTTCCCGCAGGCCGCCGACAGCGCCGGCGCCGATACCGCCCGCGGCGCGCAGCGCGACACCGGCCGTGCCGGCCGCGCGGCCCAGCGCGACACGGGCCGCGCCCGGCAGGCCGCCGCGCGGCTGGGCGAGCCGCTCCCCAGCCAGTCGCTGTTCGTGCGCACCGCGCAGCCGCTGGCCCCGGACGCGCAGTACACGGCGGTGGTGACCGGCGTGCGCAACCTGGTGGGGCTGGCGGGTGGCGGCACCGTGCAGTTGCGCACCGCCCGCGCCGCGCCCGCGCCCGCCGCGCGCGACACCGCCGTGCGCGACACGGTGCGGTCGCGCGCGCCGGCCAACCGCCCGCCGCCGCAGCCGCCCGCTCCGCAGGCGCCGCGGCCGCAGACATCGCCCGCGCCGGTGGCGCAGCCGCCGCGCCCGCGGCGCTGACCGGCCGCGGGCGTAACGAAATTCCCGGCACCGAATCGAACCGAAGCGTTCGACCAACTCTCTTACTCGAAAGCCCAATCATGGCCGAAAGCTCGCCGCTGGCCGGACTGCTGGCCGGCAAGAAGGGCCTGATCGTTGGCGTGGCCAACAAGAATTCGATCGCCTGGGCCTGCGCCCGCATGCTGCGCGACGCGGGGATGGAGCTCGCCTTCACCTACCAGGGCGAGGTGATGCGCGACCGGGTGATGAAGACCGTGTCCGACCTGGGCGAGGTGCCCCTCTTCGACCTGGACGTGACCAGCGACGAGCAGATCCAGGCGCTGCACGAGGGAATCCGCGGGGTATGGGGCGAGAAGCTCGACTTTTTGCTCCATTCGGTCGCGTACGCGCCGAGCCCGGCCATGAACAACCCGTTCCTGCAGACGCAGCGCGCGGACTTCGGCACCGCCATGGACATCAGCGCCTATTCGCTGGTGGCGCTCACGCGGCAGTTCATGCCCATGCTCGAGGGGGGCGGCAGCGTGGTGACCATGAGCTACTACGGCTCGCAGAAGGCGGTGCCCGGCTACAACGTGATGGGCGTGGCCAAGGCGGCGCTGGAGGCGTGCGTGCGGTACCTGGCGGTGGACGCGGGGCCGCACGGGGTGCGGGTGAACGCGGTGTCGGCCGGCGCGGTCAACACGCTGGCGGCGCGCGGCGTGGCGCACTTCCGCGACCTGATGAAGATCACCGCCGAGCGCTCGCCCATGAAGCGCACCATCGAGCCCGACGAGGTGGGGCGGGCGACGCTCTTCCTCGCCTCCGATCTGTCCACGGGGATCACGGGCGAGACCATGTACGTGGACGCCGGCTTCAACATCACCGCGGGCTGATCCACCGCAGGTGCCGGGGGTGCGAGGGGTGCGGAGGTGCGGAGGTGCGGAGGTGCGGGGGTGCGGGGTGTCTGCCGCGCCGCCGCACCTCGTACGTTCGCAGACTCGGCGGGCGACGACGGCGGGTTGAAACCCGCCGCTGAAACATCGGGAAGTCCGCCTGCGCGGACTGCGCCGTCGAGATCCGCGCGAAATCGTAGAGGATCGCTCGCCCCCATCCACCGCACCCCCGCCCTTACGCCCCGCACTTCCGCACCGCATCCGTGACGCAGCCGTCCGCAGCCCCAGGTCTTCGTCCCGCCGTCTTTCTCGACCGCGACGGGACCATCATCCACGACCGTGAATACCTGGCGGACCCGGCGGGCGTGGAGCTTCTTCCCGGCGCGGCGGAGGCGATCGCGCGGCTGAACCGCGCGGGGTTCTTCGTGGTGCTGGTCACCAACCAGTCCGGCATCGGCCGCGGCTACTTCACCGAGGACGACTACCAGGCCGTCCACCGCCGCCTGATCGACCTCCTCGAGGTCCAGGGCGCCCGGCTGGACGCCGACTACCACTGCCCCCTCGCGCCGGACGACCCCGATCCGGAAAGGATGCGCAAGCCCGGGGCGGGGATGTTCCTCCTCGCCGCCCGCGAGCACCGCCTGGACCTCTCCCGCTCCTGGCTCATCGGCGACCGCCTGCGCGACGTCTCGGCCGCCGCGGAATTCGGCGCCCGCGCCATGCTCGTCCGCAGCGCGCAGACGGAGAGCCCGGCCCCGGAAGGCGTCCGTGTCGCCTCCTCGCTTCTCGACGCGGTCCGCTGGTTCCTCGACTCGGCAGAACCGACGTCGCCGCCGTCCACCCTGCGCTGATCCCGATCGTTTTTCGCGGTTGCGCCATCGCCGCCGTCTCGGTTAGTTGAAGCCTCGCGCAGTTTGCGAGGCTTTTCGTAGTTGTTGCTGCCGGCTTCAGCCGCCGGTGGCGACCTCTCACGCCACGGTAACCCGATGGAATCCACGGCCGTTCCCCCGCATCCTCCCTCCGCCGGCTTCTACGTACAGCCCGGTTGCTGCACGGCGTGCATGGCGCCGCACGAAGAGGCGCCGGAGCTGATGGGGATGGACCCGGCGACGGGAGAGTGCTTCTTCGCGCGGCAGCCGGCGGACGGGCGCGAGGTGTACCGCGCGCTGCGGGCGGTCGCCGTGGCGGAGCTGCAATGCCTCCGCTACGGCGGCACGGACGAGGGCATCCTCACGCGGCTGGCGCGGCTGGGCGAGACCGAGGTGTGCGACCACGCCCCGCCCGCCGACGCCGGCGAGGCGCCGCGCACGCACGTCAGCGTCCACGCCCCGTCCGCCGCGAGCGCGTGGGAGGTGGCCGAGGCGCTGGCCGAGCGCGTGGGCCGCACCGGCTATCCGGCGTGGCGCGCCCGCCCGCCCGTGTCGGACGGGCCGGAGGTGCGCCTCGACTTCAGCTGGAGCGAGACGGACGGGCAATCGCTCTGGATTTCGGCCGACGCGCGCGCGGCGGGGCGGTGGCTGGTGCGGCACCGTCCGGCCGAGCGCCTCACGCAGGTGGGAGTGGCGATGAGCCTGGATGACTGGCTGCGCGACGATCCGCGCTTCGGTGACCTGCGATGGTACACCGAGGCGGAATGGGACGCGGGCGGCCACGACGGCTCCCCCTGGCCCTTCTGACGAGGAATCCGCTGGATTCTGCCCGCATCTTCATCCTTCGCCGCCCGCGAGACAGCGTGGGCGGCGATTTGCATCGGGAGCAGGCGCCGGCGTAGCGGCCGCGCGCGGGTTCGCGCGTGGCCTGGCCTGGCATCGAACCAGACCGTGGGAGGGCACGATGAGCTTGCTCCGCCACACCGTTCCACTCCTTCTCGCCGCGCCCGTGCTGGCCGCGTGCGGCGGGCCGGCGCGGCTGCCGCTGGATGCCGGGATGGGGCCCAACCCCCGGCTGCCGGCCGAGGAGCACGCGCTGATCCCCACGGTGAAGGTGGCGCGCGCGGTTGGCTGGGCGCCCGGGCAGACGCCCACGGCCGCGCCGGGGCTCGCCGTCGCCGCCTTCGCGCAGGGGCTGGAGCACCCGCGCTGGGTGTACGTCCTCCCCAACGGCGACGTGCTGGTGGCCGAGAGCAACGGCCCGGTGCGCCCGGACGACGGCCCGCGGGGCATCAAGGGATGGTTCTTCCGCATGTTCCAGAAGAAGGCCGGCGCCGCGGTCCCCAGTGCCAACCGCATCACCCTGCTGCGAGACGCGGACGGCGACGGGGTGGCCGAGACCCGCTCCGTCTTCCTGGGCAACCTGATGTCGCCGTTCGGGATGGCGCTGGTGGGCAACACGCTGTACGTG
>DASSME010000337.1:0-10337 GCA_035689035.1 Longimicrobium sp. | reverse complement strand
CCGATGTTCATCAGGTCGCTCAGCCGGTCTCCCTCCAGCCTCACCTTGCTCACGCGCGCCATGTGGCCTCCAGAGCTGGGGTTCGGCTTGAGTTTATATCCTATGTTCACCAAAGTAAACGGTATTGCGCCTTCGCGGACTGCGCGCTGATCCATCCGCGCCACGGGCAGCCCCCCATCTACCGCGGCCGAGCGAATGCCGGCCTCCGCACGCCGGCGCCGCGGCCGGCGCACCGCCGGTAGTCCGCGAAGGCGGCGCGAAGGCGGACTTCGTGTGGCCGTTGCCGCGGTTCCAGCCGCCCTTTCCCGCGAAAAGAGCCCGCCCTCCAGACGGAAGGCGGGCTCTTGTTGTCCGCGGCTACGGGCGCGTCAGCCGGCGGTGTGGCCGGCGTGCTCGCCGTGGCCTTCGTGCTGGCCGCAACCCATCATGTGGCAGCAGCCGGCTTCGGTGCAGCCGTCCATGCACTCGTGCTGGTCACCGGCACCGGCGCCCGCGCCGTGGTGGGCGGCGTGCATCGAGTCGTGCTGGGCGGCGTCGCCGTGCTGCGCGTGCATGGCGGCCATGTCGTGGCCCGCCATCGGGCCGTGGTGGGCCTGCATCAGGCTGTCGAGCTTGGCCTTCTGCGGGGCGGTGAGAATCCCTTCGACCTGGTGCTGGAAGCCCTGCAGCGTGGCCATCATCCGCGGATGCATGGCGGCGTGCGTCTGCTCGTTGGGGCCGCCGGCGGCGCGAACCTGGGCGCAGTGGTCGCGCATCGCCCGCGCCTGCAGCGAATCGACCTCCGTCAGGCGCCGCACCTGGTCCGCGTTCAGGGCAAGGTCCGCGCGGTGCATCAGCGCGGCGTGGGCGCCGTGGTGCAGCATCATCATCTGCGCCATGTCGCCGTGCTGCATCTGGCCGTGCTGCATCTGCGCATGGTCGTGCTGCTGCGCGCGAGCCGGAACGGCCGCCATCAGCACCAGCGCCAGCGCGCCGATCGTCTTTCTCATCGTCCAATCTCCCGAAGTGGTTGAAAAGCCTGGATCCGCGCGGGCGTGAGCCGCCCGGCGCAGGACGCGTCGATCGAACCGGCCGCGTCAGGCTTCGGGAGGGCGGAAGTGCGCGTGGGGGAGCAGGCGGTCGCGGATGGTGTCCAGCGACACGTGGGTGCCGGCGTCGAGCGGCGCCCCCGCCGGCGCGGCGATGATGGCGGGCACCTGCGCGGCGCCCAGGCACGATCCGCCGTTCATCGCCATCACCGGGCACTCGGGCATCTCGCCGCGCGGGGCGGGGCGAGAAGGCGCCGGGCGAGGATGATGGTGCATCGCCGCGTGCATCCCGTGGTGCGCCATCGCCCGCGGCGCGGACGCGGACGACGCCGGTTGCGCGCACGCGGCGGCCCATCCGCCGGTGGTCCACGCGACCATCAGCGAAAGGGTGAGCAGCAGGCGGGCAACGCGGCGCTGGATCATGCGTTCAAGCTACGGGGCCGATCGGACGTGGTCAGTCGGGAATTTCCGCACCGGTTCGTGGGGCGCGGACACGCTCCACGTACACGCCGTCCCCGCGAATCGATCCATTGAACCGTCGAAGCATGGATCGCGCGCGGACACCGCGGTGGGCGGAGAGCCGGTAGTCCGCGAAGGCGGCAGGTTGAAACCCGCCGCTGGAACAGCGAAAAGTCCGCCTTCGCGGACTCCGGGGGTACGATCCCACTCGCGGCGCAAAATCTCGGGCGGTTGAAGTCCGCGCAGGCGGACTGTGCGCCGTTGTAGCCGCGGCTTCAGTCGCGATCCCCCCCGCGGCGTTCCGCACCCTCACGCCGGCACGGCCGCGCCCTTCTCCACCGGGCGCCCGGCGGCGGCCCAGCCGGCGTAGTCGCCGTCCAGGTGCGACACGTCGTCGAAGCCGCGGGCCTGCAGCAGGCCGATCGCCACGCTCGCCCGGCCGCCGCCCTGGCAGTGCACCACCAGCGGCCGGCCGCGCGGCACGTCGTCCAGCCGTTCGGCCAGGCGCCCCAGCGGCAGGTTGACGGCGCCGGGGATGTGCCCCGCGTCGAACTCGCTGCCGTTGCGCACGTCGATGATCTCCGCGCCCGCCACGCGCCGCGCCTCCAGCTCGTCGGCCCGCACCTGGGGCACGGACGCGCGGCCGCCGTGGTCGCGGATCCACGCGTCCACGGCCTCGGGCGGAAAGTAGCCGGCGCACTCGTCCAGGCCGATCAGCGCCAGGTCGCGCAGCGCCTGCGCGGCGCACTCGTCTTCCACGATCAGCCAGAACGGGTGGCCGTACGGCACCACCGACCCCGCCCAGCCGCTGAAGCTCTTCCCCAGCGGCACGCTCAGCGCCCCGGGCACGTGCCGCGCGGCGAAGGCGGTGGAGCGGCGGGTGTCGATCAGCGTGCCGGTGGCCGCCACGCCGGCCAGCTCCGCGTCGGGAAGGCGCTTGGGGGTGCGGAAGCCGCCCAGCACGCGCGGCCCGTCGCGGTTCACGCGCTTCATCTCGGCGAAGTACATCGGCGGCTCGGGCTGCCCGCTCAGCACGGCGCGGACGAAGGCGTCCTCGTCCTCTTCGGCCAGGCCCCAGTTGAACAGCCGCTCGTAGCCCAGCGTGGTCTGCGGCACCGCGCCCAGCGCCTTGCCGCAGGCGCTGCCGGCGCCGTGCGCGGGCCACAGCTGCACCCAGTCCGGCAGCGCGGCCTTGAAGCGCCGCAGCGACTGGAAGAGCGCGCGCGCCCCGGCCTCCATCGTTCCCGCGTAGTGGGCGGCGCGCTCCAGCAGGTCGGGGCGGCCCACGTCACCCACGAACACGAAGTCGCCGGTGAACACGCCCATCGGCCGGTCGGCGCCGGCCGTGTCGGTGATGATGAAGCAGACGTGCTCGGGCGTGTGCCCGGGCGTGTGCATCACGTCCACGCGCACGTTGCCCACCATGAAGCGCGACCCGTCCTTCAGCGGCACCGCGCCCGATTCCTCGGCCCAGCCGTAGCGCCAGTCGTCGCCGCCCTCGTCGCTCAGGTGCGGCACGGCGCCGGTGCGCTGCGCCAGCTCGCGCGCGCCCGAAACGAAGTCGGCGTGGATGTGCGTCTCGGCCACGTGGGTCACGCGCAGCCCCTCGCGCGCGGCGGCCTCGGTGTACTGCTCCACGTCGCGGTTGGGGTCCACCACCAGCGCCTCGCCCGTGGCGGCGCACCCCACCATCCAGCTCGCGTGGGCCAGGCTGTCGTCGTAGAAGCGCTTGAGGATCATGGTCCTGGAAAGTTGTGCGGGTGTGTACGCACCGGCCGATCCGAACACTGGGTCCCACCCCGACATTGAGGGAGCCGGGAACCCTTCGCCTCCACTCCGCCGCCGCGGATGACGAGCGCCCGGGGCGTGCCGTCACCGCCTGTCCATCGACCCGTGGCCCATCGGCTGTCGCCAAGTGGGAGGCAGGGCGAACGAATTCGCTGCAACAACCACACGAAGTCCGCCTGCGCGGACTACCGGCTGTTTGCCGGACGCGGCTCCGTGGCGCGGCACGGGCATCCCACATCGCCGCCGACGGGTGGATCGCCTCCAGAGCCGGCGCAACCCCGGGCCCGCCGCGGCCCCGACGACATCCCGGACCGCGCACCTGCGCCGCGCCCACACCGCGGCTGGTAGTCCGCGAAGGCGGACTTCGTGTCGTCGTTGCCGCCTTCATTCGCCCGGCATGCACCCGCGCTGGAGCTCGGCACCCCTGAAGATCGGCCTCGCGATCCTTCGCCATCGAATGCAACCGGGCCGGGGATGCGCTCCCCGGCCCGCTCGCATTCGTCGGGATCGCCGGGCGGCTACTCGGGCCGGGGGCCGGCGGCCTTCACGGCATCGGAGACCTTGTCTTCGAAGCGCTTGAAGTTGTCGGCGAACAGGCCGGCCAGCTTGCGCGCCTGCTCGTCGTACTGGGCGGCTTCGGGCCAGGTGTTGCGCGGCACCAGCACCTCGGACGGCACGCCTGGGATGGCGGTGGGCACGCTCAGGTTGAAGAACGGGACGGTGGTGGTTTCCACGCCGTCGAGCTCGCCGGCCAGCGCGGCGCGCACCATCGCCCGGGTGTAGCCCAGCTTCATGCGGTGGCCCACGCCGTAGGGGCCGCCCGTCCACCCGGTGTTCACCAGCCAGACGCGCGCCTGGTGCTGCTGCAGCTTCTTGCCCAGCATCTCGGCGTACACGTTGGGGTGCAGCGGCAGGAACACCGCGCCGAAGCAGGCGCTGAAGGTGGGCTGCGGCTCCTTCACGCCGCGCTCGGTGCCCGCCACCTTGGCCGTGTATCCGCTCAGGAAGTAGTACATCGCCTGCTCGGGCGTCAGCCGGCTGATCGGCGGCAGCACGCCGTACGCGTCGGCGGTCAGGAACACCACGTTCCTGGGGTGCCCGCCCTTGGCGCTGGGGACGTGGTTCTCGATGTAGTGCAGCGGGTAGCTGACGCGTGTGTTCTCGGTGATCGACTGGTCGTCGAAGTCCACGCGGCGCTCGTCGTCCACCACGCAGTTCTCCAGCACCGTGCCGAACATGCGCGTGGTGGCGTAGATCTCGGGCTCGCCGGCCTTGGAGAGCTTGATGGCCTTGGCGTAGCAGCCGCCCTCGAAGTTGAAGATCCCGGCGTCGCTCCAGCCGTGCTCGTCGTCGCCGATCAGCGCGCGCTCGGGGTCGGCGCTCAGCGTGGTCTTCCCCGTGCCGCTCAGGCCGAAGAAGAGCGCGGTGTCGCCCTTCGGCCCCACGTTGGCCGAGCAGTGCATCGAGAGGACGCCGTGCTCCGCCGGGAGCAGGTAGTTGAGCAGGCCGAACACGCTCTTCTTGATCTCGCCCGCGTAGCGGGTGCCGCCGATCAGCACCTCGCGCCGGCCGAAGTGGATCAGGATGAAGGTGCTGGTGCGCGTGCCGTGCCTCTCGGGGTCGGCCTGGTACTCGGGGGCGTGCAGGATGGTGAACCCGGGCTGGAACCGTTCCAGCTCGTGCTCGTCCGGACGGCGGAACATGTTGAAGGCGAACAGGTTGTGCCATGCGTTGGGGGTGATCACGCGCACCCCCAGCCGGTACGCCTCGTCGGCGCCCGCCCACATGTCGCGCACGAACAGGTCCTGCCCCTCGAGGTGCTCCATCACGTCTTCGCGCAGCCGGTCGTAGTTGGCCGCCTCGAAGGGAATGTTCACCTTCCCCCAGTCCACCTGCCCCTCGCTCCCCGGCTCGCGCACCACGAAACGGTCGTTGGGGCTGCGGCCGGTGTGCGGGCTGGTGACCGCGTTGAACGGCCCGCCGTCCACCAGGATCCCCTCGCCGCGGCGGATGGCGTGCTCCACCAGCTCCACCGGGTTCAGGTTCCAGAACACGGTGCCGGGGTTGCGGACCCCATGGTTCTCAAGCCCGTACCGGCTCTCGCGCCCAAAGCTGGGGGCAAGGGCGGAGGCGGGGTTCAAAGTCGTAGCCATGCACTGGTCTCGGTTTTGGGAACGGCGCCCGCGGCTCGCCGGGATGCTGCACCGAACCGCGGGGGAAAGTGGGTAGGGTAGCATTCCGGCCCCGCCGGGGCAAGCTGTTCCAGCCGCACGCGTTCAGTGATTGAACAAATGAGATGATGTGTGTGCCGGCGGGGAGAAAACAGGCCGGCCGACCCTCCGGCCCGGGCGATCGCGCGCGGAAGGAGCGGAGAAGCGGGCGAAGCGGAGAGCAACCGCCGTCGTTCTCCGCTTCCCTTCTTTCTCCGCGTGAGGTCGTGCGATTCCGTGCGTCACCGCGTGCGGGACAGCTGGTTGCGGATGCGGGCGATCAGCTCGGGGCCCACGAAGGGCTTGGCCACGTAGTCGTCGGCGCCGGCGGCGAAGACGCGGTAGACGGTCTCGGCCTCGGTGCGCGCGGTGAGGAAGACGACGGGGAGCGCGCGCCACCGGGGGTCCGCGCGCACCACGCGGCACAGCTCGATGCCGTTCACGTGCGGCATGTCGATGTCCAGCACCAGCAGGTCGGGCGTCACCTCGCCCAGCCGCGTCCAGAAGTGGAGCGGGTCGCTGCTGGTGTGCACCTCCAGGCCGTGCGGCTCCAGGAACGCGCGCGCGGCGTCCAGCTGCTGCGGGTCGTCGTCCACGCACAGCACGCGGGCACGCTCGGCGCGGCGCGCGGGGAGCACGTCGCCCACCGCCTGCTTCACCGCGCCGGGGCTCAGCGGCTTCTGCAGGAAGGTGCTGGCGCCCAGCTGCACCGCGCGCAGCCGGTCCGGCAGGGCGCCGCGCGCGGTGGCCACCACGATCGGCACGCCGGGGTAGCGCGCGCCCACCGCGTTCAGCGCGGTCCAGTCGCTGGTCGCGTCGGCGGCGCTCACGTCCAGCAGCACCACCTCGGGGCGGCTGGAGAGCGCGCCCTCGATCTCGCCCACCTCGGCCACCACGGCGATCTGCACGGCGCCGCCCGTCATCGCGTCGCGCGCGGCGGTGGCCAGCGCCGGGTCGGTGGTGACCACCAGCAGCACCGGCGCGCCGCCGTCCGCGCGGGCGCGGGCGGGGGCGGCGGGGCGCGCGGGCGGGGCGGCCGCCGGGGCCGGCGCCTCGGCCGGGCGCTGCTCGATGGCGCGGCGCAGCCTGGCCGCGGTGGTGGCGAGCTCGGCGCCGTCCACCGCCTTCAGGTACTGGCCGCCGCCGAAGCGCGTCTCCATCTCGCGCGCCAGGCGGGTGCCCTCGGGGACGCCGAAGGTGCCCAGCGCGCCGGCCAGGCGGTGCGCCTCGTCGGTGGCCTGCTGCCGCAGCGCGCCGTTGAGCCGCCCGTCGCCCGCGGCGCGGGCGGCGCGCTCCAGCACCTCCACCCGCTGCAGCATGGCGCCGCGCGCCCGCGTCCACAGCTGGTTCACGGCGGCCGCCACGTCCTGCCGGGGCGCGGGCGGGGCGGGCTGTCCCGGCGGCTGCGCGGCGGCCGGGGACGGCGCGGGTGGGGATGATCCCGCGGCGGCGGCCGGCTCGGCGCGCTGCGCGGGCGCCGGCGTGGGCATGGCGCCGGCGGCCACCCGCAGCAGCGCCGATACGGCGCGGAGCAGCTCGGCACGGTCCAGCGGATGGAAGAGGACGCGGTCCACGGCGAAGTTCTTCACCAGCCGGTCCAGCACGTTTTCGTCCACGCCGCGCTCGTCGGGCTCCACGGTGACGACGACCGGGGCGGTGCCGCCGGGACCGCCGCGCAGGCCGCGCAGCGCGTCCATCGTGTCATCGGCTCCCACCGACAGGTCGATCAGCACCAGCGTGCGGCCGTTGCGCGCATGGTCCGCCGCCTCGGCGGCCGAGAAGGCGGCCTGCACGGTCACACCCGGGAGGCGCTCGGCCAGCCAGGTGGCGAAATGGCCCGGAAGCCCGGCGACGACGACGGAGTTCAACGCGAACGCTCCAGCGCTGGCGAGGACGGGTGGAACAGCGGGACGACGGGGCCGAAATGTACGACGTCACGGCCCGGGAGCCAATCCCGTCCCCGCCGGCGCGATCGGCCCCGCGTTTCATCCCCGTTCGCGATCCTTTGATCCCGCGGATCCACCGCTCATCATACCGGTGGCAACCCTCACCCGCCGTCATCCGTTCAGATGAGAACGAGCGGTGGGGATGAGATACGCGCGCGCGGAGGCACACGGATGCATATCGGGATCGTGGGCGCGGGGCTGAGCGGGCTGGTGACCGCCCGCACCCTGCTGGACGACGGCTGCCAGGTGACGGTGTTCGAAGCGGAAGACGAGGTGGGCGGCGTGTGGGCGCGCTCGCGACGCTACCCCGGGCTGCACACCCAGAACCCGCGCGACACCTACGCCTTCAGTGACTTCCCGATGCCGGCGCACTACCCGGACTGGCCCAGCGGCGAGCAGGTGCAGGCCTACCTGGCCGCCTACGCCGACCGCTTCGGGGTGACGCCGCGCGTCCGCCTGCGCACCCGCGTCACCTCGGCCGAGGTGCGCACGGACGGCCGCCCCGGCTGGTGCGTGCGCGTGGTGGACGGGGAGGGCGCCGAAACCGCGCACGACTTCGACTGGCTGATCGTCTGCAACGGCGTGTTCAGCGAGCCCTTCGTCCCCGTGCTGCCGGGGCGCGAGGAGCTCGAGGCGGCGGGTGGGCGGGTGCTCCACTCCAGCCAGGTGGGCGACGGCGCCGCGCTCGAGGGGAAGCGCGTCGTCGTCGTGGGATTCGCCAAGAGCGCGGCGGACGCGGCGTGCGCGGCGGTGGCGAAGGGGGCGGACGTGACGCTGGTGTTCCGGCGGGCGCTGTGGAAGATGCCGCAGTACTTCTTCGGCCGCGTGCACCTGAAGTACGTGCTGACCACCCGGTTCAGCGAGGCGCTGTTCCGCTACCGCGAGCCGGAGGGGTTCGAGCGGGTGCTGCACGGCCCGCTGCGCCGCGGCGTATGGCTGTTCTGGCGGATGATCGAGCGCAGCCTGCGCCGCCGCTTCTCCCTGGACGCGCACGGGCTGACGCCCGAGGAGCCGCTGGAGCGGATGGCCGCCTGCACGCTCAGCCTCGCCTCGGGCGGGTTCTACGACCACGTCCAGGCGGGGCGCTTGAAGGTGCGGCGCGGCGAGCCGGCCCGCCTGCGTTCCGGCGGCGTGGAGCTGGCCGACGGTGGGAGCGTGGACGCGGACGTGGTGGTGTTCGGCACCGGCTTCCGCCACGAGGTGCCGTTCCTTCCCGCGTGGGCGCGCGAGCGGGTGCGGGGCGCGGACGGGTGCTTCCGCCTCTACCGCAACATCCTGCCGGCGGACGTGCCGCGGCTGGCGTTCGTGGGCTACAACAGCAGCCTCTACTCGCAGCTCACCTCCGAGATCGGCGCACGGTGGGTGGCCGAGCACGTGCACGGCCGCCTCTCCCTCCCGCCACAGCCCGAGATGCGGCGCCGCATCGAGACGCGGCTGGAATGGATCAGGGCCGAGCGGCCCGACGCGCTCGCCGCCGGCACCTGCGTGGTCCCCTTCAACTTCCACTACATCAACGACCTGTTGACGGACATGGGCGCCCGCACCTGGCGCACCCGCAACCGCCCGCGCGAGTACCTGATGCCCGTCGATCCCTCGATCTACGCCGGACTGAAGGCGGAGCTCGAGGAGAAGCGCCTGCGCCGCGCCGTCCCCCGCGAGCCGGCGCTCGGGCGCGGAGCGGGCGCGGCGGTGGACGGGGAATGACGGCCACTCGCCGATGACTTCTCTCCGCTGAAGAGACAGGACCCGGCCGGCGGATAGGCGACCGGGGTTGCCGCGCCGGGGAACCGCAAATAATTATCCTCAACGGAGGATTGATTTATGAGTGCGGTGGCTAAAGAGTGGACGCGCGGGTTGAAGCGCTAGCGGCGGCCGCTTCCCTGATCGGCGGACGGCGTGATCCAGAGTGCAGCGGCGGGGCGGCGCGGGATTCCACATCCCGCGCCGCCGCGTCTTTCCCATTGTAGCGAATTCACACAGGTCACGGCCGGGATGAGACACGTGCCGTGGACCTGGTTTTTACCGTGCACCGCTTCGAAATCGGTCGTGGACTCACGTCATGGTCCTCAGGAGCGAAAATCCCGCGGCGCGATCAGGATCAGCCCATCATACGCATTCCGTCGCTCTTCCCCGCATAAGCGATGAAACGGTGGTCCGCTCCACCATCGCGGCACGGTGCGGTGCCGCGGGAGGGCCGACGTAAATCAGGCTGCAAAGATGATTTGGCGAGAGACGCAACGCCGATTTTCCTCGCAACAGCTATCCTCTTCTGGATACGCGAATTATCCCGCCAGGTACGGGTGCGCGCCGGCACCAATCGCGCGGAATGCCGCCGGGCCGCCCGTGACCGGGCGGCCTTGCGCGGGCGCCTCCCTTGGCGACGCGCAGGAATCGCCCATCCACCACCACTGGAGGCCGTGATGAAGCGAACTCCCCTCGCCGTCCCTCTCCTTGCCGCGGGGCTGGCGGCGTGCACCGACAATCTCACCACGCCCGCCACACCGCCGCCCCGGCCCGCCGGAGACGTGTCGGCGGCCGCGTACGACCTGAAGGCGGGGCTGGTGCTGGCGGTGGAGGACGCGCGCGGCCGGGTGATCCCCACCCTGGGCACCGGCGCCCCGGTGCGAGGCCTGGACCAGACGTTCGCCGCGCTGGCCGACGCGGTGCGCTCGGGGAACGCCGGCGCGGTGCGCGACGCGCTGGGCGGCGCCACCGGCGCGCTCAACGCGCTGCAGCGCGCCGCGCCGGGCGCCGACCCCGAAGAGGTGGCCGCGCTGCGGCTGGTGCTGCTGAACGCCGACGCGCTCTTCCCCGCCACGTGAGCACGGCCCGGCACCCTTCCCCATCGAGATCATCCCTCTCACCCAGAGGCTTTCCGATGCGCAACCGCCTCCTGACCGCCACCC
>DASSME010000336.1:0-6357 GCA_035689035.1 Longimicrobium sp. | reverse complement strand
CAGGATGGTCACCGGTCGATCAGCTGGGGCCGGGCGGTTGAAACCGCGGCACCGCGGCAACAACGGCCCGAAGTCCGGCCTTCGCGGACTCCCACGCATGGATCGGCGGGCGCGGCAGGGCCCCGACACAGAAACGGCGCGGCGGCGGGGGCGATCGTTTCGCCGCCGCCGCCGCGGTGTAGCTTGTGGTGCGCTGAGGGTCAGTTCAGCACGACGGCGGCGATGATGACGCCGACGGCGATGGCGGCGACCAGGTACAGCCAGTCACGCTCCGTCATCGCCGACGACTTCGCCTGGCGGCCCTCCTCGTTGGCGCGGACCTGGGCGCGCACCTCGTCGGTGGTGGGGTAGAGCGACGGCGTCCGAGCCGGAGCGGCGCGCTCCATCTTCGCGGTGGGCTCGGCCTGGGCCGACGGGCCCGAGGTCTGGGCGGCGGCCGGTGTGGCGCACAGGATCAGCGCGCCGAACAGCACGAGCAGCTTGCGCATCGTGTTCTACTCCTCGCAGGGGTTGTCAGCGTCCCGGGTGGGGTGATGCCGATGCGCCGCAAGCTTCGTGCGCCGATGCTCCGGATTCGTCTGGAGCTGGCCACGGTGGGCCTCTCACGGAGTCAGCAGCGTCAACAAGGGACCGCACGGGCAATGAGCAACCTGTGGACGAACGACGCGCCGGACGCATGGCGCGCGGAGCTGGCGCGGTACCAGGAGGTGGTCGAGCGGCAGGGGGTGAAGCCGCTCCCCGAGCTGGACCGCTGGTACCGCGACGAGCTGCCGGGGCTGATCGCCGCGCGCAAGACGCCGCACGTGACGCACGCCGAGCTGGTGAAGATCACCGAGTGGAAGATGGCGCGCGGCGTGTGGCGCGCCCGCAACCTCGCCCTCGTCCGCGGCAACGACCCCGCCCTGGTGGAGAAGACCAGCGCCGCCGCCCTCGCCCGCGTCCCCCACCCCAGCGACCCGATCGCCATCCTCGCCAAGCTCGCCGGCGTCGGGCCCGCGACCGCCTCGGGCGTCGCGTCCGCCGCCGCGCCGGACGTCTACCCCTTCTTCGACGAGCTGGTCGCCGCGCAGGTCCCCGGGATGGGGCAGGTCACCTTCACCCCGCGCGAATACGCCCGCTACGCCGACGCCCTCCGCGACCGCGCCGCCAAGCTGGGCGACGGCTGGACGCCCGTGGACGTGGAGCGCGCGCTATGGGCCCACGCGGGCGGGAAGAAGAAGGTGCGGGCGGCGTAAACGACTCGGCGTCTGCGCCGTGGGATGAAACCGAGGCCGGCGGCACACGCGTGCCCCCGGCCTCGTCGCACCTCGGTTCATGCCGCATCCGGCGAGAACAGGTGTGCCAGTGCGTCGGGATTCTCCCGAGTCAAAACGCACTCGCGCACTTGCGCACTCACGCACCCGTTCGCGGCTCGTCCATCCACCCCATCTCCGGCACCTCGGCGGGCTCGCGGAAGGGGCCCTCGGCCAGGGCGCGCCAGAGGCCGCTCTCGGCGAAGGTGCTGTAGAAGTAGAAGCTGAAGCCGTCCACGCCCAGCTCGCGGCCGATCTGGATCTGACGCTCGACCTCGTCGCGCGGCCAGCTGGCCTGGATGCCGGCGTACAGGTGGCGTCCGGCCGCGTGCAGCCCGCCCACGTGGTCGCGGATCATGCAGCGCCAGTCGGGGTTCGGCTCCGCGCCGGGGCGCAGCGGCAGGTAGGTGCACTCCGGCGTGGTGACGCGGAAGTAGGTCATCGGCACCGCCACGTCCAGCGCACCGTCGCGCGCCCACCCCCAGGTGTCCTGCGCGAAGTTGCGCACGCCGCTGGAGCTGGGCCAGCCGAAGTGCTCGCGGTCGTAGATCGGCCAGACCGCGGCGCTGAGCGGCACCGCGCGCACCGCGTGGATGCTGTCGTGCACCTCGCGCACCATGCGGCTCACCAGCTCCTGCCGGAAGCGGTTCCACCCCTGCGGGTCGGTGCGCGGGTCGCGCCCGAACTGGGCCAGGCTGGCCGGGTCACGCCCGAACTCGGCGTCGGGGTAGCGGATGCGGTCCAGGTGCACGCCGTCCACCCCGTAGCGGCGCACCACGTCGGCGGCCACGCGGGCCAGGTGCGTGCGCACCCCGGCGTGCGCGGGCGAAAGCCAGACGTACTCCTCGCCGTTGGGGCACCCCTGCGGCCGGCCGCTGCCGGTGTACATCGCCCACTCGGGGTGGTCGATCAGCACGTGGTTGGGCTGGCCGGGCACGCTGGGGACCAGCCCCCTGCACGCGCCCGCCGACTGCGACTCCCACCCCGAGAGCCCGTTGATCCACGCGTGCAGCTGCAGCCCGCGCGCATGCGCCTCGCGGACGGCCACCTCGAGCGGGTCCCAGGTGGGAACGCCGCCCAGCCGGCCGCACAGGCGCGGGCTGCACGGGTCCAGCCGCGACGGGTAGCGCGCGTCCCACGGCCCGCTCACCTGGAAGTAGACGAGGTTCAGGTGCGCGCGGCTGGCCACGTCCATCACCTGCCGGATCGTCTCGGCGCTCCCGTAGTCCCACCGCGTGACCCACAGCGCCCGCGCCTCGCGCGGCGCGGCCTTCTTCGCGGGCCCGGTCACGCGCACGGCGGCGAGCGGGCGCGGGGGCTGGGGGCGGGCGGCGCGGGGGGCCGCCAGCGCGGCGCCGCTCGCGGCGGCGGCCAGCAGCGCCACGGCCAGCGCGCCCGGCAGGGTGCGTGTCATCCTGTTCACGTCGATGTAGAACCTTCTGAATCCGCGCGGTGTCATCTGCGGATCGGAAACGTGGAAATCAGCGGGAGCGGGCACTACGTTGAGTGCTTCTCGGACGAGGTGGGGGGCGGTGCCTTCGAAGATCGCCCCGACCCGTGCGTTCGCGCAATCCACCCTTCGCCACCCCACGCCCCGGAGAAGCCGATGGCGCCCGATCGATCGACCCCCGCACCCGGCGACACCCTGCTGCTGGTCGGCACCATGAAGGGCGCGTTCCTCTTCCGCGGCGACGGCGCGCGGAGGGAATGGACGATGGAGGGCCCGCACTTCCGCGGCGAGACGGTCTACTCGCTCGCCTTCGACCAGCGCGGCGGGCGGCACCGCATGCTGGCGGGGACGCAGAGCTTCCACTGGGGAAGCGTGGTCCGCTCGAGCGACGACTTCGGCGCCACCTGGACCTCGCCCGAGCGGCAGAACGTGCGCTTCCCGGAAGATTCGGGGCTCGCGGTGGCCAACATCTGGCAGCTGGAGCCCGGCCGCGCCGACGAGCCGGACGTGGTGTACTGCGGCGTGGAGCCCGCGGCGCTCTTCGAGTCGCGCGATGGCGGCGACACCTTCAGCCCCGTGGACGGGCTGCTGAGCCACGAGCACCGCCCGAAGTGGACGCCGGGCGGCGGCGGGCTCTGCCTGCACACCATCGTCCCCGACCCGTCCAACCCCCGGCGGATGGGAGTCGCCATCAGCACCGGCGGCTTCTACCGCACCGACGACGGCGGGAAGACGTGGCAGGCGCGCAACCAGGGCGTGCGCGCGCAGTTCCTGCCGGACAAGTATCCCGAGTTCGGCCAGTGCGTGCACAAGGTGGTGCACCACCCCGGCGCGGCCGGGCGGCTGTACCTGCAGAACCACTGGGGGCTGTACCGCAGCGACGACTGGGGCGACACGTGGCACGACATCGCCAACGGCGTCCCGTCGGATTTCGGGTTCGCGATGGAGGTGCACCCGCGCGACCCCGACACGGTGTACATCGTGCCGCTGGAGAGCGACCAGTTCCGCTGCGTCCCCGAGGCCCGGCTGCGCGTCTACCGCACCCGCGACCGCGGCGCGTCGTGGCACGCGTTGTCCAGCGGGCTGCCGCAGGAGGATGCGTTCGAGACCGTGCTGCGCGACGCGATGTGCGCCGACGGCGGCGACCCGGCCGGCCTCTACTTCGGCACCCGCGGCGGCAAGCTCTACGGCAGCGCGGACGACGGCGAGACGTGGAGCGAGATCGCCGGCGCGCTCCCGCCGATCGTCTGCGTCCG
Source organism: Longimicrobium sp. (assembly GCA_035689035.1). Lineage (GTDB taxonomy): Bacteria > Gemmatimonadota > Gemmatimonadetes > Longimicrobiales > Longimicrobiaceae > Longimicrobium. The sequence continues at coordinate 2,359 of DASSME010000336.1, read as the reverse complement.
GGCGGCCACGGTGGCGGCGAACGGGTCCGCGAGCTGAGCAGGGGGAAGACGACGATGCCGATCACGATCGCGCTGCCGGGGGCGCTGCGGCCCTACGCCGGCGGGAGCCTGGAGGTGACGGTGGACGAGCGCTGCGCCACCGTGGCCGATGCGCTGGGCGTGCTGGCCGGCCGCCACGCCGGCGTGGTGGACCGCGTGGTGGACGAGACCGGAGCGCTGCGCCGCCACGTCAACGTCTTCGTCGATGGCGACAACGTCCGCTGGCTGAGCGGGCTGAAGACGCCGCTGGAGCGGGACAGCACCATCGTCATCGTCCCCTCGGTCAGCGGCGGGTAGGCGAAGGCGGAGCGAGGCTGGAGTGGATCGGGCGGTTCCGTGGGAATCGTTCACATGAAAGCTCACCATGGCCTCACGCAGGGTAAGCAGGGTCCGCAGAGAACTGCCGGCTCCTCTGCGGACCCTGGGAACCCTGCGTGAGGAATGCAGTTCGACGGACGCGGACCGTCAGCCCTTCCAATCCTCGAAGAAGGCCGGGTCCAGGTCCGGGAGCGCCTCGCGCAGCGCGGCCTCGGGGTCGTCCATGAACCGGGAGGTGTGCGCCGGGTCCGCCTCGAGCCAGGTGAGCACTTCGGCTTCGCGCTCGATCAGCCGGGCCACCGCCTGGGCCACGCGCTGCGCCCGCGCGGGGTCCGCTTGGGCGAGCCGCGCCAGCGCGCCATTCGTCTCGGGCGCGGGCGGCGCGGCGCCGGGCGCGGCCGCGGCGAGCGTCAGGTGGTGCGCCGACACGGCGTCGGCGGGCAGCCGGAGCCGCACGAAGCGGCTTTCGGGGTAGCTTCCGGCCTGCCGCACGGTGCCGGCCGGTGCCGCGTTCTGGTTCATCGGGTTCCGTCCTTTCCGGCGGCCGCGCCGCGCGGGGTCGATGATGGAGGGGGAGCGGTCGCGCCCGCCGCGCCCGGTCCGCGGGCTAGACGAAGTTCGGGTTGCCGCCCAGCTGCAGCGACACGTTCAGCGCGGCGGTGTTGAGCGAGAAGTCGGTGCTGTCGCTCCAGCGGATCGGGTGCACGGCGTTCACCAGCAGCAGGCTCACGTCGGGCGAATCGTCGTGGTTCACCTTCTCGATCGCCGCGGGGACGATCTGGTCGGCGCCCAGCAGCAGCCCCGCCACCAGCCCGCCCACCACCAGCGCCGCGCCGTCGGTGAGCACCACCAGCAGGAGGATGGCGATCCCCGCCACGATCTCGATGATCAGCTGCGTGAGCTGCGACCCCGGCGACTGGTGGATGTCGTGCACGATGTCGGGGGTCTGCGCCTCCTGGAAGACGATGGTCTGCCCCGCGCTGGAGGTGCCCAGCGCCAGCGTGTACCAGTGCGTGCTGGTGCAGGTGGCGGTGATCCCGGTGACGATGTCGGTCTCGGTGTAGCTGGTGAGCGTGAGCAGCGCCCCGTTCGCCTTGACCGTGAGCTGCGTGAGCCGGGGGTAGTACGTCGACCCGTTCTGGGTGACGGGCGGCAGGCTCACCGAGGCGTGGTCGGTCAGGTAGAGCTCGGTGGCGTCCTCGTTCATCAGGAAGTTCTGGTCGGTGAGCCCGGGGTACGCCTGCATGATCGCCGGGCGCACCAGGTCGTACAGGGTGCGCGCCTGCGACACCACGAAGCCGGCGGGGCTCCCCGCCGGGATGGCGTGGGGGCTCACCTGCTCGGAAAGGGCGGCGCCGCTGCGCTGGCCGGTCATGCAGAGGACGGAAAAGACGCTGTCGTCGAGCCCGGCGCCGTCCAGGTAGGCGTAGCTGGTGTAGCTGGGCGTCACGAACCCCCACGCGCCCTGGTCCACCATCAGGTTCAGGTCCACCACCGAGAACACGTGGCTGAACTCGTCCAGGTTGGCGTTCCCCCAGTCGTCCAGCGCCTGCTGGATCAGCGCGCCGGTCACCGTGCCGGGGGTGGGCGACAGCGTCATCTGGATCACCGAGAACACGGGCGTGTCCACCTGGTCGGTGGTGGTCTTCACCACCAGCGCCCGCGGGTCGCCGTCGCCGTCGCCGGTGTGCGGGATGTAGTGCAGCTCCACCTCGGCCACGGCCTGGCCGCTGTCGAAGGAGTACTCCTGCCCGGTGGTGGTGTAGTGCAGCACCACGTGCTTCAGCGGCAGCAGCATGCGCACGTTCTTTCCGTCGCCGCCCTGCGTGATCTGCCAGTCGCCGAAGTCGGCCTTCACCGTGTAGGTGCTTTCCTGGATGCTGAACCCGGCGGGCGACGACTCGTGGTCCACGATCGCCCGGTTCACGTCGGGGACGGGGATGGCGAAGGCCGTGTCCCAGCCGTAGGTGTAGACGGCCACGTCGTCGCCGGAGTCGAGGGC
>DASSME010000335.1:0-25034 GCA_035689035.1 Longimicrobium sp. | reverse complement strand
GGCGGAAGACTGGAATCGTCCCGCGGCGCGGTGTACTTTGGCCGCACCTCCTGCACGGCACGCGCCCGCCCGCCGTGCACGCCCAGTCGTCCCGCCCCGACGGACCGTACCCATGGCGCAACCGCCCCGCCCGCTCCTGTCGCGCATCGCGCGGATCCGCTTTCCGCACCCGCTGATCCTGCTGGTGGCCGGCGTGCTGCTGGCGGCGCTGCTCACCTGGGTCCTTCCCGCGGGCGAGTACCAGCGCACGCACGACCCGGCCACCGACCGCGACGTGGTGGTCGCCGGCACCTACCACGCGGTGACGCCGGCGCCGGTGGGGCCGTTCGACGCGCTGGTGGCGATCCCGCAGGGGATGGTGGAGGCGGGCGACGTGATCTTCTTCGTCTTCCTGGTGGGCGGCGCGTTCGCCGTGGTCGAGGCCACCGGGGCGCTGACCCGCGGGATGGACGGGCTGCTGCGCGTGCTGCAGGGGCGCGAGTCGCTGGTGATCCCGGTGATCTCGCTGGCCTTCGCGGCCGGGGGCGCGCTGGAGCACATGCAGGAGGAGATCATCGCGCTGATCCCCGCGCTGCTGCTGCTGACGCGCAGGCTGGGGTACGAGCCGATGGTGGCGGTGATGATGAGCATCGGCGCGGCGGTGGTGGGCGCGGCGTTCAGCCCCATCGACCCGTTCATGGTGGGGATCGCGCAGAAGCTGGCGCACCTCCCGGTGCTCTCGGCCGCCGGCTTCCGCATCGCCTTCATGCTCCCTGCGGTGGCGCTGTGGATCTGGTGGACGCTGCGCTACGCCCGCCGCACCCGCCTGGTCCCCGAGGCCGCGCACGCCGAGGCGGCGGCCGGCCTGGGCACCGTCGGGGGCGTGCGCACGGGGGTGATCCTGCTGGTGATCCTGGCCACCTTCGTGGTCTTCGTCTACGGCGTGTGGGTGCTGGGGTGGGACTTCACGCAGATGGCGGCGATCTTCTTCGTGATGGGGGTGATCGCCGGGATCGTGGGCGGCCTGGGCGTGGGCGGCACCGCCGAGAGCTTCGTGGACGGCTTCCGGGCGATGGCGTACGCGGGGCTGCTGATCGGCTTCGCGCGGGCGATCACCGTGGTCCTGCAGCACGGGAAGGTGATCGACACCGTGGTGAACGCGATGTTCACCCCGCTGGCCAACGTCCCCGTGCTCGCCTCCGCGGCGGGGATGATGGTGGTGCACACCGTCGTCCACGGCCCGGTTCCCAGCGTCAGCGGCCAGGCGGTGCTGACCATGCCGGTCCTCGTCCCGCTGGCCGACCTGCTGGGGATGGCGCGGCAGGTGGTGGTCCTGGCCTACCAGTACGGCGCCGGGCTGTGCGAGATGGTGACGCCCACCAATGGGGCGCTGATGGCGATCCTGGCCGCGGCGGGGGTGCCGTACGAGAAGTGGATGAAGGCGATCCTCCCGCTCTTCGGCATCCTCTTCGTGCTGGGCCTGGTCGCCGTGGGCGTGGCGATCGCCACCGGGTTGCGCTGAGCGCCGATGCCGATCCGCGGCTACGGTGTGGTGAAGGGGAGGGTGGTGCGCGGCAAGCCCGAGCGCCACGGCCACACGCCGCACTTCCAGGTGCTGGTGGACGCGGCCGGCGTGCGCTTCCGGGTCGCCGTCGACACGCGCAGCAAGGGCGGCCAGCCGGACCTCCTCTTCTACGCGGACGCCGACTTCCGGCACTCCTTCCTGGAGCGGCTGGTGGTGCTGGACGATGGATTCCACCCGCTGTCGCCGGACCGCGAGAGCGGCGCGCTGGACTACGTGCGCGGCAGCCTGGTCAGCCGCGAGCAGATGCGGCCGCTGCCGGTCGACCTCCCCGGCCGCGACAACGACCTCAACGAGAAGATCGGCTCACTGGTGGACCGCGCGGCGGCGGACCCGGACGCGCGGCTGTACGCCTTCGGCGGGCGGTGGGGGCCCGAGCCGCAGCGGCCGGACGCGGAGTTCGGCTTCCTTCCCGGCAACGGTCTGCACGACGTGCACATGAACCAGGGGAACCCGCCCGGCCGCCACCAGCACGACAACGGCCCCTGGCAGGACGGCGCGCTCCTGGTCCACTTCCCCCGCCAGGGCCGCTGGACCGCCGTCTTCCTCGCCTTCCAGTCGCAGAGTTGGTCCTCGGAAGAGCGCCATGGCGTGCACGCGGAGCGGAATGGAAGGTTCTGATCTGATCTGATCCGATACCGAGTTGTACGATCGGCCATGCATTCGAGCCGATCCCCATGGCTCGCTCCTGCCGCGACGTTTGCGTGGTCAGCCTCATCAGGATGACGAGCGGCGGGTTGGATGGGAGAATTCCCGCAATCGGTCTGGTAACCCGACCCGGAAGCCTAGTAATACCGGCTCTGCCGACGGGTCACACGGAGAAGCGGAGTGCAACGGAGCAGCGGAGAACTGCGTAAGATTCGTGCAGTTCTCCGCTGCTCCGGTCTTCTCCGCTGCTCCGTGTGACCCTTTCAGCCGTTTGATCCAATAGCTGTATATCCGGATCGGTACGAGGCTTTCACAGGCAAACGAGAGAGCCGCGGAGGAGAATCGAATCTCCCCCGCGGCTCTCGTCGTCCGGCGACGGCGCGCGTCAGGCGGCGTCGCTCTGGTCGTCGATCTGCTCGGAGAGCGTGACCAGCTTCTTGATCTTCAGCTTGCGCTCGCCGCGGGGAAGCTGCAGCGACACCTGGTCGCCCGGCTGCTTTCCCATCAGCGTCTGCCCCAGCGGCGAGGCCACCGAGATCTGCCCGCTGTCGATGTCGATGTAGTCGCCGAACACCAGCGTGTACGTCTCCTCCTCGCGCGTGCGCAGGTCCACCACGGTCACGCGCGAGCCGAAGCCCACGCGGTCGGTGGGCACGGCGCTCAGGTCGATCTTGGAGAGCTCGCCGTAGCGCCGGGTGAGGTGGTTCAGCCGCGCCTGGACGAACTGCTGCCGCTCGAGCGCGCTCTTGTACTCGCTGTTCTCGCGCAGGTCGCCGTGCTCCACGGCCTTCTGGATCGCCTTCGGAAGCGTGACCTGCAGCTCGTGGGTGAGCCGCTCGATCTCTTCGCCCAGCTTGCTCTTCAGCTCTTCAAGCATCTGCGTTCATGTAAGATTGTCCGTCCTTGCATCGCTCTTTCGCAACGAGCCGCCAATGTAACGGCACCGCGCGAGAAAGCGCCACCATCATGTTTCCCGTCTGCTACGAGGCAGACTCTTCCGCGCTCACGCCGCTTCCGGTCCCCGCGACGGCGGTTCCATCCTCCGCCGTGCCGCCGCGCCAGAGCGTCACCACGAGCAGCCCGCCGATCACCTCGCCCGCCACGTTCCACAGCCGCGCCGCCAGCGAGATCACCCCCGCCACGCCGGCGGGGAGCACGGGCGTCAGCAGCCCCGTCATCGCCGCCTCGCGCGGGCCGATGCCGCCGGGGAGCGGGGTGAGGAAGCCCGCGACGAACGAGAGCGCGTTCACCCCCGTCAGCACCGGGAACGCCCCCGCGCCCACCGGCGCCAGCGCGCGGACGAAGAGGGTGTACGCGCCGCCGTACAGAACCCAGCTGAACGAAGCGGCGCAGAGCAGCGCCACGCCGTACCCCCACGAGCCGTTCCAGCGGGTCAGCGGCCGCCGGGCCACGCGGCCGGCGACGGTGAAGACGCCGTTCAGCAGCCGCGGGTTCACCATCAGCACCGCGCACGCCGTCACCGCCGCGGCGATCCAGAGCGCCGGCAGGGTGGGGAAAAGCCCCGCCGTCAGCGTCCACGCCGACACCACGACGGCGGCCAGCAGCGACAGCGCGGTGTGCACCAGCAGCGAGGTGAGCAGCACCGCGGCCGAGAGGCCGGACGCACGGCTGAGCTGCGCGGCGGTGACGAACTGGAAGACCGCGCCGGGGATGTAGCGCGCCAGGTTGGAGAGGAACCAGATTCGCTGCAGCGTGCCCAGCCGCACCGGCGGGTGCTCGAAGCGCCGCAGCACCAGGCTCCACACCATCACGCCCCACGCCAGCACCGCCACCAGCGCCGCCACGCTCGCCGCCAGCAGCACCCAGTGGGTGTGCCAGGGATAGTGCCGCACCTGGGCCCAGTTGCCGCGGATGGTGCGCAACAGGAACCAGGCCGCCGCCGCGACCAGCGCCGCGGCGGCGGCCTTCTTCCACCACCCCGGCAGCCCGCTCACGCCGCGGCCGTCTCGGGCGGCGCCGCGTCCGCGAGAGCGGCCCGCCGCCCGCGCCACCACGCCGCCAGCAGCCACAGGCCGTACGCGCCCAGCAGCGCGAAGGTGGCCAGGTAGATGTAGAAGCCGGTGTAGAGGCCCTCGGGCTCGAAGCGGAACGCCACCCGGTGCCGCCCGGCGGGCACCTCCACGCCGCGGAAGGTGTGGTTGGTGCGGTAGATCTCGGCCGGCTTCCCGTCGACGGTGGCCTTCCAGTCCTTGTAGAAGTTGTCCGCCAGCACCAGCAGCGCCGCGCCGTTCGCCTCGGTGGCCACGTCCACGCGGTCGGCGTCGTAGCGGGTGATCCGGGTGGCGCCGCGCAGGGCGGGGCCGGCCAGCGCCAGCTCGCGCGGGCTCTCCACCACGGCGTTCACCCGCGGGTCCCACTGGGGCGTCTGCATGGTGCGCAGCGTGGCGCCAGCCGGGGCGCGGATCGCCTGGCCCACCAGCCACGCGCGGCCGGGCGACTCGGTGTTCTGGTACACCAGCGCCTGCTGCCCGCGGAACACCTCGCGGAAGGTGGGATCCTGCACCTGCTGCGAGATCACCACGTGGCTGATCCCGCCGGCGACGCGGAAGCGCGGGTCGCGCCCCAGGTTCTCGAAGGTGGGGTTGGCCGCCGCCCCTGCGCCCACGAACTCGTTGTAGCGCTGCAGCTGGTTGCCGTGCTCGCCGCCCGCCTGGTCGATGCCGAAGAGCATCGGGTAGTCGCGCGCGGTGGGCCACGCGCTCTGGATCGGCCAGACGCGCAGCGGCTTCGGCTGCCGCTGCAGGAAGTCGGTCACGTCGTCTGCCGCGTAGATCTGCTCGGGCCCGGGGATGGTGTAGAAGTACTTCTTCCCGATCACCCACAGGTCGGCCACCGTCACCAGCGCCAGGATCCCCAGTGCGACGGTGGAGGTGATCCCCCGCGAGCTCCACAGCCAGAGCGCGACCACCACCCCCGCCGCGAACACCAGGAAGCGCCCCGCCCCCGCGCCGCTGCCGACGAACGCCATCGACAGCAGGATGGCCAGCACCGCCGCGCCGCCGCCGATCGCCGGCACCCAGTTCAGGTTGTCGCGCAAGGCGTAGTCGCTCTTGCTGTCGCCCGCCGCCGCGCGGGCGCGGGCCAGGTGCTCCAGCCCCAGCGCCGCCATGCAGATGATGCTGAACGCCGCCATGCAGTACGCCAGGTCGGGCGCGCGGAACTTCTTCAACCCGGGAAGGACGCTCCAGTACAGGTGGTAGAGCGGCGTGTTGCCGCCGAACGCCAGCGTCAGGAAAAAGAGCCCCGTCCCCGCGAAGAACCAGAAGTACCGGCTGCGCCGCGCGTACCAGAAGCCCAGCCCGAAGAGGACCAGCACCGTGGCGCCGAGATACTCGGTGTGCAGCTTGATCCCGTTCTCGCCGCGGTACTCGGGGAGCGCGGGCTGGCCGGTCTCGGGGTTGGCCACGCTGGCGCCGATCGCCTCGGGAAGCGCCATCCCCGCCACGTACGCCTTGGGCATGGAGTACGACACCGAGTACTCGTAGCCGCGCCCCTCGCTCCCCGCGCGGGGGCTCGCTTCGACGTAGCCGCTGAAGGGGAGGAAGTTCACCGCCGCCATCGCGAATCCGAACGCCACCGCCGCGAGCCCCAGCGCCACCACCTTCGCGGCCACCGCGCGCCGGCGCAGCACGCCCAGGTGCACCAGGCAGAACACCGCCCAGATCAGCCCCCCCACCAGCATGTACCAGGCGACCTGGATCTGGAACGAGAGGAGCGCGAAGCCCACCGCGGCCGCCGCCCCCGCGAACGGCGCCACCCGCGCCGTCCGCACCCCGCGGTGCAGGCAGCAGAAGAAGAGCGGGATCAGCGAGCCCACGATGACGCGCCCGTCGTGCCCGGCGTACACCCACGAGGTGAGCAGCCCCGTCCACTGGAAGCAGAGCCCGGCCACGAACGCCACCCACGGCCGGCACCCCATCTCCCGCGCCAGCAGGTACATCCCCCAGCCGGCGATGAAGAACTGCGCCAGGAAGATGGCGGGGAGGATGTCCTTCACCGGGAGGAGCCAGTCGGCCACGAAGCGGACCGGGTAGTACGTGCTCCCCGCGTTGGAGAAGAGCGGCACGCCGCCGTAGAGGTAGGGAACCCACTTCGGCAGGTGCCCGGCCGCGAAGGAGCGGGAGAGGAAGTCCTGGAAGAAGTACCCGGCCTGGCTGAAGTCCGTCCCGAAGATCTGCCGCCCCGGCATGAAGGCGGGGAGGAGGTACACCAGCGCCAGCGCGAAGTAGACCGCGGCGGCCACGCCGGGCCCGATCCCCGGCTCGGGCTCGGGCGGCATGGCCAGCAGCGACGTGCGGCGGGGCGGGGCGGGGGCGGGAGCGGTCTTTTTGGCCACGGGTGATGCGAAAAGAAAGGGGAAGATCCGCCGCGCGGTCAGCGCGTGGCGGCCAGCCGGGTCAGGAACTCGAAGTGGCGGTCGGCCACGGCGCCCCACTCGAAGCGCCGCGCCGACTCGCGCGCGGACGCGGAGAGCGCCTCGCGCGCCGCGGCGTCGTCCAGCAGCCGCTCGGTCGCGTCCGCCAGGGCGCGCGCGTCGCCGGCGGGGACCAGGACGCCGCCGCGGGGGGCGTCCACCACCTCGGGGAGCGATCCGCTGGCGGCGGCGACCAGCGGCACGCCGGCGGCCATCGCCTCGGCGGCCACCATCCCGAAGCCCTCGAAGCGCGACGGCATCAGCTGCACCGCGGCGCCGGCGAACAGGCGCTGCCGCTCGGCCTCGTCCACCGCGCCCAGGAAGCGGACGTTGGGCTCGATCCCCAGCTCGCGGGCCATCGAGCGGACGCGCTCCAGGTCCTTGCCGCGCCCCGCGATGCGCAGCTCCACCTCGGGCCGTTTCGCGGCGATCAGGGCGACCGCCTGCATCAGCGTGTCGAGCCCCTTCTGGATCACGTCGAGCCGGCCGAAGTACAGCAGGTACGCCCCGGGGTTCCTCGCGAGGTGGAAAAGCTCGTCCGGCACCCCGGCGTACACGAGGTCGATCGGCACCGACGGATCGACGATCGTCCGCAGCAGCTCGTAGGTCGCCGTGGAGGTCGCCGTCAGCCGCCGCGCGCGCCGGATCATCGTCTTCTCCAGCGCACTAAGCGCGGGGGCGAGCACGGGGCCCCAGCGCTCGCGCGCGGTCGGGCCGGTGACGTGGTGGACGGTGATCCCGCTCGGCCGGTCCAGCGGCATGAAGATCGGCGTGTACGACGAGAAGTCGAACACGGCCGCGTCGTACTCCGCCGATCTCAGGAGCCGGTTGGCGGCGGCGGCGTAGGTCACGCGGCTCCACGCGTACGGCCCGCGCGCCCCCAGCCGCAGGTAGCGCACCCCGTCGATCGTCTCGTCCTTCGCGCCGGGGAAGCTCCCCGTGGCCACGGTGGCGTCCACCCGGTCGGTCAGCCGGCGGTAGAGCTCGGTGACGCGCACGGCGCCGCCGCCCGCCACCCAGGGGTTCCGCGGGTCGTCGTAGATGACGTGGAGGACGCGGAGCTTCACCCGTCCCGCCGCGCGATGAAGAAGTTGGAGCCGATCGACACGTCCCAGAACCAGCGGGTGAGCGGGTTCTCGAACGGCCACCCCCGTTGGGACAGGTAGCCCGACAGCTTCCGCTTGAGCCCCGGCCGCACCTCCTCGGGGCGGGCGATGCGGTTGCGCAGGTAGTGCACCCACAGCTCGCGCGGGGAGACGACCGGCGTGAACCCCGCCGCCCGCAGCAGCTTGCGCAGCCGCCAGCGGGTGGGGATCACGCCCACGTCGTACGTCCCCTCGCCGCCGCCGCGCACCTTCTCGAAGTACCAGATCTGCATCCGGCGCGGCATCAGGACCAGGCCCGCCAGGTCGTAGTGCGGGTCGTTCCACAGCGAGTACGCCGAGAACGGCTTGGGCGTCACCATGTACAGCAGCCCGCCGGGGGCGAGCACGCGGTGGATCTCGTCCAGCGTCTTCGGGCGGTCGGTGACGTGCTCGAGGACGTTGTCGAGGATGACCAGGTCGAAGCTCGCGTCCGGCCACGGCAGCGCCTCGGCGACGCCGCTGCGCAGGTCGATCTCCACGCCGTGCTCGCGCGCGCGGACGGCGGCGCGCGCCAGCGACTTCTCGTCGAGCTCGATCCCGGCGCAGCGGGCGCCCTGCTCGGCGAAGGCGATCAGCACCCCCGCGTCCCCGCAGCCGATGTCCAGCACGCGCTTCCCCTGGGGGTCGAAGTCCGCGTACCTGCGCAGCGTATCGACCACGTAGAAGCCCCGCGCGTACTCGCTGACGTACAGGTTCTTCCAGGTGTCGAAGTTGTCGGAGCTCCACCAGGTGGCGCGCTCGGCCTCGAGCATCGCCAGGTACCGGGGCTCCACCTGTGACGTGTCGGTGCGCGAGACGCGCGGCCGGGCCGCCTCGCTGGCTGCGTTGGACAGGACCGTGTCTCCGGAAAAAGTCCGCCGGCCCGCGAACCTCGCGGCCGGCCGGGATGGGCGTAAGTGCGGGTATTCTATCGCGAAACGCCGCCCGGCGGGAGAGGGGGCGGCTCGGGGGCGGCATGCCGTCGGGCCGCGAGAATCGCTGGCCGGCCCCGCATCCTGGCGTGCAGCCGGGAGGAGGGGCGAATGAAGTTCGCTGCAACGACCCCGCGAAGTCCCCCTGCGCGGACTACCGGCTTCCGCGCCGACGCGGCGGCGGTGCGCGGTGGGAGGTGCGGTTGGAGCCTGGCGTGGATCGCGAGGCTTCTGGTGGTGGTTGCGGTGGCTTCAGGCGCCGAGGGGCCGGATCACTTCGCCTCGTTGGCCCAGCGGAACGAGTCGAAGCTGGTGATCCACCGCGCGTCGGCGCCGTAGTGGCGCAGGCCGGCGCCGCCCGGGCCGGTGTACGGCGCGGGGTCGTTCCCCCGGGCTTCGGCGTGGACCGCCGCGCGCAGCTCGCGGTCGAAGAAGACGCTCAGCCACTCGCCCCGCGCCTCGAAGCGGATGGTGTGCCGCGAACCGCGGGGCCAGGCCACGTCCTCGTTCCATAGCTCCCGGTACGCGGAACCGAGGTGGTGGTACAGCGCCAGGTTCAGGCTCCCGCGCGGGTCGGGCGCCTGGTCGTCGCGGAAGGCGAGCAGGTAGTAGTCGCCGTTCTCGCGCGCCCGAAGCACCAGCCCGCCGTCGTCCGCGCGCGACGAGACGGTCTCCACCCACCCGTCGGCGAGGCGCGCTTCGTTGCGAAGCAGCACGCTCTGGTTCGCCGGGCCCGTGGCCACCAGCGTGCCGTCCAGAATCGCCCAGTGCGAGCCGCCGTCGCTGCGCTGCCGATAGTCCGCCAGCGAGTTGCGGCTGAAATCGTCGCGGCCGGTATGGTTCGTCGGGTCCCACTCGGCGCGCCAGCTCCCGGTGCGCGCCTCGCGGGCGGTGGTCCAGCGGACGTTGCCGGAGTACACCCTCTGCTCGGCGACCTGGCCGGAGTACAGGGCGGTGAGCCCCCGCCCGTCGTCCACCCTCTGGATCACCATGCTGGTGCCGCCGAAGTCGATCACCCGCAGGGTGGCGGCCTCGCCGTTGCTCCACGCCGCCCGGTACGAATCATCCGGCTGCAGGGTCCACACTCCACAGATCTCGACGGTGTGCGTCTCGCACTCGTCGATCCGCTCGGGGAGCCGAAGCAGGGGCACGTCCGCGGCGCGGCGCGGCGGCCCGAAGCGGTCACCCACGTCGTGCGCGCGTGCGTAAGGGATGCCGACGGCGAGCACCGCGGCGATCAAACCGGGCGCCAGCAGCGCGGCGATCATCCGGTTCATCGGCGAGGTGCGGCCCGGCCGGCGCTCGCGTGGTGTTCTCATGGCTGGCTCCGTTCGGGCGAATGCGCGCTGGTACGAAGCGAGGACGCTGGAAGAAGCTCGCCACGCCGGGCGCCCCGGTGCAAGGGCATCCATGCGTGGCGAGACGGCATGGCGCCGCGGGGAAGAGGCCGATGGAAGCGAGGCGATCACCCACTCCGCGTGCCAGAAGCCGGTGCGGTGCCGCCCGTCCTCGATGCGGGTCACCGTGCCGAGGATCTCAGGGCGCGGCGGGGGGCGGCCGCACGGACCCGGACGGGCGCGACAGTCCGCGGTACACCGGCACGGCGAGCAGCGCGACGACGGCCAGCAGCAACAGGTCGGAGCGTTTCATGGCGTGCCGCCGACGGGGGATGAGCCGGACGCCGGATGTGATTCCCTGGAACGTTTTCCCCGGGCCGCGGATGACGTCCAGGGGCGCCCACGGGGAGAAGGATCAGCCGCGCCGGGCCACGCGGCGGTAGATCTCGGCCAGCCGGTCGGCGATCACCTCCCAGCCGAAGCCGCGCTCCACGTCGTCGCGTCCGTCGAGACCGAATTGGCGTGCCGCGGCGGGATCGTCCATCATCCGCCCGATCGCCGTGGCCAGCGCGGCCGTGTCGCCCGGGGGGACGAGGTAGCCGTTGCGCCCGTCGCGCACGATGTCGACGATGCCGCCGGCGGCGCTGGCGATCACGGGGCGCGCGTAGCTCATCGCCTCGATCAGCACCACGCCCAGCCCCTCGGTGTCGCCCTTGGCGTCGATCACGGCGGGAAGGACGAAGGCGTCGCACGTCTCCAGCCGCCGCTGCAGCTCGTCCTTGCTCACGAAGCCGTGGAAGACGGCGCGCCCGCCCAGCCCCAGGCGCTCGGCCTGCTCCTGCAGCCTGGGCCGCTCCGGCCCGTCGCCCACCACGTTCAGCACCACGCGGCGGTCCGCCGGGAGCGCCCCCAGCGCCTCCAGCAGCAGGTGCACGCCCTTGCGCTCCACCAGGCGGCCGACGAAGAGGAGCTCGAACGGCCGCGCGCCGTCGTACGTGTACGGCGGCGGCTCGGCCGGCGCGTCCACCGCGGCGCCGAAGGGGATGATGGCGGGATCGACGCCGGGAACCTGCGCCTGCAGCCGCCGGGCCGTGTAGGTGCTGATCGCCGTCACCGCGTCCGACCCGCGGACGATGCGGCGCAGCAGCGGGGCCAGGAAGGGGAACTGCCGCTCCATCCAGGTCAGCTCCACCCCGAAGAAGGTGGAGACCAGCGGGAGCCCCGTCTTCCGCTTGGCGTGCAGCCCCAGCAGGCCCTGCGGGATCGGCCAGAAGGCGTGGACCACGTCGAACCCGCCTTCCTTCGCCACCCGGGCCGCGGCGCGCGAGCCGGCGGCCACGTAGCCGGGGACCAGCGCCAGGAACCAGGGCTTCTCGCGGACGCGGTCGGGGGCGGTCTGGTCGTGCGTGAGCGTTTCCCACCCGCGCGGGGCGTAGCGGAAGCGGTGCACGCGCACGCCGTCCACCGTCTGGTCGGCGAGGCCGCGGTAGGCGGGGGCGAGCACTTCCACGGTCACGCCGCGGCCGTGCAGCCGGCGGATGGTTTCCACCATCCAGGGCGTGATCACGTCGGCCGGGTCACGGGGATAGGCCGTGACCAGGTACAGGACCTTCACTTGTCGGGGAGTCTGCGGCGGGCTATGTTGGACATCTGGCCCAAGATACGGCCCGCCAACACCCCTCACAAGCACTCGTACCGCCGCCGGAGCATTGGAGCGCGCCCTCGTCATCGTCCCGACGTTCAATGAGCGCGAAAACCTCCCTCGCCTCGTCCCGTCCATCCTCAGCCGCGACGAGCGGCTGGAGATCCTGGTGGTGGACGACGGCTCGCCCGACGGCACCGGGGAGCTGGCCGACGAAATCGCGGCGGCCGAGAAGCGCGTCCACGTCCTGCACCGCACCGAGAAGCAGGGGCTGGGGAAGGCGTACCTGGCCGGCTTCCGCTGGGGGCTGGAGCGCGGCTACGACGTCCTTTTCGAGATGGACGCCGACTTCTCGCACGACCCGGCGCACCTCCCCAAGTTCCTGGAGGCGGTGGAGGATTACGACGTGGTGCTGGGCTCGCGCTACCTGCACGGCCGCGTGACGGTGGTGAACTGGCCGATCGGCCGGCTGCTGCTGAGCTACTTCGCCAACGTCTACGCCCGCAAGATCACCGGCCTCCCCATCGCCGACGCCACCGGCGGCTTCAAGTGCTTCCGCCGCACGGTGCTGGAGAGCATCGACCTGGGCCGGGTGGAGAGCAACGGCTACGCGTTCCAGATCGAGATGAGCTTCCGCGCCTGGAAGAAGGGCTTCAAGCTGGGCGAGATCCCCATCATGTTCGTGGACCGCGACGTGGGCGAGAGCAAGATGAGCAAGGCCATCGTTCGCGAGGCCGTGTGGCGGGTGTGGCGGCTGCGGGCGCTCTCGACGTTCGGCAGGCTGTAAAAAAACGGGTGCGTGAGTGCGTTGGGAACGGGTGCGTGAGTGCGTTGGAACAGGTGCGTGAGTGCGTTGGGCGGCGGCGCGGCGGGCACAGCCCCGCGCCCGGAGCGAAAGCAAGAACGCACTGGCGCACTCGCGCACTGGCGCACCTGTTCCAACGCACTCACGCACTGGCGCACCCGTTCCAACGCGGCCAGACGCGGGCACATTCCCATCCATCCCGATCGAAATCCCCCTCGCAACACCGCCGATGTCCCAACCCGCACCCGGCTCCATCTTCCTGCGCACGCTGGCCGCCGCCGCCCTGAGAGAGGGCGACCCGGCGGAGCTGGCCGCGCGCGCGGCCGGGGCGCTGGTGGGCGTGTTCAAGCAGCAGAAGAGTCTGGTGCTCGACGTCCAGTTTACCGGTTTCCTCTTCAAGGGGAAGCCGCTGGGCGGCGTGGATTCGTCGCTGCTGCGAGCCGCGGGGCAGCTGATCGTGATGCGCATCACCCGCGTCGGCTTCACCGCCGAGGCCGCCGCCGAAGACCTGGAAATTTTCTTCGCCGGGCTGGCCAGGCCGCCGGCGGAGCTGGGGCCGGACGGGATCGTGGGCCTGCTGCGCCGCCGCAAGCCGTACGGCGTCTACGTCACCACCAGCGCCGGCGAGACGTATCGCCCCGAGCACCGGCCCAGGCCCGAGCCCGTCGCCGCGCCTCAGGCGGCCGAGACCGGGGCACCCGCGCCCACGGAAGCCTCTCCCGTGGTGGAGGCGGCGCCCGCCGCGCAGCCCGCGGACGCGGCACCCGAGGCGGTGCGGCCCGCGACGGCGGCGGAGGAGCAGGCTTCCGCGCCGTCCAGTTTGGAGGCGCAGGGCGGGGGAGAGGCGGAGCAGAAGCCGGTCTATGCCGTCGGTGGCTTCATGCTCTTCGACGAGGCCGACGCGACGGACCTGTCCGACTTCGAGCTGCTGGACGACTTCCCGGCGCTGGACGCGCCCGCCGCGCCGGCCAAGGCGGCGCCCGCGGCGGGTCCGGGTGGAGCGGGCGGCGGAGCGGACGCGGTGGCGTCGAACGACATGTTCCACTTCTTCCGCACCGCCCAGGGCGACCACGAGGATGAGGAGGCCGACGCGCTTCCCGGGCTGCTGCGCGCCGCCGACAACCCCGCGCGCTTCGACGACCTGGCGCAGGCGTGCACCCGCGCCGCCCTGCGCATGGTGCGCGCGGGGCACCACGCCCGCGCCGTGGAGCTGCTCGACGCGCTGGCCAGCGAGGCCGAGAGCGCCGACCGCGGCCGCGTCTTCCGCGACCTGGCCGTGCAGGGGCTGCGCCGTGCCGCCACCCCCGAGACGCTGCACCACCTGGGCGAGCTGCTGCAGCACGGCGGAGCGCAGCGCGATCGTATCCTGCACCTCTTCGTCTTCATCGGCGGCGAGGCGGTGCAGCTGCTCGAGACGGTGCTCTTCCGCACCACCGACCCCGAGCTGCGCATCGCCATCTTCCGCCGGCTGATCCGGATGGAGGGGATGAGCGGGCGCCTGGCCGCGCGCGCCATGACCGACCCCTCGCCGGCGCGGACGCGGATGATCCTGGAGCTGGCCGTGCTCCCGGACGTGGACCCCGACATCGCCCTGCGCTGGCTGGGCGAGGCCGCCGCGCACCCGGACGCCACCGTGCGGCTCGACGTGGCGCGCCTGGTGGCGGTGGTGGGCGGGCGAGGGGGGCTGCGCATCCTCCTCGACCTGCTGAACAACGACCGCGACCCGCTGGTGAAGCGCGCCACCATCCAGGCGCTGGGCACGCTGGGCGACGCCGCCGCCGTCCCCTTCCTGAGCCGCGTGGTGAACGACGGCGACGAAGAGGCGCAGCTGGCGGCGGTGGGCGCCCTGGCCCGCATCGGCAGCGGCGAGGCGCTGCCGGCGCTGCTGGGGGTGGTGAACCGGCGCACGCTGCTGGGCCTCAAGAAGGCCTCCCGCGTGAAGACGGCCGCCATCGCCGCCATCGCCCGCATCCCCACGCCCGCCGCGCGCCAGGCGATCACCTCGCTGGCGGCGGGGAAGGACGCCGACGTCGCCGCCGAGGCCCAGCGCGCACTCGCCACGAGGGACTGAACTGCAGGGGACAGGGGACAGGGGACAGGGGACAGGGGACAGGGGACAGGGAAGAGCGTGATGGATCGAGCGACGGCTCCGCGGATCGGACTCCGCGGGGCCGTTTTCATTCCGACCGGAATGTCACCCTGACTCGCCTCCTGCCCCCCTCGCCCTCGCCGGAATGTCATCCTGAAGGAGCCTAAGCGACTGAAGGATCCGTACTTACCCTCCGTCCCACAGCGTTGGACCCGCATCGAAACAACACCTCGCACACCCTGTTAACCCAACTACATCTTTAACAAATGTGAAGAGTGCAACACCCTTAACATCTGTGTTGTGGGTGTGTAACTCGCAATGGAATAAAGACTTATCCTGTTCTCTGACGTTGCAACCCAGGTCAGAGATCTCCACGTAAGGCTTGGCCGTGCGTAGGGAGACCTGACCGACGAGCGTGGCGCTTGGCGTTGGGCCGACCCATCTCGCCGCGGCAATGGGGCACGTAAGCGAGCTGGATCGCGCGAGCATCCGGGGAGCTGGGTGGGTGGGGCACACCCTGTAAACCTTGCGCCAGTATGGCGCCACCGCCGAAACGGCGGGACTCCGGCGGGACAGTCGGCTGCTCGATCGCCGGCGACGACGATCACTACGCACAGCAGCGCTGTCTGTCGAGCTGGTCCTGGGCGAGGCATGCGAGGATTGAAGACGGAAGCGAATCATCCACTCTCCGCGAGGCCCCGTGGAAAAGGGCTGTGGAGAAGGGGATGTGGAGAGATGAAGGGGTTTCCCACAGTTTTCCTCAAGGTTAGTTTACATAACGCATATTATACGCACTGGCGCGGGCGTTGCACTTTATCCACATCCTTCATCCACAAGGAGCCACCGATGGCACGCGCGATCTGGAAAGGCAGCATCAGCTTCGGTCTCGTCAGCATCCCCGTCGGCCTGTTCAGCGCCGAGACGCGCGACGAGATCAGCTTCCGTCAGCTGGACCGCAAGAACCTGTCGCCGGTGGGCTACCGCAAGTACAACAAGGTTACCGGCCAGGAGGTCGAGTCCGACGACATCGTGAAGGGCTACGAGTACGACGACGAGCGCTACGTGCTGGTCAGCGACGAAGACCTGCGCCGCGCCAACCCCGAGAAGACGCAGACGGTGGACATCACCGACTTCGTGAACCTCGAGGACATCGACCCCGAGTACTACGACAAGCCGTACTACCTGGCGCCCACCAAGAAGAACGGCGCCAAGGCCTATGCCCTGCTGCGCGCCGCGCTGCAGCGCAGCGGCAAGGTGGGGATCGCCAAGGTGGTGATCCGCTCGCGCGAGTACCTGGCCGCCGTGATCCCGCACGGAAGCGTGCTGGTGCTGGAGATCCTCCGCTATCCGCACGAGATCCGCGGCACGCAGGACCTGGAGGTGCCCGGCGACGACCTGCAGGCCCTGGGCGTGACCGACCGCGAGGTGAAGATGGCCGAGGTGCTGATCGACGGGATGACCAGCGAGTGGGACCCCGAGAAGTACCACGACAGCTATCGCGACGACCTGATGGCCCTGATCAACCGCAAGATCGAGAGCGGCCAGACCGAGGTGCTCGACGAGACGCCCGTGGAGGAGCCGGCCGAGGACACCGGGAAGGTGGTGGACATCATGGCCCTGCTCAAGCGCAGCGTGGAGGCCACCGGCCGCAAGGTGGCCGCCGACACCGCCTCCAACGCCCCCGGCGACGACACCGAGGACGACTTCGCCGCCCTGGCGGCCGGCGACGACGAGGCGCCCGCCCCGCCGGCCCGGCCGGCGAAGAAGGCGGCCGCCCGCGCACCCGCGCCCAAGGCCGCGCCCGCTCCTGCCGCGAAGTCTGCCCCCGCTGCGAAGCCCGCGGCCACGCCCGTCGCCGCCGCGCCTCCCGCGGGCAAGCCCAAGAGCAGCGTCAAGCCGTCCAAGCCGCGCCCGCGCTCCGGCAAGCCCAGCTGACCGACCCGTGGGCCCGTGGTGCAATTACCACGGGCCCTTCGCTCCGCCCATCAAAACGGCTCGTGGCGAGCACAATTGCGCCCCTCTCGCGCCACCGGCATCACATTTGAGTAGGAAACACCGCCACCCGGGCGGCACGCGGACCAAAAACGCACAGTCGGGTTCTCCCTGACCATCGACGGAGGGCGGATGGGGCTGGCCGAATACAACCGCAAGCGCGACTTCAAGAAGACGCCCGAGCCGAAGGGGCACGAGCACCCCTCCGGCGGCACCCTGGCCTTCGTGATCCAGAAGCACGCCGCCAGCCACCTCCACTACGACTTCCGCCTGGAGCTGGAGGGCGTGCTGAAGAGCTGGGCGGTGCCCAAGGGCCCCACCTACGACCCCACCGTCAAGCGTCTCGCCGTCCACGTGGAGGACCACCCGATCGAGTACGGCGACTTCGAGGGGATCATCCCTCGCGGCGAGTACGGCGGCGGCACCGTGATGCTGTGGGACACCGGCACCTGGGAGCCGCTGGACGATCCGCACAAGGCCTACCGCAAGGGCCACCTCCGCTTCGCCCTGCACGGCCAGAAGCTGCACGGCGCCTGGCACCTGGTCCGCTCGCGCCGCGCGGACGACGACGGCGGCAAGGAACAGTGGCTCCTGTTCAAGGACGACGACGACCTGGCCCGTCCCGAATCCGAGGGCCGCGTGGTCGAGGACGAGCCGCTCTCCGTCAAAACTGGACGGAGCCTGGAGGAAATCGCCGGCGACGCCGACGCCACCTGGCACTCCAACCGCGACCCGAAGGACGCCGTCACCCGCAAGCCCGCCGCGAAGGCGAAGAAGCCGGCGGCATCGGCCGCACGGCCCGCGTCCACCGCGAAGTCGGCGGGCGCCGCGGCCTCCTCCCCCGCCCCGAAGCTGGAGGGCGCGCGCAAGGCCGCCATGCCGCGCGACCTTACCCCCGAGCTGGCCACGCTGGTCGATGACGTGCCGGCCGGCGACGAGTGGCTGCACGAGATCAAGTTCGACGGCTACCGCCTGCTGGTGTTCATCGACCGCGGGAAGGTGCGGATGCTCACCCGCAAGGCCAACGACTGGACCGACCGCTTCCCCGGCCTGGTGCCGTCGTTCAAGGAGCTCCCGGCGAAGCAGGCGATCCTGGACGGCGAGCTGGTGATCGTGGCGCCCAACGGCACCACCAGCTTCCAGATGCTGCAGAACGTGCTCAACAACGACCGGCACGACGAGCTGGTCTTCTACGCCTTCGACCTGCTGTACCTGGACGGGATGGACCTGCGCGGCGTGCCGCTGGTGGAGCGCAAGGAGGCGCTGCGCGCGCTGCTGGGCGGCGAAGCCGCCGGGGGGCGCGTCCGCTTCAGCGACCACGTGCTGGGCAACGGCGCGCCCTTCCACGCGCAGGCGTGCCGGATGAACCTGGAGGGGATCATCAGCAAGCGCGCCGACAGCCGCTACACCAGCAAGCGCACGAAGGACTGGCTGAAGGTGAAGTGCAACAAGCGGCAGGAGTTCGTGATCGGCGGGTGGACCGACCCCAAGGGGAGCCGCACCGGCTTCGGCTCGCTGATCCTGGGCTACTACCGCGGCAACCAGCTGATCCACGCCGGCCGCGTGGGCACCGGCTTCAACGACGAGCTGCTGCGCGGCCTGCACGGCAAGCTGAAGAAGCTCGCCGCGGACGAATCCCCCTTTGCCGACTACGGCCAGCGCCGCGCCCCGCGCGACGTGCACTGGGTGAAGCCCGAGCTGGTGGGCGAGGTAGCGTTCACCGAGTGGACCGACGAGGGGATCCTGCGCCACCCCACCTTCCAGGGCCTGCGCGAGGACAAGAGCGCCCGCGAGGTGGTGCGCGAAGACGAGCAGTCGCCGCCCCCGCCCGCGCCGGCGCCCGCGTCGAAGGCGAAGTCCGCCGCGCGCTCCCCCGCCCCGGCGTCGAAGCCCGCGGACGAGCCGCCCGCGAGCAAGGGCGAGTACGAGCGTCCGCTGCGCACCCGCGAGCTGCTGTCACGCCCGCCCAGCACCACCCGCGCGCGCGGCCGCAAGACGCCCGAGGCCGAGGTGGCGGGCGTGCGCATCACCAATCCCGACAAGGTGCTCTTCCCCGACACGGGCGTCACCAAGCTGGAGCTGGCGCGCTACTACGAGCAGATCGGCGACGCCCGGATGCTGCCGTACTGCGGCGGCCGCCCGCTTACGCTGGTGCGCTGCCCCGAGGGCGCGGGCAAGCCCTGCTTCTACCAGAAGCACGCCGACGACAACTTCCCCAAGGCCGTCGGCCGCGTGAACGTGGAGGAAAACACCGGCGAGCAGGACGTCTACACCTACGTCGACTCCGTTCCCGGGCTGGTGGCGATGGTGCAGATGGGGGTGCTGGAGCTGCACGTGTGGGGCTCGAAGCGCGATCATCTCGAGCGCCCCGACCTGTTCATCATCGACCTGGACCCGGCGCCCGACGTGAAGTGGGAGCGCGTGGTGGCCTCGGCGCTGTGGACGCGCGAGCAGCTGGGCGACCTGGGGCTGGAGAGCTGGTGCAAGACCACGGGCGGCAAGGGCCTGCACGTGGTCGTCCCCATCGCCCGCCGCCACACCTGGGACGAGGTGAAGGAGTTCACCCGCCTCTTCTGCCGCGAGCTCTCCACGCGCGCGCCGGGCGAGTTCATCACCAAGAGCACCCTGGCCAAGCGCGGCGGCAAGATCTTCCTGGACTACCTGCGCAACGCCCGCGGCGCCACCGCGGTCAGCGCCTACTCCGTCCGCTCCAAGCGCGCCGGCGCCGCCTCCGTCCCCCTCGGCTGGAACGAGGTGACGCCGAAGCTCCGCCCGGATTCGTTGACCCCCGCCGCCGTGATCGAGCGCCTGAAGAAGCTCAAGCGCGACCCGTGGGAGGACTTCTACAAGACGAACAAGCAGACGATCACGAAGGCGATGAAGGCGGCGGTGGGGATGAAGGAGTGAGGGATACGCGAGAGAGCCCTCCCCTCCCCTACGAACATCGGAGGCGATCCGACGCGCCGCGAGCCCTCTCCCTGGCGTTCAGGCGCCCGACTGCGTCGGGTCCTGAACGCCTGTCCCTCCCCCGAACTGCAGGAACTGCAGGGGAGGGACAGTCTGCGCCCCCTGCGGCCGCCGGCGTGCGACGCGGTTCCAGCGTGGCGGGGAGACGAGGGTGAAGCCTCTCTCCGCCGCAGATCTCTCCCCCTCCCCCAAGGTAGTTGTTTGGGGGAGGGGGCCCGGGGGTAGAGGGCCCGCCGCGGCCACGCCAGAGCCCATCCCAGCGATCGAAGCCATCCCGACGTCCCCGCACGCAAAACAGTCCGCCCCGTCGCCGGAGCGGACCATCGCGTTTTCCCCCTGTCCCCTGTCCCCTGTCCCCCGTCCCCTGCGGCTCAGTTCGTCCGGTACCGCCGGCTCACCTCGTCCAGTCGCTTGCGCTCTTCCTCGGTGAGGCTGGAGAGGCCCTGGGCGCTGATCTTGTCGAGGATGCGGTCCACGTCGTCGAGCAGGTCGCGCTCGGCGCGGACGCCGCGGCGGGCGCCGGCCGCCGCGGCGGGGCGCTGGGCGGGCTGCGGTGCGGCGGCCTGCTCCTTTCGCGCGGCCCACGGCACCACCGCCTTGCTGCTCTGCGGCCGGCGGCTGGTCTTGCGAGCGGGCGGCACCTCGCCCCAGGCGCGCGGCGCCCACGGGCTCTTCAGGTACAGGAAGGCGGTGCCGAACGCGCCCAGGTGCGCCAGCCCCAGCCCCCCGTTCTGCACACTCGCGACGAAGCCGATGATCGCCGAGGCCAGCACCAGCCACCTGGCCTTGATCGGCAGGATCCCGAACAGGTTGATCTCCATGTCGGGCCATTCCATCGCGAACGCCAGCAGCATCCCGTAGATGGCGCCCTGGAACCCCCAGGCGACCGACGCGCCCGGCATCCGGGCGGGGCCGATCTGGTCCAGCAGCGTGGCCAGCAGCAGCGCGCCGGCCGCGCTCACCGCGCAGAACCGGAGGAAGCCCTGCCCGCCCCAGCGCTCTTCCAGCGTGCCCGCGAAGAAGTAGAGCGTGAGCAGGTTGAAGAGCAGCTCGAACACCCGCAGGTGCACGAACGGGAAGGTCACCACCGACCACGGCTGCCGCAGCACCGCGTTCGGCTCGAAGATGAGCCATTCCCTGAGGTGCATGCCCATCAGGTCGTCGCTCACGAACAGCGCCAGGAACACGGCGGTGAGCGCAACCATCAGGCGCATGACCCAGGGGGTCAGACGTGGCCCGATCAAGCCGGGCGCGTACGAATCCCGATATGCCATGTCAGCGAAAAAAGGTCGGAACGGCCGGTGGGACCGGCGGGGGGCCCCTGCACAAGGGTACACCCGTGCGCCCCCCGCGGTCCAGTCCCCCCGTGCTCAGCCGGTGGCCAGCTTCACGATCCGGTCGCAGAGCTCGGGGTAGTCGATCCCCACGGCGGCCGCGGCCTTGGGGAGGAGCGAGGTGGCCGTCATCCCCGGCAGGGTGTTGGCCTCGAGGCAGAAGAGCTGCTCCTTGGCCAGGATGAAGTCGATGCGCGCGTACCCCCGCAGCTTCAGCACGCGGAAGGCGCGCAGCGCGTACGCCTGCATCTGCGCCACGATCTCTTCCTCGAGCGGCGCGGGGCAGAAGTACTCCGTCATCCCCGGCGTGTACTTGCTGTGGTAGTCGTAGATCCCCTTCTTGGGGCGGATCTCCACCGGCGGCAGCGCCTGGTCGCCCAGGATCCCCACCGTCAGCTCG
This sequence comes from Longimicrobium sp., assembly GCA_035689035.1. Lineage (GTDB taxonomy): Bacteria > Gemmatimonadota > Gemmatimonadetes > Longimicrobiales > Longimicrobiaceae > Longimicrobium. The sequence goes on along the minus strand of DASSME010000335.1, from coordinate 3,768 downwards.
CGCCCCTTGGCGTAGCGCTCGATCATCACCTCGTCGTCGTACTTCGACGCGTCCTGCACCGCGTCGGCCAGCCCCGCCACCTCCTGCACCACGTGGATGCCGACGCTGCTCCCCTGGCGGCTGGGCTTCACGATGCAGGGGAAGCCGATCAGGTCCTCGATGGTGTCGGGGTCGTAGGTGAAGCCGGGGGCGCGCGCCACCCGCCAGGGGAGCGTGGGCACCTGCGCGTCGCGGAACAGGCGCTTGCTCACGTCCTTGTCCATGGCGATGCCGGAGCCCAGCGGGCCGCTGCCGGTGTAGCGCACGCCCATCAGCTCCAGCAGCGCCTGTACGGTGCCGTCCTCGCCGGCGCCGCCGTGCAGCGCCAGGAACGCCACGTCGGCGTCGCGGATCTGCGATACGTTCCCCAGCTCGATCAGCGGGATCCCGTCGGTGTGGTCGGGCGGCGCGGCGGCCACCCCGCCGGGGAGGAGCCCGCCCTCGTCGCCCTCGGCCACGAAGCCGCGGGCGGTGTCCACCGTCCACACCTGGTGCCCGCGCTCGCGCAGCGCCTTCACGATCCCCAGCCCGCTCGCCAGCGACACCTCGCGCTCGGCGCTCGTCCCCCCCATCAGCACCGCGATCTTCATCGGCTCCGCCCCGTCTCTTTCTTGCCCGTGTGTTCGTGTGGGTGTGTGCCCGTGGCTCCATAGCACGAAGCGTACGCGGAATTTCCGTCCCGGTCACAGCGTGCGCCAGTACGGTCCGGGCGAGAAACTTCAACTTCGGCTTTGGGCGTGTCCCTCCGCTGCGCTCCGGGCCGGGCTGCGCGCTGCGTAGGGCACGATACAACCGTGCCCAACGCAGCCGGGCCACCGGCGGCGCGCCCGACGATCATCCCCGACGACGGTTCCGCGCAGGCGCGCCGCCGCCGTCCCGGCCCTCCGGGCGCGCATCCCTCACGCACCGTCTATCTCTACGTCACGCGAGGTGAATTCTTTAATCAATTGCAATAAAACACGATAAGCCACGTTGCCTCACGATGAGTCGCAGAGAGGCGCCGATCGCTGGAGCAAACCCTCTGGGCACCCGCACCCGGCGCCTGCTACGCGCTGATCGGGGACGGGCTGTGGGAGCGCCACTAGCGCCATTTCACGCGCCGCAGGCACGCTGTATGCCGCGCCTCCGATTCATCGCACGGAATGCGTCTTTTCTGCGCGAGGGTGGGGAATGGCTCCACCGCGGACGGCATCCTGGGAGGAGAGGGAGACCATCATGATCAGCCATGCGAACAGGCGGCTCGTGTTCGCCACGACGTTGGTCGTGGCGTGTGCGGTGGTGGCTGCGTGCAGCAGCAGCGACTTCCTCGAGCCATCGGTGAGGCAACCCGCGGGAAGACACGCGACCGTGCTGATCACGCACCAGGACATCGGGGTGCCCGCGTACTTCCGCGGCTGGAAGTCGATGCTCGCGGACGCTCCACCCGCCAACCTCATCGTCCTCAATCCGAATGACGGGCCCGGGCCCGCGCCCGACTGGGCCGCGGAGGTCGACAGCGCGCACGCCAAGGGGGTGCGCGTGATCGGATACGTGCTGACCGACACGACGGCCCGGCCGAGCAGCGCGGTAAAGGCGGACATCGACACGTACTACAGCTTCTACCCGGACCTGGATGGCATCTTCATCGACGAGGCGACATCCGACTGCCAGCGCGCCCAGTCGTACTATTTGCCCATCCACGACTACATCAAGGCCTCGCACCCGAACGCGACCGTCGTCATCAACCCGGGGACCAACGTCCCTTCCTGCTACCTGAGCGTGGCGGACATCGTGGTCACATTCGAGAACTCGTTCGCAGCGTACCAGGACTCGTTCCCCACGGAGAACCGCGAGTGGGAAACGCCGGCCAACGCGGGGCGGATCTGGCACATCGTGCACACCGCGAGCGCGTCGCAATTGCCCACCGCGCTCCAGCTCAGCCGCGCGCGCAACGCGGGGTACGTGTTCGTCACCAGCTTCACGGAAATGCAGAACACCTACGGCGCGCTGCCGACTTACTTCCATTCCGAGGCGGACTCCGTCCGCGCCTTCAACCGCGGCGGAACGACGGCGCTCTCGCGCTGGCGCGGGTCGAACGATGGCACCAACGAGCACTACACCCTGCACTTCAGCCATCCGTTCGAGTACTATCGCGTGTACATCGACAGCGATCACTCGGCGGCGACGGGGTACGCCGTGGCCGGCATCGGCGCCGACTACCTGATTGAGAACGACATCCTGTATTCGCACGGAGCCGCCGGGTGGAACTGGAACCAGATCGGTGGCGTGAGCGAGGTGGTGACGGCGACTTCGGTCAACTGGACCGTGCCGCGATCGACGATCGGGGAAACGGCGTATCCGAACACCGCGAGCCTCTCGTTCGAGGCGGAGACGATCGGCCAGCCGGTCGAGAACACGGGGAAATACGAGCACGTCTACAGCCCGTCGACCGGAACCATCACCGGGTACTTCGCGGAGAACGACGCGAGCAACGTCTACTATCAGGCGAATTACACGACGGCGTACGCATACAAGCACGTGTACATCGACACGGACACGAACGCCGCCACCGGTTACGCCTACGGCGGCATCGGCGCGGACTACATGATCGAGAACAACCAGCTGTACCACCACGCCGGGACCGGCTGGAACTGGACGCTCGTCGCCACGATTTCGACGACGGGCGGGACCACGGGCATCAAGACCTGGACGGTGCCGCGCGCCACACTGGGCGAGACCGCCACGACCGGCGAAGTGGCCAACCTCGTGTTCGACGGAAGCGACGGCACCACCGACCACGCCGCTCCCATCTACCGTCACGTCTACACGCGCTGAGCCGCAGCGCCGGACGGTCCACGCAATCCGTCGCATCGTCGCAGCCCCGCGCACCCGGCGGGGCTTCGACGAGGTTGCCGCGGGTCACGCGCCCCGCCCGCCAGGAAGCACTCCAACTCGGCGGTGACGAAGGCCGGGTGCTCGGTGCCAGAGGTGTGGCCAGCGCCGGGGATGACAACCAGCCGGGAGCCGGAGATCGCGGCGTGGGGCTCGGCCTTCGTGGGGACCGTGGCCATCGATCGCTCGCGCTGAAAGTATAGATCTTTCGGTCGCCGCAACCGTCTGTGCGGATGAAAGTTACGCGCGTCGGCTCCCTCAGGATGACATCAGGAAGCCGGGTTGCCAGGGGGGCAGCCGCCATGACCAAGGTTTTAGCAGTTCTCCGCTGCTCCGTTGCCCTCCGCTGCTCCGTGTGACCCAAATCGCTGACTCCGCTTCCGCGACGAACCAAGCTGAGCAGCACGTAAGAGCCCCCGCCCGGCACACCCGGACGCGGGCTCTCGCGTCTGGATCGGCGGCGGATCAGAGTTCGCTGCCGCAGATCTCGCAGTACCAGGCCTGGGGCTCGTTGATGGCGCCGCACTCCTTGCACAGCAGCGCCTCGCCCTTCTTGCGGGGCTGCTCCTGCGTGCTCTCCGCGGGCGGGCTCCCCATGCCGCCGCCCGAGCCGCCCTGGAAGGCGTCGCCCAGGCCGCCCTGCCCCGCCGCGGGCTGCGCCGGGCGCTGGGCGCCGCCGCTGATGGCGCGGTCCAGCTCCTCCAGGAACGCCAGGTCGTCCGCGGCCAGGTCGGCGGCGGGCGGCGCGCCGGCCGCGGGGGCGGCGGGCGCGTCGAGGTTGTCCAGGAAGGCCAGGTCGTCGTCCGCGGTCCCGGAACCAGCGGCCCACTTGCCGGCGGCGCCGCCCTGCAGCGAGTC
>DASSME010000334.1:0-6440 GCA_035689035.1 Longimicrobium sp. | reverse complement strand
GCCGTGCGCGGCGCCCAGCCCGGCCGCGCGGCGCAGCTTTTCGTCGCTCCCCGAGGCGACGATGGCGGTGGCGCCCAGCAGGGTGGCGAACTGCAGCGCGAAGAGCGAGACGCCGCCCGTGCCCTGCACCAGCACCGTGTCGCCCGCCTTCACCCCGGCGCGGGTGAGCGCATGCCACGCGGTGACGCCCGCCAGCGGGAGCGCCGCCGCCTCCTCGTCGGAGAGGTGCGCGGGGACGGAGACGACGGATTCCGCGCCGAGCACCACGTACTCGGCCAGCATCCCGTCCGCGCCGGAGCCGCCGAGCGACGGGAAGGCGAGCTTCTCGGGGGAAAGCTCTCCATCGATCCACCCCGGCAGGAAGATGCCGGCCACGCGGTCGCCCACGGCCACCCGCGTCACCCCGCCGCCCACCGCCACCACCTCGCCCACCCCGTCTGACGCGGGGATGCGCGGCCCCGCCGGCCGCCACACGCCGCGGATCACCAGCAGGTCACGGTAGTTGAGCGACACCGCGCGGACCCGCACCAGCACCTCCCCCGGCCCGGGCTCCGGGACGGGCAGCTCGACCTGCCGCAACGCTTCGAGCCCGAACGGCTCGTCCACCTGGTATGCCTTCATCCTGGCCTCGTCCCTGTTTCGATCCAACCAGCTCTAACCATCTAATCAACGATAGATGGTTACAGAGGCGCAGGCAAGATGGTCCAGCGGTGAACTATCCCCGCGCCGCGCGCAGCGCGTCGATCAGGGCGGCGGCGTCTTCGGGGGTGTTGTAGACGTTGGGCGCCACGCGCACCGCGTCTCCGCGGAGGGAGACCGAGACGCGGCGCGCCGCGAGCTCCCGCTGCAGCCGCGCGGCGTCGATCGACGGCGGCGTGCGGATGCCGAACAGGTGCGCGCCGCGCCACGGCTCGTCTTCGATCACGCACCCCAGCTCCCGCGCCGCTTCGATCAGCTCGCCGGTCAGCGCGCGGCAGTAGTCCTGCACGTTCCGGGGCCCCCAGGCCAGGACCTGCTCCAGCGCGGCGATCAGCATCGGCATCAGCGTGAAGTTGCTGCGCTCACCCACGTCGAAGCGCGCGCCGCCGGGCTGGTACTCATCCTGGTAGTCCACCAGCCGGGCGAAGTCCTCGCTCCCCCGGCGGCCCAGCCAGGTTTCCTCGAGCGGCGCGGCATCGTCGAACCGCTCGCCGAAGTACGCCAGCCCCAGCGAGTACGGGCCCAGCAGCCACTTGTACCCGGCGCACACCAGCACGTCGGGCCGCACGGCATCCACGTCGAACGGCAGGGCGCCCACGGACTGGGTGCCGTCCACCACCAGCAGCGCGCCCACCTCGCGCGCCCGCCGGCCGATCGCCTCCAGGTCGAAGCGGGTGCCGTCGGCCCAATGCACGTTGCCCAGCGCGACCAGCGCGGTCCCCTCGTCGATCGCCTCCAGGATCCGCGCGTTCCACGCCTCGCCCCGCCTCTCGGGCTGCCCGGGCGCGTCCACCACGCGCAGCTCGGCGCCGTCGGTCTCCCCCTCGTCCACCATCCGCCGCCACGAGTAGACGTTGCTGGGGAACTGGCCGCGGGCGACCACCACGTTGGTCCCTCGCCGCAGCCGCGCGTTCTTCGCCACGGTGGCGATGGCGTAGGAGACGCTGGGCACGATGGAGACGCGGTCCGCCGGCGCGTTCACCAGCTCGCCGAACAGCGCCCGCGCCCGGTCGGCGCCGGTGAAGAAGTCGGGGGCGGTGATCGAGGTGGGGTCGCGGCGGCGGCGCAGCGCGGCGACCCCGGCTTCCTCCACGGACTTGAGGAGCGGGCCCATGTACGCGCAGTTCAGGTAGTGCAGCCCCTCGGGCAGGTGCACCAGGTCGCGCTGGCAGGTCAGCATGGGTCTTCGGATGTCCGGGGATGCGTGAACGGGGGATGGCGGGTCGGACGCCAATCTTCCGTCTTCCCCGCCCCGCTGCAATCCCGGCGCTCGCCGGCCGGCGATGGGCCGGGTCCGGCGGGCGCGGGGCGGGATGGAGACCCGGAGGAGGCCGGGCCATGAACGCTCCGGGCCGATCTGGCGTCGTCGTATCAGCCGGTTCGCTGGGATGCCTGGCGGATCGCCTCGTACAGGGCGATGCCGGCGGAGGTGGCGAGGTTGAGCGAGCGAGCGCCGGGGCGCATGGCGATGCGCAGGCAGCGCTCGGGGGCGGCGGCGAGAAGATCGCCGGGGAGGCCGCGGGATTCGGGTCCGAAGAGCAGCACGTCGCCCGGCGCGAAGCCCGCGTCCCACAGCGTGCGCTCGGCCTTGGTCGTCAGCATCCAGACGCGGCGGCCGGCGGTGGCCGCGGCGAAGTCGCTCCAGGCGACGTGGTGGGTGTAGTCGACGTCTTCCCAGTAGTCCATCACCGCCCGCTTCGCCTTCGGGTGCGTGAACGAGAAGCCCAGGCGGCCGATCAGGTGCAGCGGCGAGCCGGTGGCCCCGCACAGCCGCGCCACGTTCCCCGCGTTCGGCGGGATCTCGGGCTCGTACAGCGCGACGTGGATCGGGTCGGCCAGGGGAAGGATCACGGTGCGGTCGGCAGGCATCCGGACGGGCGGCCGAAGCCACGGGCTGCAGCCGCGAGAAGCCTCGCAAACTTACGCGAGGCTCGACGGCAGCGGAACGGCGTCGTCGCCGGGGAACGGCGTACAGGCGCCGAGCAGGACCGCCACGCAGGCACCTGGCTTCATTCGCATTCGAAGGCCTCCGAAACTCAAGATGGGAAAGGCGGGAGCTCGGCGGGGGTGGCCGCGCCTCACCAACAATTGCCGTACGGCCAGATGTGCGGGCGGACGAGCAGCGGTCCTTCCGGCGGGGCAGGCTGCGGAACGTCCGGCGCCGCCTCGCCCAGCGTGCGCGCTACTTCCTGCTTCCCGGCCCGTGAAGTCCGGTAGAGCTGCGTGGCCTGATCCACCTCGGGCCCGCGTGCAGCCGCGGCAACGACTACGCACGCCTGCGCAAGTTCACCCAGCAGTCCGGTCCAGTCGTACGGACCCGCCAGAAGGTTGAAGTCGTCCGGGTGCGCCCAGCCGCACACCTCGCATAGACGGTAGCCGGCGTTCAACACCGCGAGCTGCGCCAGGAAGGTCAGCGCGCGTTCGCGCCGTTCGCCGGGATCGTACCCGGCGCGCCTCACGCGCTGAGAATCCCGGGGACGAGCGCATGCTCGCAACTGGCCAGGGCGCGCGGCAGTTCGCTACCCGGCGCGGTTTCGTCACACCCCGGTCCCGACCATTCCAGGAGCGCCGCCGTACGGCCAAGCTCCGTTGCCCGGTAGACCACCAGCGGCCTCTCACCGCGCCAGTCGACCCGTACGGCCTGCCGCTCGACCAGACCCGCGCTCACCATCGCGGCTACCGTCGCGTCGTCGAACGTGCGGAATCGCCCCGGCCCGCCGTAACGCTCGTTCCAAACCTCCAGCGGCTTGCGGATTTCAACCGCCGTCAGCCAACCCCGTTCCTCCGGAACCCGCCCCCGGCCGGCACCCGTGGTGATCGCGTCCCGCAACGAGTCGAGTACCCACCGCGCCCCCGTGGGCGCGTAGAGCGGACGCTCCGCGGCGGATGGGCCAAGGGGCGGAAGCAGCGGCAGCGGCGCACCCGCGGTGCTCTCCGCGTGCGCCGCCATGCCTTTCGCCGTGAGCCGGTAGACGTAGGCGGGCACTGCCGCGCGTGGGGAGCTGGCGAGCTCGCGCACCAGCATGCGCCGTCCCAGAAGCGAGCCACATACCTCCGAGCAGCGGTGGAGACGCGTACCAAGCTGCACGTCCACGTGGTGCGCCCATCCTCGCCGCCCGCGCACCAGGTATCCCGCATCATGCCTCACCAGCCCCACGAAGAACGCGAGCGCGGCAGCATGCCGCGCCTCGCTCACCACGCGCCGTGCTCCCACGCGTCCCCGCCAGTCGTGCGGTGCAATGAAAGGTGGGGACCGCCACCCGAGGTGAACGCCTGTCGAGCCGGACAGCTGCTCGCAGACTTCGGATCGCCTCGTTCGGCGTACCCCGGGAGCGCCCCCACATCCGAGGCGCACGCGCAACCGCCTGCCGCCTCATTCGGAAACGCCGCTAATCTCCAACTTATCCAAATTGGACACCAGCCCGTTCAAACTGGCTGGTGAGGTTGGGATTTCGCTGCAGCCGGCATCCATGCTAAGCACCTGTAACAGCAGGACCTACGCAGGACATGCACTTCAGGCAGCAGCCAGCCCGGAGGAGCCAACTCCCTCCGGGCTGTCGCATTGGGCATGGTTGCGGGCGCTCCTGAGACGGCAGGTGGGGCGGCGATACCCCCCCTACTCTGGCGGGAACCGTGGGCCAGATACAACGTTGTTTTACGCCCTCTTGGCGTACCGAGAAGCCAGCATTTACAAGGGAGAAAGCATCATGCGCCGCATTGTTTCCGCCGCCGCCGCCCTGCTCTTCGCCGCGATCGGCGGTTGCGGCCAGGCTCCTACCTCCCCGAATTCCGCGCAGCCGTGGCGAGCGGACGAGATCGGGCCGGGGCTGGGGGCGGGCCACGTGGCCGAACCGTCAACGCAGACGACCGCCGCCTCGTTCGAGACGGCGGTCGACGCCGATTCCGTGTCGCGTGGTGGGCCGGGCCTTGGCTCAGGCCACTAGGACTAGGCAACCCATTGGTTTCGGAATGCGCGGCGCCTCTTGATGGGGTGACTCTGCGGGTTCCACCGGGAGAGCCGTGCGGCCAGTTCGCGGGTGAGTCGGTCCGGCAGCGAACCCGGGGGTACGCTGACGGCTTCAATGCCGGTTTGGCGGGCGACGAACCCTATCGTTCTCTCTGCAAGCCGCACCATCTCCCGGTCACCCCGTTTGAGGGCAAGTTCCCGCGCCCGGCGCGCGTGTCGCTCGGCTTCGGCCCATGAGCGGCACGCGCGTGCGCCTTCCGCTACGTGGTAATAAACCACGGACGCATGCTCCGGAAAGGTCTTCGCAAGCTCCTCGGCTTCGCGACGAGCGTGTTCGTAGTCCTCCCGCCGCCGGAGGCCACCATAAGACCGCGCCAGCATGCTGTGAATCAACGCTTGTACAGCGGGCTCATGAATCACGGACATACATAGATGGAGCAGTGACAGGGCTTCTCCGAAATGCTGTTGCTCCAGTTGAACGAAAGCGAAGTCGACGACGAAATGCGGAAAGCGGCGGTCGTGCAGGGGATACAACTCGGCTGCTCGCAGTGCTTCGGCTTCGGCCGCTGCGTACTCGTTCCGTTGCACCTGGAGAAGCATCGAGTCGTGCAATGCATGGCCCGCCAGCCAGAAGCTGCCGTTGTCCGCCGCAACGCGGGCGGCGGTGTTCAAGTGACGGACGGCCTTCTCCAGATGACTGCCGCGTGAGTATAGAAGCGCAGCATAACCGATATGGCCGCAGACGTATTCCGTTGCATTGCGCTGCCGCCGCGCCAGGGCAATCGCACGCGGGTAGAACATCTCCGCACGCTGCCAATCGCCCGCACGCCTGCACATCAGGCCGGCGAGATTGGCCGCCTCCGGGTTTTCCGGTGCGACCGCTGCTGCCGCCATAGCAAAATGCAGTGCCGTTACATCGAACGAATTCTCCGCCGCCCAATCGGCCAGTTGCGTGCACGCCCTGCACAGGGTGGCCGCGTCGATCTTCCCCGGAGTGGCGACGAGAGCCGCGAAGGTCCGCAACGATTCGTGTAGTTCGGGATAGGCTCCGAATACAGCCCTTCGGCGCTCCTTACCACTGTCTCGCGTGCTGCGCCGGAAGAGGCGTGAACGCGCGTCGGGTGGGGTTTCCAGCCACAGGCGCACTTTCCGGACGCAAAGCCAGAACTCGACTGCTATCGGCTCGTTGGAGAGTTCGTCAAGAATCTCCGCTTCCGTGGGTGGCCAGTCTGGCGGCGGTCGGAGCATTTCCGGACGAGTTGCTGTCATACTTGGGCGGTGTGTGCCTGCGCATCTGAACGCGTAGAATCGGTCCACAGAGGCCAAGCTGTATACTTCCACCCAGTGGCGGCTTTTACAAGCCCCTCTCACGTTGGCCGATTCTGGGTGTCATGCCGTCCCCTGCCGTCGAAGTCCGCGCAGGTGAGCGAGAGAGGGAACCGACACGGCCCGGCCGGTCCCATCCACCCTCGCCGGGTCGTCCCCGCTCCGGGCCGCCTCGTCCCCGCGGCGTTGTGAAGCCTCGCGGCGCGCGTGTAGATTCGTGCGCCGCATCCGCTTGCAGCGACCGCTCCGCGCGCCGGAGCCGCGGCCGCCACCAGATCCGGTAGTCCGCGCAGGCGGACTTCGTGTGGTCGTTGCAGCGAATTCGTTCTCATCCGGAAATTCGGATGATGGGATGGCGGCAATAAAAGACGACGCATCCGGTGGTGCGGGGGCCGCGAAACAAGAGTAGGTTGGAAATGTGCGAAGTTTCCACCCTCTTGCCCGGGGA
>DASSME010000333.1:0-18233 GCA_035689035.1 Longimicrobium sp. | reverse complement strand
CGGCGATTCTTCGTCGTCTACCGCCACGTCCTGGGGCTCCTCGCGGGCGGCGCGGCGGCGTACGTGCGCGGGCTTCCGCGCGAGCGGCGGCACGGGCTGCATTCGTGGTTCCCGCGGCTCACGGCGAGCATCGTGTGGCCGTTCCTGGACCGCGACATCCGCAAGCTGCCGTTCGCGCAGCAGCTGCGGCGGCGGCTCGAGATCCTGGGCCCCACGTACATCAAGCTGGGCCAGATCATGGCCATCCGCGAAGACCTGCTGCCGCGCTCCATCACGCGCGAGCTGCAGAACCTCTTCGACCGGCTCCCCGCGATCCCCGCCACGCAGGTGCGCGAGATCATCGAGCGCAGCCTGGACCGCCCGCTCGAGGCCTCCTTCCGCGCGCTGGACGAGAAGCCACTCGGCTCCGCGAGCATCGCCCAGGCGCACCTGGCCGAGACGCTGGAGGGCGAGCGGGTGGTGGTGAAGGTGATCAAGCCCGGCGTGGCCGAGATGATCGAGAGCGACCTCACGCTGCTCGGCATCGTCGGCGTCTTCCTGCAGTGGCTGATCCCACGCTACCAGCCGCGCCAGATCGTGCAGGAGTTCAGCAGCTACACGCGCAAGGAGGTGGACTACACCTTCGAGGCCGACAACGCCGAGACCTTCGCCGCGAACTTCCGCGACGTGCCCGACGTGGTGTTCCCCCGCATCCATCGCCACCTCAGCTCGCGCGAGGTGCTCACGATGGAGTTCATGCAGGGGTTCAAGCCCGGCTCGCCGCCCACCAGCGAGCTGACCGACGACGAGCGCGCGCGCGTGGTGGACCTCGGCGCCGCGTCCATCATCCGGATGCTGTACCGCGACGGCTTCTTCCACGCCGACCTGCACGCGGGGAACCTGATGGTGCTCCCCGGCAAGCGCATCCGCGTGGCGTTCATCGACCTGGGGATGGTGGGCCGCTTCGAGGAGCGCACCCGCCGCCAGATGCTGTACTACTTCCACGCGCTGGTGACGGGCGACATCGAGGGCTCGACGCGCTACCTGGTCGACATGGCCACCGTCGGCAAGGGCGGCGACCCCAACGGCTTCCGCCGCGCCGTGTCCGACCTCAGCCGCCGCTTCGTCAGCCTGGCCTCGCGCGGCGAGATCTCCATCGCGCAGCTGATCCTGGAATCGGTGGGGCTCGGCGGGCGCTACCGCGTCTTCTTCCCGGTGGAGATGACGCTGATGGTGAAGGCGCTGGTGACCTTCGAAGGCGTGGGGCGGATGCTGGACCCGCAGCTGGACGTGGCCGCCGTGAGCCAGAAGCACGTCAGCAAGATCTTCCAGCAGCAGTTCGATCCCCGCCTGCTGACGCGGCAGCTGCTGCGCGGCAGCCCGGAATTGGTCGACCTCGCCATCCGCCTGCCGCAGCTCCTGTCCGCCGGCTTCAAGTTCGCCGACGAGCACCTGAACAGCCCGCCACAGAACCCGCTCAGCGGGATCAAGGGCAGCATCCTGGCCGCGGCGTGCATCGTGGGTGGCGTGCTGGCGGCGATCCAGCACGCCAGCCCGCTGCTGTGGGGCGCGCTCTTCGTGCTGGCCGTGGTCCTCTCCGTCTTCGGCAAATGAGCCGCGAGAAAGCCCCCGCCTCGCCGCTGCGCATCGACCTGCAGCTCTCCGCCGCCGACCTGGAGCAGCTCTGGGAGCCGGTGGACAGCGAGCAGGACGAGATCCCCGCCGTCCACGCCGTCCCCGAGCTCCCGGCAGAGGCCGCCGAGCCCCCGCACGACCCGATCGACTGGGAGTACATCGAGTCGCTGAACACGGGGTTCCTGGGCGAGATCGTGGACCACTGGTTCCGCGGCCAGGCGCACGGGCTGGAGAAGCTGCCGCTGGAGGGGCCGGTGATCATCGCGCCCAACCACAGCGGCAACGCGTTCCCGCACGACGCGGTGGTGATGGACGGGCTGCTCTGGCGCCACTTCGGGCTGAGCCGCGCGGGAAAGTGCCGCTCGGTGTACACGCCGCAGCTGGCCGCGGTGTGGTGGATGCGGCCGTACGGGCTGGACAACTGGTGGCGGCGCGGCGGCGGCGTGGACATGACCTTCGGCAACTACGACGCGCTGCTGCGCCGCGGCGACAAGGTGGTCTACTATCCCGAGGGAGTGCCGGGGATCGGCAAGGGGTTCCTCAAGCGCTATCAGCTGCAGCACTTCCACAGCAGCTTCGTGGTGCTGGCGGCCCGGCACGACGCGCCGGTCTACACCGTCAGCGTGGTCAACGCCGAGTGGGTGAACCCCACCAGCGTGACCTTCGAGTGGCTGAACAAGCTCTTCCGCAACACGGTGGGGCTGCCGTTCTTCCCGATACCGACGGTGTTCGCGGCGGCGCTCTTCCCGTTCATCTTCTACCTGGGCTTCCCCTGCCGGATGGTGTTCGTGATCGGCGACCCGCTCGACGTCCGCGCGCTGCTGCGCGACGAGGGCGAGGACGACCCCGAGCACCCGGAGCGCGACGCGGTCCTGCGCGTAGCCGAGCGCATCCGCCGCATCTCGCAGCAGCGGCTGGACGCCGCCGTGGCCGAGCACGGCCGGAAGCCGTGGGACGTGAAGGGGCTGGTGAAGTCGATGCGCAAGCTGAAGGGCCGCATCTGGAGCCGCACGCCGCTGGGCTGGCCGTACGCCTACATCCAGCACGACCGCGACCGCCAGCGCCCTCCGGCCAGCAACCGGCTGCACGCCTTCCTGCGCGACTGGGACATCCTGTTCTACTACCTGCCGCTCGGCTGGCTGGGGATCGCGCTCGCCCGCATCCTGCGCAAACCGCCGTGCGGCTACCGGGGTCTGACGAAGCGCCAGCGCACCGAGCGCGAAGGCACCTTCCGCTGGACGCTCGACACCCGCCCCCTTCCCCCGCGCTCCGCCCTCGCGCGCGAGCCGGAGCTCGCCGCCTCCGCGGACTGAGCACGCCATGAAGAAGCCGACGCGGCCGCCACCCTCGCGAGGGCTGGCGGCCGCTCGTTTTTCGCCAGCGCCGGACCGATCGACCGCAAGCTGCTCGCGAACGTGGACACCGGCCTCGGATGCGCTCGCGCAACTCCTTGTTTCGCTTCGGCATACAAGCTGATGCTCATTGACTCGGCACGCGGAATTGTGCGCGTGAAAGCGGCCTCATGCGATCGTGGACGAACGCTGTCTAGTTTGGTAGATTCAAAGCAGGAGGTGAGCCATGAGCCGAACGATCGAACTACCCGACGACGTCTACGCCCGGGTCGAGGAAGCCGCTTCCGCCAGCGGCAACTCGGTCGCGGAGGTGATTGCGACACGCTTCCCCGCCCTCGGTATCGATCCGTGTTCGAACGGGAGCACGGACGAAGGCAAAAACTCTTGCGCCAACGGTGCCCCACATCCGCCGCGCACGCTCGCGGACGAATTCGCCGGTCGGGTGGGGCTTGTTTCGAGCGGTCGAGGAGATCTCGCCCGGCGCGCGGGTGAGCTGTTCGCGGAGGGGATGGCGGAGAAGAAACGCGAAGGGCGCCTATGACGCTCTGTGATACAGGTCCGCTCGTCGCCATCGTGGATGATAGCGACGACGATCATTCGCGCTGTGTCGCTGCGTTGGAGAGCCTGCCTCCGGGTGGTCTGGTCACGACCTGGCCCTGCCTGACGGAGGCAATGTACCTTCTCGGCCGTGAGGGTGGATGGCCTTTCCAGCAAGCCCTCTGGAGCTATTTCGAGTCTGGCCTGGTTCGCATCCATCCTCCGGCAAGTGACGAGTTGGACCGGGCTCGAACGTTGATGTCCAAGTATGCGGACACGCCGATGGACCTGGCTGACGCCTCCATCGTGGCGGCGGCGGAAACGCTCGGCCAGCGGCGTGTGTTCACGGTGGATTCCCACTTTTACGCATACAGCCGGCGGGGCCATGTTTTCGAGGTGGTGCCCTGATCCTGCGGATCTCATCGGCACTGTTGATGGCAACGGTCCTGGCGATCTCTCACAGCACCACTCACGGTATTCCTCGAGTACCTCCTCGAGAAAAAGCGCCAAGAGCGGTGCTGATATAGATAGCGTTTTACGGTGACAACGAAGCCCCGGCCGCTCGCGCGGCCGGGGCTTCGTCGTTTTGCCGGTTCCACCCGTCCGTTCGTGGGCTCGTGCCCTACGCGGCGGACTTCTCGATGCGGTCGAGCACGTCACCCACCCGGTCGAGCACGTTCTTGATCTCGCCGACCACGCCGGCGGGGTTCGGCGCGGCGTCGAACTCGTCTTCGGGGAAGAGCACGCGGCGGTGGTCGTTCAGCACCTCGGGGCGCAGGCGCAGGCCGTGACGCTCCAGCTTGACGCCGATCTCCTCCGCGTTCGCGCGCAGGTAGGCGAGCGTGCTGGCGTAGGCGTGCTCGCACACGTCCCGGCGGTTGTTGAACGAGAAGATGTTGGAGAAGAACATCCGGTGGTCCGAGAGTTCGGGCTCCACCAGGATCACGTCGGCGCCGGGGTAGGTGTGCGCGTAGCTGCGGAACCCCGTCCCCATCCGCGAGTGGATCACCGTGCGGAAGGTCTGCGAGAGCACCGCCGGCAGCCCGTAGTCGCTCAGGCTCTTCGGCTTCTTCCCGCCGTTGCGCCCGTTGCCGCTCCCGTGCGGCGCTCCCCCGTTTCCGTTCGCCCCACCGCCGTTCGACTCCGCCGCGCGGTGCACGTTGATCGGGACGATCGGGTTCACGCAGAAAAGGAGGTCGGCGCCTTCTTCCAGCGCCACGCTGGCGTTCAGCGTGCGCCGCGCCACCCCGTCGATGTACTGCTCGCCGTCGATCGTCACCGGGCAGTAGAAGCCGGGGAGCGAAAGGCTGGCCTGCACCGCGCGGCTCACCGGCACGTGCTCGTACCCCGGCCCGCCGAAGGAGACCAGCTCGCTGGTGTCCAGCTTCACCGCCACCACGCGCAGCTTGCCGCGCAGCCGCCGGAAGTCGTCGGTCCGCCCGTGCGTGGAGAAGATGCGGGCCAGGTAGCGCTGCATCGGCGCGCTGTCGAACAGCCCCACCGGCGTCAGCGCGCCCAGCTCCAGCAGCGAGCCCAGGATCGACATGTCCAGCGGGTTCTGGATGCGCCGCTTGACCCAGCGGCCCACCAGCCCGGGGATGCGGGCCACGCGGCGCGCGTACTCGCCCACCGCGGGGGTGAAGAGGAGGTTGGGGTCCAGGTCCAGCCCGCCGCCGGCGCGGGAAAGGATGGCGCGCGAAAGGGTGCGGGGCGTGATCCCGTTGGCGAGCAGCGAGGTGATCACCGCGCCCGAGCTGACGCCCACGTACACCCCGGCGCGGGTGAAGTCGAGCCCGGCGATCGCGTCTTCCAGGGCGCAGAGCACGCCCACCTCGTAGAACCCGCCCTCCAGCACCCCGCCGGCCAGCGCGAGGCCCAGCTTCTTGCCGGACGCGCCGGCGCCTCCATCGGTGTGGCTCATGTTGGAAACATACACCCGGGCAGGGAAAAGGGTGCGAGGGCGCGGAACCTTCTCCGCGCGCCCGCACCCCGTTGCGTTGCAGAACCCGTGCTGCGGCTCAGGCGCCGTACACCACGGTGTTCTGCACCGAGCCGTCCTCACGGTGGACCACCACCTCGCAGGGGCGGTTGTCCTGCGCCAGCAGGCGCGCGGCCTCCAGCGCCTCGGCCTCGGTGGCGTGGGTGCTCACCGGCTTGGTCACGCCGCTCTTCTCCACCGCCCACTTCGCGTTGCGGAAGGTGACCGAGAAGGTGGTGCCGTGGCCGCGCTCCAGCTTGGCGATCAGCAGGTTCACGCGCTCGGTGAGCGACTCCACGTGCGTGCTCAGCTTCTGCACCTCGCCGCGGCTCGGCACGCCCAGCTTCTTGAGGGCGTCGAGCATCGGGTCGGTCACGGTGGTCTCCACCTTCTCCACCACGGCCTCGCGGCGGGCGTTCACGTCGCCCTTCAGCTCGTCCAGCTTGTGCTTGCCGCGCTGCTCCACCGTCTCGCCGCGCTCCACCAGCTGCGAGCCCTGCTTCACCAGCGTGTCGTAGAGCGCGGTGCCCTGCTCCTCCACGGTGGCCAGCGCGCCGAGGCCGGCCAGCCACACCTCGCGGCCGCGGGTGCTCACGCTGCCTGCGATCTCCCTGGGAAGCTTCACCACCCGGTCCGCCACCGTCTTCGGCAGGTCGCCCAGGCGCGGAAAGCTGCTGTTCGTGGTCTGCGTGCTCATCGGTCTACCCGTCTCCGTTGCCAGGTTGATTGCCGCCCCTTCGGGGTCCCTCGCGAAAGCACTGGGAAAGCGGCGCTTACGGCTGCGGCCGCTTTCCTTCCTCCTGCTCTTCCAGCACGCGGTTGAGGGTGGCCTCGAGCTGGGCCAGCTGCTCGCGCAGCTGCTTCAGCTCCTGCGTCTGCGGGCCCTGCAGCACACGGCTGATGCGGCCCAGCGACCCCTCCACCAGCTCCTCCACCCCGTGCCGGATCTGCCCCACCCCGCCCTCGATCACCCGCCCGCCGCGGCGCAGCAGGTCGTGCAGCAGCTCGGGGCCCAGCACGCCGCGGCCGCGCTTGCCCTCTTCGAGGACGATCTGGGTGAGCGTCTGGGCGGTGATGTCCTCGCCCGTCACGTTGTCGAGCACCTCCACCGTCTCGCCGCCACGGATGATGGCGGCGACCTGGTCGAGCGACACGTACTCGCTCGCCTGCACGTCGTACAGCTTCCGGTTTCCGTACCGCTTGATCACGCGTGCCATGGCCTCTCTCCGTTCGCGCTGCGCTGAGTCAGAGAATAACGCGCTGCGTCATGCCGGTCAAGGGTTTCGTGACGCGCCGCGTCTACAATGCTGGTTCCGGGGGCGTCAACTGCTGAACTGCGTTGGGCTTCGGGCGTGTCCCTCCGCTGCGCTCCGGGCCGGGCTGCGCGCGCCGTAGGCAACGATACCGCCGTTGCCAACGGCGCCGGGCCACCGCCGCACCACGTATGCGTGCCGGTCCGCCGCACCCGCGCGCGTGCGGCGCCGTCCCGGCCCTCCGGGCGCGCATCCCTCACGCATCTCTCGCCCCGGCAAAGGGTTCCAGGCGGTCGACACCGCGGCTGCAACGGCCCGAAGTCCGCCTGCGCGCCGCCTGCGCGCAGCCTTCGCGGACTATCACGCGGCCCTCCGCGCGCTCCGGAGATCCTCGCCGCAGCCCGGGACGCGGCGGGTTGAAACCCGCCGCTGGAACGTAGGAAAGTCCGCCTGCGCGCGCCTGCGCGGACTGCTCGTCGACCTCCGATCGTCACGCCGGCATCCCCGCCGCGTGGAAGCCCGGGAGCCCGTGCCGCGCCCCTGCGCCCCGCCCACACCGCCGCCGGTAGTCCGCGAAGGCGGGACTTCGTGTCGTCGTTGCAGGGATCTCAATCGCCCCGCCCACCCGCGGGGCAGGGGCGGTGCCCTTCCCCGCCCCGGCATCCATCAACCATATTCCCGCCGTGGTCCTGAGGTGGCCCCAGAGGCACGCCGTTCCATCGTCCCGCAATCCCGCGCTCCCGATCGATGCCGCACCTTCCGCCGCGCACGCGGATCATCCCGCTCCTGGCCCTGGTCCTCTGCGCTGCCGGGTGCGGCGGGGCGGCGTCGCTGCCGATCGGGTGGGCGATGACGATGGAGACGCCGCGCACCAGCGAGGCCGACGTCCGCGCCGAGGTGTTCGCGCTCGCGGCCGACAGCATGGAGGGGCGCTACACCGGCACGCCGGGGATGGAGCGCGCCGCGCGCTTCCTGGCCGCGACCTTCCGCGAGATCGGGCTGCGGCCGGCGGGCGACGACGGCTACTTCCAGCTCCTCCCGCTCGCGTGGCGGGAGATCGGCGGCGACCGCACCCCGCGCCTGCTCGACTCGTGGGCCGACACCGCGGGCGTCCGCACGGAGGACCGGGGGCGCGGCATCAACGTCGTCGGCATCCTTCCGGGCACCGACCCGCGCCTGGCGAACCAGGTGGTGCTGATCGATGCCCACTACGACCACCTGGGGACGGCGGCGCTCGGCGACTGCCCCGCGCTGGCGGACGACCAGATATGCAACGGCGCGGACGACGACGCGTCGGGCTCCGTGGCGGTGCTCGAGATCGCGCGGGAGCTGGCGCGGGGGCCGGCGCCGCGGCGCACCGTCGTCTTCCTGCTGACCACGGGGGAAGAGGTGGGGCTGCTGGGGACGCGCTGGTACGTCCAGCACCCCGTGCTGCCGCTGGACAGCACCGTGGCCAACCTGGAGATCGAGATGATCGGCCGGCCCGACTCGCTGGCCGGCGGCCCCGGCAAGGCGTGGCTCACCGGCTACGAGCGCTCGACGATGGGGCAGATGCTGGCGGCGGCGGCGATCCCGGTCGTGCGCGACCCGCGGCCGGCGCAGGACTTCTACCGGCGCAGCGACAACATCGCCTTCGCGCGGCGCGGGATCCCGGCGCACACGCTCAGCACCTTCAACCTGCACGCCGACTATCACACCGCGAACGACGAGGCCGACCGGGTGGACGTGCCGCACATGACGCAGGTGATCCGCGCCGCCGCCCGCGCCGCCCGGCTGCTGGCCGACGGCCCCGCGCCGCGCTGGAACCCGGGCGGGCGGCCGTGAGCGTGCCCGTACCGGAGCGGCCCGCGGCGCCCGCCATCGAGCTGGCCGGCTTCAGCAAGCACTACGGCGACCGCATCGCCGTGGACGCGCTCACCTTCGCCGTCCCCCCGGGCGAGATCGTCGGCCTGGTCGGGCCCAACGGCGCCGGGAAGACCACCACGCTGCGCGCCATCGCCGGCATCCACCCGCCCAGCTCCGGCGTCGTCCGCGTGGCGGGGTCCGACGTGGTCCGCAACCCCGTGGAGGCCAAGCGGCGGCTGGCGCTGGTGCCGGACGAGCCGTCGCTCTTCGCCTCGCTCACCGTGTGGGAGCACCTGGAGTTCACGGCGCGCATCTACGGCGTGCGCGAGTGGAGGGAGCGCGCCGCGGCGCTGCTGGACGAGATGGAGCTGGGCGACCGCCGCAACTCGCTGGGCGACGAGCTGTCGCGCGGGATGCGGCAGAAGGTGGCGGTCGCCTGCGCGCTGCTGCACGAGCCGGCCGTGCTCCTCTTCGACGAGCCGCTCACCGGGCTGGACCCGCGCGGCATCCGCACCCTGTACGAGGCCATCCGCCGGCGCGCGGCGGCGGGCGCGGCCGTCCTCCTCTCGTCGCACCTGCTGGGGCAGATCGAGGGGCTGTGCACCGGCTTCGTGGTGATGCGCCAGGGCCGCCTCCTCTTCGCCGGCTCGCGCGACGAGATGCGGGCGCGCTACGCGGACGCGGGCTCCACGCTGGAGGAGATCTTCTTCCACCTGACCGAGGGCCCGGCGCCGCGCCCCGCCGCCGTGGGCGCGCCGTGAACGGCGGGCTCCTGCTGCTGGCGCTGCGGCTGGCGCGCGGCCGGGTGCGGCTGATCACCCGGCGGATGCGCACCGTGAAGGGCGCCCTGGGGATCGGCGGCGCGGCGCTCTTCCTGGCCGCCGTCGCGGGGGTGCAGGTGTGGAGCGTGGTGACGCCCGGCGTGCGCACCCCGCCGCCCACCCCGGACACGCTGCGCGCCACGGTGCCGGCCATCCTGGTGCTGCTCACCCTCCTCTCCGCCTTCAGCGAGCGCGGGCTCTACTTCACCCCGCCCGAGACCGGCTTCCTCTTCCCCGCGCCCGTCGGCCGGCGCGAGCTGCTGGTCTACAACCTGGTGACGCGGCTGGGCGTGCAGCTCCTGTCCGCGCTCTGGGTGGCGATCTTCACGCTCCGCTACGCGCCCCGCGTGGTGCCCGGGCTCTTCGGCATCATCCTGGGCTTCGTGTTCATCTACGTGGCGGCGCAGGCGCTGGCGCTGGGCGCCGCGGCGCTGGAGGAGCACTTTTCGCCCCTGGTGCGCCACGTGGTGCGGGTCGCCGCGATCGGCGCGCTTCTGGCGGTCGCCGCGTCGGCGGCGGCGAACGCGCCGGCCGGGGCCCCCGGCGGGCGCTTCCGCGCCATGCTGCATGCGCCGGCGGTCCGCGCCGTCTCGGTGGTGGCGCGGCCGATCGCGGAGCTGTTCGCGGCCACCTCGGCCGCGGACGCGCTGCTGTGGGGCGCGGCGTCGCTGGGGCTGATCGCGCTGGCGGCCGCGCTGGTGCTGGGGTTCGACGTGGCGTACACCGAGCGCTCGCTGGCGGTGGGCGCGCGGGTGCAGGCGCGGCTGCGGCGCTTCCGCTCGGGTTCGGCGCCGGACGCGGACGCGGCGCCCGCCCCCTCGCGGCGGCTGCGGCTGGCGGCGCCGCGGCGGCTCCTCCCCGGGCGGGCGGGGGCGCTGGCGTGGCGGCAGCTGACCGAGCTGGCGCGCACGCCGCGGGCGATCGTGGCGCCGCTGCTGATGGGCGGCGCGTGGGTGCTGGCCATGTTCGGCGGCTCGCAGGCGGCAGACGGCGACCCCACCACGCTGCAGGCGACGGTGCTCAGCAGCGGGCTGATCCTCCCCGTCTTCTTCGGCAACCCGCTCCCCTTCGACTTCCGGCGCGACCTGGACCGCGTCGCCTTCCTGCGCTCGCTTCCGCTGTCGCCGTGGAGCGTGGCGGCGGGGCAGGTGTTCCCCTCGGCGCTGACCTTCGCGGCGTTCGAGATGCTGGTGCTGCTGGCGGTGGCCGCCCTCACGCGCGTGGTGCCGGCGGAGTGGCTCGGGATCGCGGCGCTCCTCGTCTTCCCGATCGCCTGGGGAGCGGCGGCGGTGGAGAACCTGATGTTCCTGCTGATGCCCTACCGCGTGGGGAACGACGGCCGCGCGGGCGCGCAGTTCATGGGCAAGGCGCTGCTGCTGATGGTGGTCAAGCTGGTCACGCTCGCCGTGCTGGGCGCGGCCGGCGGCGCGGCGTGGTTCGGCGTGTGGCTGCTGGCGGAGTCGCCCTGGCCGGCGTTCGTGGCGGCGGCGCTGGCGATGGCCGTCCTGTGCCTGCCGCTCACCTGGCTGGTGGGCCGCGCCTTCGTCCGCTTCGACTTCACGCACGACGCGTCCGCCGCCTGACGCGCGGCGTTCCATCAGGAGGGGAGGAGGACCAGGATGAGCGAGCTGGGGAAGCAGCACTGCGAGCCGTGCCGGAAGGGCGCCCCCAGGGTGACCGACACCCGGGCCGCCGAGCTGATGCGGGAGCTGCCCGAGTGGCGGATCGTCGAGCCGGAGGGAATCAAGACGCTGGAGCGGGTGTTCACCTTCACCGACTTCGCGCAGGCGCTGGCGTTTACGAACCGCGTCGGCGAGGTGGCCGAGGAGGAGGGGCATCACCCCGCGCTGCTGACCGAGTGGGGGCGCGTGACGGTGCGCTGGTGGACGCACAAGATCGGCGGCCTGCACGAGAACGACTTCATCATGGCCGCCCGCACCGACCAGGTCTTCCGCGGTCAGGCTTGAACCAGACCGGGAGATTCGCCGTCCTTCGCACCAGGCCCGCGGGCGCGTCATCCTGAGGCTGAGTCCGACCCCGCGTTGCTCGCGACCACGGAGTAGGAAAATCTAAAGACGGGGCGTTTCATTCTTTCGTGGTCGTGCGCAGCGCGGCGGGTGACTCAGGATGACATCGCAAGAGTGGCCGGTACGATTCGTGGTCTGCCTCTACCGTCCCCCGGCGGCCCCGGCCCGGCGCAGCGCCAGATTGCATGCGGTGTCCCCGGTGAACGTGCCGCGGCGCGCCGGGGCAAGATCGGGACCTTGGACATAGCTTGGATGATCCGGCGGCGCGATCGGCGCCCGGAGCGAACCCGGAGGGATGGATGACGCGTGACGGATCGATCCGCCGGTCCCTGCGGTGGCCTCTTCTTGCCGCCGGTGTGCTGATGACGGATGCCGTGCCCGCCGCGGCGCAGCGTACCCCCGGGCGAACGGTGACGATGGAGTCGCTGGCGATCCCCGTCACCCGCGCCGAGAACCGCGCCGCCTCGTTCACCAACCAGCGCTCGGCGTACTTCTACACGCAGACGCACCGCAACGACCACCCCGAGCACGCGTGGTTCCGCGGCCTGAACCTGGCCGGCCGGCGCGTGTTCAACGACTACCAGCTCGTCGTCGGCGGCGCCGCGCTGGACCCGGCGACCGCGTCCGTCGTCGTCCGGCCGGACGCGCTGATCCGCACCTACCCCAACGGCATCGTCGAGGCGCTGCGGCTGTTCGACGGCCAGGACGTGGTGGAGATCGAGCTCGCGCACGCGCCCGCCGGGGTGGAGCTGCGCCTTTCGGGCGACCAGCTGCGGCCGGATGGCGGCGCGGACGGGCTCACCCGCTACGTGTCGACGAGCGGAGCGGGGGCGGAGGCAAAGGTCGATCACGTGGTCACCGGCTGGCGGAGCGGGCGCTTCCTGGTCGCCGTCGATTCGTCGCGCGAGGCGGCGGCGGCGCTCTTCGAGCAGGCCGTGCGAAACGCCGGGCGATGGCGCGCGGAGCGGCGGGCGCGGCTCGAGGGGCTGCTCAGCGGCGACCGGTACTTCTCCACCGACGACCCCGAGCTGACGCGTGCGCTGCGCTGGATCACCCTCACCACCGACCAGCTGGTCACGCGCCAGCGCGGCGACGGGATCTACGCCGGGCTGCCCTGGTTCAACGAGTACTGGGGGCGCGACGAGTTCATCTCCCTTCCCGGCGCCGTGCTGGTGACCGGGCACTTCGAGGAGGCTCGCGCGATCCTGCGCTCGTTCGCCCGCTTCCAGCAGCTGGACCGCGGTTCCGAGTTCTACGGGCGGCTCCCCAACATCGTGAAGCCGGGGAGCATCGACTACCACACCACCGACGGCACGCCACGCTGGGTGATCGCGCTGCGCGACTACGTGGACGCCTCGGGCGACCGCTCCATCGTCCGCGAGCTGTACCCGAACGTGGCGGCCAGCATCGAGGGCGCGCTGGCGCGGTGGACGGATGCGGACGGCTACCTGGTGCACGCCGACAACGAGACCTGGATGGACGCGCGGCGCGAGCCCGACCATGCCAGCTACTCGCCGCGGGCCAGCCGCGCCAACGACATCCAGGCGCTGTGGTACCAGCAGCTACACGCCGGCGCCGCCTTCGCCGCGGAGGTGGGCGACACAGCGCGCGCCGCCCGCTGGAGCGCCGCCGCCGAGCGCGTCCGCGCCCACTTCGCGCGCGACTTCGTGGACCCCGCCACCGGCCGCATCGCCGACCGGCTCCCCGCCGGCGCCCCGGCGGACTTCACGCTGCGCCCCAACCTGCTCTTCGCGCTGGAGCTGGTGGACGATCCGGCCGTCGCCGCCCGCGCCACGCGGCGTGCCTGGGAGGCGCTGGTGTACCCGTGGGGCGTGGCCACGCTGGACCGGGCGGACCCCTTCTTCCACCCGTACCACCTGGCCTGGGAGCACTACCACAAGGACGAGGCGTACCACAACGGCACCGTCTGGCCCTGGCTGAACGGCATCGCCATGCAGCGGATGATCGAGCGCGGACAGACGGAGCCGGCGTGGCGGCTGTTCCAGGAGATGAACGCGACCGCGCTGCACCGCGGCGGCGTGGGCGGCCTTCCCGAGACGATGGACGCCTTCCCGCACCCCGGCGAGAACCGTCCGCGGCTGACCGGCACCTTCCTGCAGGCATGGTCCAACGCCGAGCAGCTGCGGGTGTGGCACCAGCGCTTCCTGGGGATCCAGCCGCGGCTGTCGAGCGGCGTGGTCGTCCTGGCACCGCGCCTCCCCGCCGCGCTGAACAGCGTGGACCTCACGGCGCGCGTGGGCGCCGGCTCCCTCCGCGGCGTCTATGGCCGCGTGGCGGGCGGGCGCCGCTACACCTGGCGCCTGGGCGGAGCGTCCACCGGGCTGACCGTCGACCTGGCGCCGTACCCGCCACGCACCTTCGCCGCGGCGGCGGGCGACGTGCTGATCGCCGAGGAGCGCGGCGGCCGCCTGCGCCTGCGCCTGCTCTCCGCCGCCGGCACGGTGAAGGAGAGCGCGACGCTCGCCCCCTCCGCGGAGCGGCTGGCGGAGCAGGCGCGGCTCGACGCAATCCTGCGCGGCACCCCCTTCGCCGCGCCGGGGCGAGCCGAGGACCATCGCGTGATGCGGCAGGTCTACCACCGCGACGGCGGGTGATCGCCGATCTTCCCATCAAAGTTCGCCGTTGCCTCACGCAGGGTCCGCAGGGTTCGCAGAAAACCAGCAGTTCTCTGCGCACCCTGCGGACCCTGCGTGAGGATGCAGTTCAGCCGGATCTCGTACCGGCATCGGTGGAGCCCGGAGCGGATGCGAAGGTGAGCCGCTGCTGAAACTTTCCCGGGAACGCCCCCGTACCTTCCCCACAGCCGGCGGCCCCCCGCCTTCTTGCGCGGTCAATCGAGATCCCGGAGCACATACGATGGACGAGAACGGAAAGAGCACCCTGGAGACGGTCCTCAAGTGGATCGTGCTGGTGATCCTGGCGGTGGTGGCCATGAAGATCGTGTTCAGCGTGTTCGCCATCGCCTTCGTGGTGGGCGGCGTGCTGCTGACCAGGGTGCTGCCGCTGGTGGTGCTGGTGTGGCTGGTCTTCAAGGCCCTCGAGTGGTGGAAGAGCCGCAACGGCGCCACCCCGGCCGACAACAGCTGACCGCACCTCAGGGGACACACACCGCGCGACGGCGGGCGCTTCCGGAACCACTCCGGGAGCGCCCGCCGCCGCGCACGTGTACAGAGTCATGATTGACCAAACGCCATGAACCAGCGACTTTTGATCTTGCGGCAGCGCAGTTCCCTTCCCGCCGCATCCGGAGGGCTCATACTCGCCCCGTCACCCCTTCCACCGGAGTCCCTATCATGAAGATCGTGAACCACCTGCTCGTCAACGACGACGGCTCGCCCGTCCGCTTCGTGAAGACGCCCAACATGGGCGGCGAATTCAAGCCCACCATCCTGGTGATGCACTTCACCGCCGGGTCCAGCGCCAACGAGTCCATCAACTGGCTGGCCAACCCCGAGGCCAAGGCGTCGGCGCATATCGTGATCGGCCGGGACGGCAAGGTCACGCAGCAGGTGCCGTTCAACCGGGTGGCCTGGCACGCCGGCAAGAGCGAGTGGAAGGGGATCGTGGGCCTGAACAGCCACTCGATCGGCATCGAGCTCGACAACCCGGGGAAGATGGTGAAGAAGGGCGACCACTGGGCGGCGGTCACCTTCGGCGGATCGTTCCCCGACAGCGACGTGCTGGTGGCCACGCACAAGAACGAGAGCTCGCCGGCCGGGTGGTACAAGTACCCCGAGGCGCAGCTGGCCGTGGCGCGCGAGGTGGCGAAGGCGATCGTGCAGGCGTACGGGCTGAAGGAGGTGATCGGCCACGACGACATCTCCCCCGGCCGCAAGGTCGACCCGGGCCCGGCGTTCCCGATGGATTCGTTCCGCGCCGCCGTGCTGGGCGGCGCCGCCCCCGCCGCGCAGACCGCCGCGCCGGCGCAGCCCGCGGCCACGTCGCAGCCCGCCGCGCAGCCGGCCGGCTCGTTCTTCACGGTCACCGCCGAGCTGAACATCCGCAGCGGCCCCGGCGCGTCCAACCCCACCGTCCAGGGCAGCCCGCTGGCATCCGGCACCGTGGTGCAGGGATTCGAGGACAATGGGGGATGGAAGCGCGTGGCCGTGGCGCAGGGGAGCAAGCACGGCGTGACCGGCTGGGTGAGCGCCAAGTTCCTGAAGGCCGCGGTGCAGGTCCCCGGCCTCGCCGGCCAGCCCGCCGGCGTCTGAGCCGACCAGCGGGACCGACGGAACGGACGAAGGGGCGCCTCCGAGAGGGGGCGCCCCTTTGCGTTCGGGTCGGACGGGTGTTTACGGTCAAGTTTGCGAGTGAACTCGCGGCTACAACGGCACGCAGTCCGCCTTCGCGGACTTCAGCAACGTGATCACGCCCATACGATCCTCCCCAGCACCCAGCACTCAGCACTCAGCACCGCCCTTCGGCCCCACCCTTGCATAAACATCGCCCAAACTCGTTGCCGGAATGGGACTTGAACCCGGATGGGCGGAGCCATGATCCAGCGCACCCCAGGAACTCCCTTCGCCCCCGGCACCGACGGCGCGCCGGAGCAGGATCAGCCGCCGCAGCCGGGGGGGCCGGCGCTTCCGCAGGCCGAGCCGCGGCGGGGGCTGATCGGGCGGCTGATGCGGCGCAACCGGCTGCTCACCGACCGCGAGGCCGAGCTGCGCGCCCGCGAAAGCGAGCTGCTGGACCGCATGTCCACCGCGCTGGAGCGCTTCGGTCCCGAGACCGCGCAGGGCGACGACCTGCGCCACTTCCGCGAGGCGCGCGAGGCGCTGGCCGGCCTCTTCCTGCTGGTGATCGCCGGCGAGTTCAACTCGGGGAAGAGCAGCTTCATCAACGCGCTGCTGGGCGAGCGCGTGCTCCCCGAGGGCGTGACGCCCACCACCGACCGCATCAACCTCCTCCGCCACGGCAAGGAGGTGGGCGAAAACCTCCTCGAGGCGTACCTCCTCGAGCGCACCCACCCGGCGCCGCTGCTCAGCGACCTCAACATCGTCGACACGCCGGGGACCAACGCGGTGATCCGCGAGCACGAGGAGCTCACGCGCGACTTCGTCCCCCGCAGCGACCTGGTGCTGTTCGTCACCAGCGCCGACCGCCCCTTCACCGAGAGCGAGCGCGCCTTCCTGGAGCAGATCCGCTCGTGGGGGAAGAAGGTGGTGATGGTGGTGAACAAGATCGACCTGCTCGAGAAGCCCGAGGAGCGGCAGCAGGTGATCACCTTCGTGCGCGACAACGCCGAGACGGTGCTGGGCGAGGTCCCCGAGGTCTTCCCCGTCTCGGCGCGGCTGGCGCAGGGAGCCCGCTCGTCGGGTGACGAGGCGGGGTGGGTTTCCAGCGGCTTCGCGGCGATGGACGACTGGCTGGTGAACACGCTCGACCAGCAGGAGCGCGTCCGCCTCAAGCTGCTCAACCCGCTCAACGTGGGGCTGCGCCTGGCCGGGCGCTACAAGGCGCTGGCCTTCGAGCGGCTGAAGATGCTGGCCGACGACGTGGCCACCCTGCAGAACATCGACACGCAGCTCGCGGCGTTCCACCAGGACATGCTGCGCGACTTCGAGCCGCGGCTCAGCCGGCTGGACGCCATGCTGAACGACATGGAGCTGCGGGGGATGAACTTCTTCGACGACCAGATCCGCTTCGGCAAGATCCGGTCGCTGATGCGCTCGGACCAGATCCGCCGCGACTTCGAGCGCGTGGTGGTGGGCGACACCCCGCGCGAGATCGACGACGAGGTGGGCCGCGTGGTGGACTGGATCGTGGAGCGCAACCTGAAGCTGTGGCAGGACCTGGGCACCTACATCGAGCGGCGCCAGATCTCGCGTCACCGCGAGGGGATGATCGGCGAGGTGGGGGGCGGGTTCAGCTACAACCGCCAGGCGCTGCTCGACTCCATCGGCCGCACCAGCCGCGAGGTGGTGAGCAGCTACAACCGCGAGGCCGAGGCCCGCAAGCTGGCCGAGGAGGTGCGCACCGGCGCGGGGACCACCATCGTGGCCGGCGCGGGCGCGATCGGGATCGGCACGCTGGTGGCCACGGTGCTCACCGGCGCCGCGGCCGACTTCACCGGCATCCTGCTGGCCACGGCGCTGGCGGTGACGGGGCTGTACGTGATCCCGCAGCGCCGGGCGCACGCGAAGAAGGAGTTCTCGAAGAAGATCACCGAGCTGCGCACGCGGCTGAAGGAGGCGCTCACCCGCCAGGTGCACGCCGCCATCGGCGAATCGACCGACAAGGTGAACGAGTCGATCGCCCCGTACCGCCGCTTCGTGGTGGTGCAGCAGGAGCAGCTCAACGAGGCCCGCGCCGAGCTGGTCGCCGCCGAGGACGCGCTGCTGCGGCTGAAGCAGGAGATCGAGAAGCTCTGATCCGCACGTCGGACGGAAGACGAGGCGCCGCCGGACGTTCGGTCCGGCGGCGCCTCGCCCGTTTCAACCATCCAGGACTGCATGGGTCCTTACGGAGGGACGGAGGAGCGGAGAACTGCATCGCCGTTTCCGTTTCTCCGTTGCTCCGTGAGACCGGCTCGTAGGATCGACTGCGCATTCGAGCCGGTCCCCCGCGGCTCGTCATCCTGAGCGCGACCACGCCTCCGCCGCGGATGTCTCCGATCACCGCAGCGCGAAGGATCTGTGACCGACGGTGCGCTGCCACTCGTATTTTCGCGGCGACCGGCCACAGGTCCTTCGGCTTGCGACCGCTCGCTCATGCCGCGGCGAGTCCGTGGTCAGCCTCAGTGCTCAGGATGACCAGGCGGCGGGTGGGTGCAGAATGCACCG
>DASSME010000332.1:0-2143 GCA_035689035.1 Longimicrobium sp. | reverse complement strand
CGGCGTGCCGGTAGACGGGGGCGCTCGAGTCGGCGTTCAGGTGCGACCCGTGCCCGATGATCACCAGTGCCTGCAAACCACTGCTCCTTCAGGATCTTGCGTGCCGTTCCGGACGCGGGAAACTCGCACCCGGCTCCCGCGGCGGCAAGTCGGCTCCTGGGCGCACGAAACACTTGGAGACCGATCCCGCCCGCACTAGAATGGCCATACAGAATGTCCCGCCGGTTTCTTTCCGCAAGCGAAGGCCTCCATGCTCCCCACCCCGCGCTCCCCGCGCCTGTTCCGTGTTTCCGCCACGCTGCCAACGCTGCTCCTGGCCTCCGTTTCCGCCGCGGCGCAGCCGAGCGCCCCCACGCCGCCGCCCGCGGACAGCCAGACGGTTCCGGTGGTGCTCACCATCAGCGGCGGGATCAGCCTGGGCTCGTATCAATCCGGCGTGAACTGGGCGCTGGTCAACTTCTTCCGCCATTCGTACCACAGCCGGGAGTTCCGCGACGCGTACGGCGTCCCCGCGTACCGGCTGGCGGTGGCCACCGGCGCCTCGGCGGGGAACGTGAACGCGGTGCTCTCCACCCTGGACTGGTGCGCGGCCTACGAGCCGCGGAGCCGGGCCGCCGAGGAAAGCCTGCTGTGGAAGGTGTGGACCGGGATGGGCATCCACGCGCTCTTCCCGAACAACGCGGCGGCGCGGCGGCCTCCCCGGCGCGGCGACGCGCAGGCCACCTTCGGGATCTTCCGCAGGGACAGCATCCGGACGCTGTACAGCACACCGATCGGGAAGCGCTTCGCCGACACGCTGAACACCGCGTGCTCGGTCCAGATCGGCGTCACCCTGACCAAGGTGGCGCCCGACTCGGTGGCGCTGAACCGGCAGATCCACCCGCGCGCGCAGCGCTTCGCCGCGGTGTTCACCCTGCGCACGCGCGAGCTGGGCAACGGCCTGCGCCAACTGGAACTGAATCCGGGCCGCGTGGGGCGCAACCGCGCGTTCGGGAAGGTGGTGCTCCCGCCGTCCAGCTCCATCGGCACGGTGGAATACAGTGCTGTGGTGGACATCGTGGAGGCCTCGAGCGCTTTTCCGCTGGCCTTCGAGCCGGTGGACGTGGGCTTCTACCAACCCGACGAGGTCGACACGGCCGGCGCCTGTCCGCGGGACGAGAACGGGGACTGCGCCCCGTCGCGTTCCGACACCTTCATGGACGGCGGCGTGTTCGACAACAACCCGCTGGGGCTGGCCATCAGCCTTTTCCAGCAGTTCCCGGGCCGGTCGCCGCGGCCGGAGCAGTACATCTACATCAACCCCGACCGCGTACGCTCGCGGGCGCTGCTCCCCCGCACTCCGCCGACCGACACCTCGCGCCTGGCCGGCCGCGGGCTGGCGGCGATCGGGGGGCTGCTGGGCGGCGCGGTGCCCGCGGCCCGGCAGTACGAGCTCCATTCGCTGGCCCGCGCCCTGGATGAACGGATGCGCGAGCGGATCACCGTCACCGACCGCGGGCACCTGCTGGTGTCGTCGCACCTGGGCGCGTTCGCGGGGTTCCTGGGGCTTCCGTTCCGCGAGTTCGACTTCTACGCGGGGATGTACGACGGCCTGTACTACGCCGCGCACGACCTGGTCTGCAGCCGGTACCTGGGCGGCGACACGGCCGAGTTGCGCCGCTGCACGCGCGAACAGCTCCACGCGTTGCTGAACGACGGCCGCCTGGCGCTGAGCGAGCCGGCGCGGGCCGTGTCCACGCGGCTGTACCGCGAGGAGTTCCCCGAGTCCAAGCTCCCTCCGCTCCCGCTTCCCGAGCGGCGCGGCGCGCGGCTGCTGGTGGCGATCGACTCGGCGCTGCACGCCGCCGCGGCCGACACGGTCTGCAGGACGGGGAGCCCCGTCGCCCGCGCGCTGTGCCGGGACGGGTTCACCACCTTCGTGCAGAAGCTGGGCACCCGCGAGGTGCGCGGCCTGACGGTGAACTGGCGCGGCTGCACCGGCGACGACGGGGACTGCTTCGCCGACGCCGAGATGAACGACCTGATCCGCGACCCCGAGCGCTACGTGGCGCGGCTCGCCTCGCGCGTGGTGGACCGCGTGGACAACGTGGAGCGCGGGCTGGGGCGGCGAGGGAGCCATCGCGCCGTCACGCTCGCCGGCGCC
>DASSME010000331.1:0-10926 GCA_035689035.1 Longimicrobium sp. | reverse complement strand
AGTACCAGACCGCGCTGAAACGCTACAAGTGGTGGTTGGACGACCTCCCCTCCTCGCCCGCGCAGGAGGTGACCTCCGCGCACGCGCTGCGGCTGCGCCGCAAGGGGATGGCGGACGCGAGCCGCGCCGCCGACCATGCGCGGAAGCTTGCCGAGGAAGCGCAGCGGCTCGCCGATGAGAAGCGCGCGCGCCTGCTGCATGCCGCCGGGCGAGACCGCAACCCGGCCGTGGCGCGGCACCGCGACGCCGACCCGCGCGGCGGCTCGCTCTCGCTGCACGCCTTCCCCGAAGACGCGGCCGACGCCCGCACCGTGCTGATGGTGGGCGCCGCGGGCGATCCGGCCGCGGGCACGCGCTTTGGCTTCGACGTGGGCGCGGCCGAGGTGGTGCCGCTGCTGGAAGGAAGGCTGGGGCCGCCGCTCGGCTCGCCCGCCACGCTCGCCGACGCGCTGGAGCGCTTCGAGGCGTGGCAGCGGAACGAGCGCGCCGCCCGGACCGCCCGGCGCCGCCGCCGCGAAATCGATCGCGTGGCGGATGAGCTGCGCGCGTGCGGCGCCCGGCTCACGGCCACACCCCTCCCCGTCCAGGCACCCGCGGCGGAACTGCGCGTCGACACGGTGGACCTGCGGATGGCGATCGAGTGGTGCGAGGCCCCGCACAACGAGCGTCTGCGCGCGCTCTACCACACCGCGTCCGTCCCCTACACCTTCGCCTGCGAGCTCGAGGCCAGCCCGACGCGGTGGGACGCCGCGTCGCGGGAGCTGGACCGTACGCTCTCGGCCCGCGTGGCCGAGAAGGCGGCGCGCTGGTTCTACAAGAACGGACTGGGGGCCGGGCAGGTGGACGACGTGTCGTACGAGCAGGGCCGCGCGCTGCTGGACCCGGACGGCGCTGCCGCCGAGGCGGACTGGCACACGCACGACCTGCTGGTGCACCACGAGCGCCCGGTGCCGGTGGACGTAAAGAACGCGCGCCCCCAGCGCGTGCCGCGCGAGGAGTTCCAGCGCCGCCTGAGGGCGGGCTCCACCCGCTCGCCGGTGCACTACGTGGAGCACTGCATCCGCCGCTTCAAGAAGGATTCGGAGCACCGCGACGTGGCGATCGCCGGCGTGTACTCGCAGTACCGAACGGCCGCGCAGCTGATTGGCGGCGACTACCGGCCGGACGGCACGCCGCTGTTCCTGGGCCACACCACCCGCCGGCGCATCGAGCGGCTGGAGGAGGCGTTCGGTTCGCCGCTGCTGAAGGTGGAGTTGGCCACACCCGTTCGCGGGGGCGACCGGCTGTTCGTGCCGCCGTGGATGTACGACTATCCCGAACAGGTGCACGGGCACAGAGACGAGGCGCTGGAGCCCGTGGCCGGTCTGGCGGCCGCCGCGCCGGAGCTGGTGACGAGCCCGGGGCTTGGCCAGTGGGCGCTGTTCCTGGCCGCCGGGGTGATGCGGCCGGAGAGCGCGGCGGTGGAGGCGCTGGAGTGGCCGTGGCGCTCGTTCGTCGGGTGGCTGGCGGCGCTCCCCGCGGCGCGGCGGCGGTCGCTCCCCGTGCTGTACCTGGGCGTGCTGCGGCACTTCCTGGAGACGGTGGCGGCGGTGGCGCGGCGCGCGCCGGGCGGCGGCGCCCGGCTGGCGGACTTCGTCGATCCGTGGCGCTACGCCACCTTCCTGTACCTTCCCGACGGGGCGCCGGAGTGGCCGCTGGGCGTGTACGATCCGCTGTGCACGGTCGATTCGCTGATCGGCTCGCTCGCGATCCTGGTGGCCACGCGCCCCGAGGTGCTGCTGCGCTTCCGCCGGTTCCGCTTCCGGCAGACCGGCGTGCTCACCGCCCGCGCAAACGGCGACTCGCATGCCACCACCATCATGTTCCCGTACTGCGGCGGAGGGTGTGGCCGCGAGAACCTGGTGCTGGGCGCCGACGGCACCGAAAGCTGCGAAGAGTGTGGCCTTCTGGTGTGCCCCAACGCATGGTGCCGCTTCTGCTGCGACGGGTGCGGGCACCGCCGCGCGGAGCGGATCGCCGCGGCCACGCCCACGCGGCGCGCCGCCGCTCCCCGGCGCCCCCATGCCGGCATCGCGGACGACCTGCCGTTCCCATGAGGATGTAGCCTCGCGCAGTTTGCGAGGTATTCCGCAACCGTCTCGTAAGTTGCCGATTTGCAAGCACTTAGCAATTTCCTTCGCGCCTGCTGTCGGTTCGTTGCTGTCGGTTCCTCACGCCGCCTTTTTCAGGCCGCGCCGCGTGCCGATCTGCGGCACGGTGCGCGTGGGCTGGTCGCTGTCGGTTTCCAGCATCGCCACAGCGTCTTTCAGCGTCGGCAGGTCTACGAAGTCGTACAGAAACGCGCGCCCTGCAGCCGGGACTCGGCGTTCTCAAGCGCCACCGCCGCATCGTCGTACGCGCGGATGGCGTTGTGCTGGCGCATCGTGGCACCGACGCGCAGCGCGTCGGCGCGGCCGGTGGCCTCGAGGCGCCCGCCCCAGCGGTACGCCTCGCCTGCCGCGTGTCGCGCACGGTCCTGTACGGCGATGGCGGCAGGGCGGATGCGGCCGAACGACTCCGGACGCTCCCGCAGCGTCTTGGCGGCGGCTTCCCGGCCGTCGCGTAACAGCGCCTCGCGGAATTGTGCGCGGGCGGGTGCGGGATCGGTGTACAAGCGGTCCATCGCGCCGCGATAGCTCGCTGCGATGCGGCGGTGTCCAAGTTTCGCGGGCGGGATGTGGATGGGATCGGGCGCGCGCTCGGGCGCCGGCCGGGGAAGGTCCGGCGCCGGCGGTGTCCGGTGCTGCACCTGGGGGCTGGCGGGTGCCGGCGCGCGCTGCTCTACGCGCGCTGCCCGCTCGTCGAGCGTGCGGCTGGCTACGGCCTGCCGGGCGCGGTACGCGCCCAGCGAGCCCAACCGGCGCTCCAGATTCTTCCGCGAGGCGGCGCGGTCCACCTCGCTGGCCTTGACCTTCCGCACCCCGTCCGTAAAGACGAACCCGCCGTTGTGCACGCGGACGGATAGCCCGTGCGCGGCCAAGCCGCGCTCCAACTCGGCCCACGAGCGAGCCTGCGCGAGGTGCGGCCCGGCATCTCGCTGGACGGCTCTCAGGAACGCGGCGTCCCCGCGCACCAGCGCGGGCGCACGCTCGCGTCCCGGCTCGCGCGAGTGCTTGCCGGGCACCACGCGCAGGCCGTGGGCTTTCTCCTGCTGACGCAAGCTCCGCTCAATGCGCCCGTAGTCCCACGAGTTGGACCACGCGGTCCGGTCCTCCGGGTGGACGCGATTGACCATGATGTGGAGATGGGCGTGCGCGCGGTCCTTGTGCGCGACGATCAGCGCCTGGTGCTCCGAAAGCCCAAGGTCGCGCAGCGTGCGGTCCGCGACCTGGCGCATGGTGGCCCGGTCTACGGGGTCGTTGGGGTCGAATGAGATGATGAGGTGATAGACGGGCTTCTCCGTGCGCTCGGAATCGCGCGCGGTGGCGGCCATGATGCGCGCGCTGGCCTGCGGGTGGCTGGTCGGCAGGTTGCGCGACTCCACCCAATCCACCCGGTCGGGCGGCGCTAACTGCTCGCGGGGGCCGTGCTCCAGATAGGATGCAAGGTCCTTGAAGCTCCGCCCGAGTGTCGCGTCCCCGATCACGTCACAGGCACCGGGCGAGGGTGGAGAACACGCGCACGAGCACGTCCTGCGCATCCGGCGGAAGGTGCTCGGCGCTGTTGGCGCTATGCGCCACGTCGTTCAGAGCGGCCCCCACGGGGCCAAGCTCGGCCAGCAGTGCGTTGGCCTCCGGCGCACGCACGGGCGCGGCGGCGGTCGCCGCCTCGGCCGTGCGAATCACCTCGGCGATCAGCCGCGCGTTGTCGTCGTCCCAATCGACCTCGGCCACGCGGTGGAGCTGGCGCAGGTTGTTCAGCACGCGAGCGAGCTGGTGCACCAGCTCGTCGCCCGCACGCCGCTCGCGTCGGGACGGCGGGGGCGGCGCCGGGGTCGGCGGCGGCGCGGGCGGCGGCGAGCCGCCCCGCAGGGCGTCCGCCTTCTCAAGCGCGGCCTCGCGCACGAAGCGCAGCGCGGGCACCCCGGCCGTAGGGACCACATCCTCGATGCGGGTCCATTCGTCGGTGCTCCAGCACGTCAGTTTCCGGATCGTGCGGCGGGTCCTGCGGGGCATCGCGTGTCTGTTCCGGGTTGGGGTTTTGCCGTGTCGAGCGAAGCGAGACCGAGCGGACGAATCCCGCATATGCGTGCGAGCGGAGCGAGCGGTTACGCATGTGCGGGATTCGTCATTGCTCGCTCCCGGTGTACTGCTACCTACCGCGTCCAGCGCCGAACCGTTCTCCCGCCAACCGGCCCGGCGGGGACACCTAACCATGCGGAAACGTCCGGCTAACCCGCCGCTCACCGAACACCGCCCGCACGGCCTCCTGCATATGTCCATTTGTTGCGATTTTCCGGGGCAGGTCGGCCACGCTGAACAGCGGCTCGTCACCCTCCATCCGGACCGCCACGAGCCGCCCGTCACGGAACAGGCGCCGCAGGTGCCCGCGCGTGAACCCGGTGAGTTCCGCCGCCCCGGTCAGATCGACCACGGCGGCGGCCTCGTTGCTGGCCGTCTGGTCCAACTCGGCCGCAAGCCTCTCCAGCATCCGCGCGCGGCCCGTGGACCCGTAGCGGCGGAATACCTGGGCGTCCGCTTCTCCAGCGGGCGGCCAGTTCCGCGCGGCTACGGGGTGGTTCGGGTGCGGGCATGGGGTAAATCGGGTTGGCTCGGGGCGACAGGTCGCGGGGGCACCTCTACGGCCCTTACCCCACGATGGGTGAAAACCGTTCTACGGTGTCGCCACCGTGGTACCCCGATGCCCGGCCTCCGAGACGACGAAGGGGATCAACACGAAGAAGGGCGGCAGGGCGCCCCCCGGCGCCCTGCCGCCCTTTCTTCCATCCGCCCCGCCGCCCTGCCACCCCGCCGCCCTGCCACCCTGCCGTCCTGCCGGAACCGGGTGGCGCCCTACGATGTGAGGCGCTATTCTGACGCCTACTGTGCTTCCTTTTTCCGGCAGCAATCGTCAGCCTCTCCCGGCATCATGGGTCATACCAAAACGGTTACGCGGAAGCCGCGCAAGCAGCGTACACCGCCGTCTCCTTTAGCCCCGCCGGAACCGACGGTCCTCTTGGAGTTGGCAAACGATGTTGGGCTTGTACTCTGGAAGGCGCTGCGAGATGTGCGCACGTGGGCTGAGGTAGATCCCGAGGAACGCCGCCTCCACTTTCGGCCCCCTACGGACGAGGTACGGCAGCGATACGTGTATGCGTCTCACGAAGCGCCCGATCTTGCGCGAGCCTTGCGGGTTTTCGCGCTTCTTGTGGAGGCGCCGGATTCGGCCAGGTGGGAGGATCTGGCCTCCGCATGTGAATCCGTTTATTCCTGGGCTGAGACTCGGGGCTTTCTTCGCACAGCGCACTACTTCGCTGAGGCGGCGGCGATTGCCGCGCCGAGTGATCCCGCATTAGCGAATCAGGCTGCGCGAGCGGCGCGCCGAGCCTCGTTCCGTCAGCGAGCCGCTATTTGGCATTATCGC
The DNA here is from genome assembly GCA_035689035.1 of Longimicrobium sp. Classification (GTDB taxonomy): domain Bacteria; phylum Gemmatimonadota; class Gemmatimonadetes; order Longimicrobiales; family Longimicrobiaceae; genus Longimicrobium. The sequence goes on along the minus strand of DASSME010000331.1, from coordinate 5,364 downwards.
GCCTATCGTGTTGCACAGCGTACGCGGAAGAAGCGGGAGGTGGTGTGGGCGCTCCTTGGCTACAGTGCGATGATGCGCGATGCGGGAAATTTCAAAGAAGCCCGGCGCTTCGCTGAGCGCGCCGCCCGTCGTGCGGTCGCGCTTCGGAAGCGCAAGGAAGCTGGAATGGCCTACCACGATCTATACGTTATGGCGGTCGAGCAGGAGCGGTACGCGCTTGCGATCAAGCACGCGCGGAAAGCATTTGAGTGGTATCCGGTCCGCAACCCGAGCATACCGCGTCTCGCACATGACTTGGCGTTTCTTTTCATCCGCCTGCATCACTACGCCCCAGCCATCGCCATCATTACCCGTGCGATTCCCTTGATGCTTCAATCAGTAGAGCGCGCGCTTGCGTGGTCGTCACTCGCGTGGGCTGCGGGCGGCGCGGGCCTACGGGACCGCTATAATCATGCGGAGACTACAACGCTCCAACTCGTCCCAGTTCACCCCGACTTCGCACCGGCTATCTACATCCATCTGGCAGAAGGCGCCCGGTCACTTTCCGATTGGGATCGCGCGCTCCAGTATGCGGAAGCCGCACGCACCAGCGCGCAACAGACGGAAAGCCCCGCTCTGGAGCGTGAAGCGTTGGAGTTGACCGCGAGCATCGCGGCTCATCAGAGCGCCCCCCCTCAAGCGGCTCCCGCATTGGAGATCGAATCGCTAACAAGCCTCGTGTTGGACCGGCTGGAACGGTGGAAGCCCCCACGAAGCAGTTAGTTCGCTCGGCGGGCTGCTATGCTCCGGAGCCGAGCATGTGACCACCCCGCGTTGTCGTGTCCGCCGCCGCGTCCATCGTGGCGGCGGTTGGCGTTTGCGCGGATGCTGAATCGACGAATGCACCCGAACCGAGCATGTGCCCGCCGTCGAACAGCGGGCTTCGCGGCGTTACGCTACGCGCGGACACCGGGTTGTCGCTGCATGCTGCCACGCACACGACGGCGACCACAGGGAGCAAAGAGCGGCGAGACTTGAGCATGGCTTACCAACCTTGTCGAGAGGAAAGGAAATGGAACCCACAGGGCCAATTTAGGAATGCCACACCGTTCCCGCCACGAACGCCGACCTGTTTTTACCGGCCATTAATGAGGTGCTTTTTTTCCGTCACGCTCGGGGTCATGCTTGGCGAATGCAGACTGAACCTAGTGACAAACCCGGCCGTGTCCCTCACAGAGCCCGGCATACCCTTGGGAGCGATCCAGAGGGGGCGGGAACGTCTCCACGTGGCACGTCGGACCCGAGTGAACGGCAACCATCATCATCATCTCCCGCCGAGCTCGCGCGGCCGGTGTGGTGGGTCGCGGCTCAAGAACGGACGCGTGCGTCCAATGACCACAGCGAGGCAGCGAAGATCGGGCAACGCGCAGTCGCGCAGGTTGACCGGATGTGGTCATTCGTTGATGAAGTCGAGCAGGTAGCCCGCAGTGCTGGTCCACAGGAAAAGCCTGCACTTACGCACTTCCGCGAATTCCTCAACCGCGACCTTGTAGGACTGTTCGCTGATCTGGCCCGACACGTCAGTTTTGCGCTCGCCAGTGAGCGCGGGTGGGGCATCGTGCAGTTCGATGAATGTGCGGAACGCTTCGGCCGCTACGTCGATGTTGTCCGCTTGGCTGCCTCGGACGCACTCGTTCCCTCGGCTGCCTCTGCCGTGCTTCATCGGGCGAGTCTCGCTCTTTCCGACTCCCTTCCAGACCTCGCCGCGCTCGTGGGTGCGCTAGTCGCCGCAGGTGGCGACCCCGAGAACGGTTCCCGCCATTCGTAGCCGTCCGCCAATCTCGCTCAGGACGGCTACAATCCATTGCGCTCTGTGGGAGCGTCACACGCGGAGTCAGCGGAGTCACAACCGCCGGGACAGCGGAGCGATATTCACCGTGGCTCCGCTGGCTCCGCGTAACCCCGGGGGGGGAGCAGTGCTCGACGGCCATGCGGGTGCGGTCACGGTGCTTTCAAACTCACCAGCAGCGTTCGCGAGTGGGAATGAAGGCGGGGAGTCCGTGACCGCACCCGCTGTCCGTCCGGTGAAGAACAAGGAGCGCCAGCAGTCAGGTATGGGCGCGGTCCACCCGGTCATTCGGTGGATTTGGGAACAGAAACGCGCGGGGGCAGATGGGTACTTCGGATCGGGGGGTTGATGCGCTTGCAATCGCGCATCCGGACGCGAGCGTGCCGGTGGACGCGCTACACCCCGCTTACGTGGCGGTGCTCGCTGGGATCGCGCGGTATGCGCCGGACGCGCTCCAGCGCGTGCTGCGGATCTTGGCGGACGAGCAATCCGGCGATGCGCCAACACCGCCAGCCGTAGAACTCGTGCGCTCGTGGCTCGTGTTCACGGGTCACAGCGAACGTGTCGAACCCATCCCGCCGGAGCGCGTGTTTTCGTTCGCGTTCCCGGCGACTATGACGTTTGAGATGCTCGGGACAGGCACGCCGAAATCGGTGGCGCGCCGTGCGCTTCGCGCTCTCCGCGCCATCGAAGCCGAAGATGTGCCGCTGGGTGCGATGGGTGGGCCACACCCGATCCATCCCGCGCTTCTCAACGTCCACGTATGGGTTGGCACGTACGACGGTAACGGCGCCGATCGGCTACGTCTTGAACTCGCAACCGATGACGACGAAACAGAGGACTGATAACCAGATGGGAATCGGCTGCGGGGTGGTCGTCGCGGCGCTGTGCGCCGGAATCCTCGCGGTTGGGACAACAAGGGTTTCACCGCTCGCCATCCTCGTGACAGTTCCGCCAGTCGTGGCGGCCACGTGGCTACGGCTTCGACGGGTGGGCTCGTGACCACCGGCGACCTGGCGCGGCTGGAAGATGAACTGGCTGGGGTCGCTCGTGAGATCGCAAAGGTTCTCACGAATCCCCCCATCGATGATGCCACGCTCGCGGAGCTGGACCGTCGCGCGGGCGAGCTGCGGCAGCGCGTCAGCGAGGCGCGTCCGCCGAGGGCGCCCGACACGATCCAGTACGGTTCACGCCTGATGCTCTCTGGTGGGTGACATGCCAACCGAAGCCGAAGCCGAGGTTATCGCCGCTGAACACGAGATGTTCGCGGAAGTGCTCTCCGAAGTCTTCCTGGGTGTGCTCGCCGAGTACGAGCCGCAGGAGTGGTGCGAAACCGCCGTTCATCGCCTAAGCCGCGGTGCAGCCCCCAAACTGTTGGGGAGCCTCGTCGCCGCACATGCGGCCGGGATGCGCATGGACCCCCGTGCGGCCGCGCTGGCCGAAGCCATCGAACTGCTTTGTGACCCCGACCGGAAGCGCACCGGACCGTACGACTTCCCCACGACTCTGTCCGTGCTGGTGGTCACGCGCGAGACGGCGAACGCCGTCCACGGGCTTACGCGGAGCGGCATCTACACGAACGCGGATGACGTGGTCGGCACGGCGATGCACGCGCTGGAGTGGGCCGAAAACGATCCGGAAGGCAAACGGCGGCTGTTGCAGTTTGCGTTAGAAGCGGGACTCGATGATGAAGCTGGAAGGACGATCCCGGCAGACGTGGTTTTCGCCCGTGCCCGGGAGCGCGCGCAGAGGGTGAGAGGGTGAGCAGCGCGTGCCCCAGCGAGATACCATCACGGATTACGAGCGGTTCATTTACGGGCTTTGTGGGCTCCCGCCGGGCGAGGACCGAGAACGATGCGCGCATAGCATGGTGCGCCGCTTAGCAAGCATGTACGGGGAGTACGGTCTTGATCCGCCACCGGGGTTGCAAGCTCTCGCCGAAAAGCTGGGCGTAGATCTGAACGCCACCGGACGGTAATTTCGGGTCACTAGAGAGTTGCCAGTCGGATGGCAGCGTTGCAAGCTAATGCGTTCCGTCAGGAATGCTCCGCGCGGCACGTTCACCCATAGGCGCATTAGCGGACTAACCATTCGGGGAAAGGATGGTCGGACGCGCGGAAAATCCACTCTCAAAGAGCACCCCGGCCGCGAGGCCGGTCCGCACAGCTAGGGGTCTCTCCGAGACAGCCCGGCCCCCGAAAGCGATCCACCGTGGATCGAACCGAAACGAGAGGACGCCATGAGAATACGCCTGAGTTACCACGTCACATTTGTGCTGCTAACCACGCTCGCCGCCTGTGACAACCGACAGTTGACCGGACCCAATGTTCGCAGCCCCCGGCTTACCGTCAGCGAACCCATTGGGCTAGGCAGCGGCTTCATGCAGGTGCCGCCCACGAGCAGCCCCAGCGACCTCACGAACCTGCCCTACGAAGATCTCGGAATTGCGGTCCCCGAATCCACCTGGGTGGTGGTGCGGGTGAGCGGGTCGCTCGGGATGCGGTGGAACACCGAAGGGTGCGCCATGCAGCCACCTTTCTGGCAGTGCGCCGACAATCCGCCGTTCCTCCCCTACGGTCCCGATCCCGGAACGCAGGGCGGACCCGTGCAGTTGTTCAAGGCGGACGGCAGCTTTACCGCCATTGGCCTGCGCGGCAGCGGCGAAAGCGCCATCGGGATCTTCTACCAGAACCAGCCGGGCCCGCTGGTGGGTCACCTGAACCTGTCGCCCGTCTACGCATGGAATCCGATCAACGGCGGCAACACGCCGAGTTGGTTCCTGAGCGGCGGCTACACCGTCACCGCCACGGCTGTACCCGCGCCGTTCACGGTGACGGAAAGCGCGCCGGATGCGGACGGTATCGTCACGTACACCGCCGAACCGCTCGACGGGCTCCAGTTCTCGAACCCCCCGCCATACGGCTATTTCCCGCCGGGCTACATCGTCTGGGCGTTCTATCCGGGCGACTCCCTCCCCGACCGGCCGGACAGAACGTGGCCGGGGTGGGGCGTGCCGCAGTGCGAACTTTCGCCGGTGTGCCAATACAAGCCGCCGGTGCCGGGACGCATGCAGGTTACCGCGTTCGTGGAATGGCGCTCAGCGACCACGCGGAGCAAACCGGCGCCCCTATGCGTCTCAAATCAGAATAGGAGCGTGCGGGCCTCTGCCAGCGGAAGTTCAGGCTGCACTCCGCAACCAACGCTCCGCGTCGAGTGTACGCCCGCTGACACGGTGCTTGCGCTGAATCCTGTCCGGTGCCAAGCCATTGTAGACCCGTCGAGCGCGGCACTCACGGTTTCATCATGGCAGTTCGTTGGAGACTCGCTTGGCGTGAAGCTCAGCCAGACGGGTGATTCCATCGCATGGACATTCCGCCCGATGGTGTGTGGAACAGTTACCGTGGCAGGGTTGGTAGACGGGGTGCCGCAGTCAGCGAGTCGTCACATCGACGTAGAATGCAACATGCTCCAAGCGATCCCCGCTGACCCGACAGATTCGATGCTGCTGAACAACCGTGCCGTTCAGCGAGCGATGC
>DASSME010000330.1:0-6409 GCA_035689035.1 Longimicrobium sp. | reverse complement strand
CCCCCCACGGCGCCGCGCTTCGTTCGGCCTTCTCCCGCGTACGCACTGGCGCACTCGAACGAATGCGCCGATTGCCCGTGCTTTCACGCGACCCACCCCCTCTCGTCATCCTGAGCGCGACCACGCCGCACCTGAGGCGTGCCCCGACGGCCGCAGCGCGAAGGATCTATAGCGGCGGATGCGCTACAGTCGGCTGTTTTGCTTGGACTGGCTATGGATCCTTCGGCCTGCAACCATTTGCGCATGCCGCGAAAACGGCGTGGTCGGCCTCAGGCTCAGGATGACGAAAAAGGGCGTGGGTGCAGCATGCACCGTTGTTGCCGCATCTGGTGTCCCCCGGCACTTCCGCACCCGTACCGGCACCGCAGTTCACATCATCACGTCATCCACGTAGCAATAGCTCCAGTTCTCCCCCGGCTCTGCGGAGCGGACGATGGGGTGCTGCGTGGCGTGGAAGTGCTTGGTGGCGTGCTTGTTCGGCGAGCTGTCGCAGCAGCCCACGTGGCCGCAGGTACGGCACATCCGCAGGTGCACCCACCAGCTCCCGCTCTGCAGGCACTCCTCGCAGCCGTCCGTACGCGGCTCCACGTCGTGGATCTGGTCGGTATGCGTGCACGTTCGGCTCATCTCGTCTCCTCGTCGTCATCCCCGTTGAACGAAAACCCGCCGCACGATGCCGCTTCGGGCGTGCGACGGCAATCCCGCGGCCCGAGCATGGATCGCCTCAGTTGCACGATCACTGCGCTTCGGCGGGCCACAGCCCCCTCCCCGCGCCTGAGAGCGCGACCCTCCCCCGTACCGGGAGAGGGTGGCACGTAAAGATCCGTCCGATCTGCGGCCGCGCCTCAGTCCGATGGTTCGCTGCGGCATCGCGTCCACCAACCTCTCCCGGTACGGGGGAGGTGGACGGCCTAGGCCGGCCGGAGGGGGCGCGGGGCCTGCCCTCACACCCCCGCCAGCGCCCGCTCCTGCGCCGCGTCCGAGGCGGGGCAGGGGGCCAGGGCGTAGCGCGGCAGCTTCATCACCAGCGTCTGCAGGCCTTCCGCGAAGGTGGGGTGGATGAACTCGGTGTCGACGACGGTCCGCGCGGTGGCGCCGGCCTGCATCAGCACGGAAAAGACGTGCACCAGCTCGCCCGCCTGCGCGCCCACCAGCGACACGCCCACGAAGCGCTCGGTCTCGCGGTCCACCATCACCCGCATCACCCCCGCGGGGACGCCGGCCTCCGCCGCGCGCGCCACCGCCTCGAACGGCATCTCGGCGACGTCGAAGTCGATCCCCCGCTCGCGCGCCTCGGCCTCGGTCATCCCCACGCGGCCCACCTGCGGGTCGGTGAACATGGCATAGGGCACCATCCGCCCGTCGCGCCCGCCCGTCCGCCGCCCGGTGAGGATGTCGAAGAGGATGCGCCCGTCGTCCCAACTGCGGTGGGTGAACTGCGGCCCGCCGGTGCAGTCGCCGATCGCGAAGATCCCCTCCGCCGAGGTGCGGAACCCGTCGTCCACGGCGACGAAGCCGCGCCCGTCCAGCCGCACCCCCGCCGCGCCGGCCCCCAGGTCGTCCGTGTTGGGGATGCGCCCCGTGGCCACCAGGAGGTGCGAGCCCTCGATCTCGGACCCGTCGTCCAGCGCCACCGCCACGCCCTCCCCACGCCCCTCCACCCGCGTGGGGCGGCTACCGGTGCGCACCTCGATCCCTTCGCCGCGGAACGCCGCCTCCATCGCGGCCGAGACGGCGGGGTCCTCGCGCCCCAGCAGCCGCGCGCCGGGGTCGATGACCGCCACCTCGCTCCCCAGCCGCCGGAACGCCTGCCCCAGCTCGCACCCGATGTAGCCGCCCCCGATGCACACCAGCCGCCGCGGCAGCTCGCGCAAGCCGAAGATCGAGCCGTTGGTCAGGTACGGCACCCCGTCGAGCCCGGGGATGGACGGGACCGCGTGCCGGGTCCCCACGTTCAGCACGATCGTTTCGCCCCGGTGCGTCTCGCCATCGATCTCCACCCGGTCCGCGCTCGCGAGCCGCGCGTGGCCGTGCACCACCGTCAGCCGCTCGCCGGCGCGCTCCAGCCGGCGCCGCACCCCGTCGCGCCACTGCCGCACGATGCCGTCCACGCGCTCCATCACCGCGCGGAAGTCGACCCGCACGGACGCGTGGACGCCCAGCGCCGCCGCCCGGCGCGCGTCGTGGGCGGCCTGGGCGCTGGCGATCAGGCTCTTGCTGGGCGTGCAGCCGCGGTTCACGCAGGTGCCGCCCACCTCGCTGCGCTCGGCCAGCAGCACGCGCCGGCCGCTCTCGGCCAGCAGCGCCGCCAGCGGCACGCCGCCCTGCCCGGCGCCGATCACGATCACGTCGAACGTCATTTCGGGGGGGATGAGGTGCGGGGGGAGGTGGACGCAGCCGGGACGGCGGCGCCGGTGGTACGGTCCTCACCTTCGATGTTGCCGGGTTACGCCCCGCCGGACAAGCTTCTTGCACCAGCGAAGCCGCGCTGCCGGCGTTCGCCGCCGCCCAGCGTGGTCCGCGGGCGGCGGCTCCACGCAAGGCCGCGCGACGACGGGGCGAGTGGGAGACCATGTTGCACGTCGGGTGAACAGGTGGTGAACTGCAACATGAATGCGTAACAGAGAACCCTTGCGCGCCCACTTGAAGCCGTTTAGGTTCTTCCCCCTGACGCACCGAGTGTGGACCTTCCGTGCGTTCTCCCAACCACACATCCCGACAAACGGCACCCCGGTCGCGAGGCCGGTCCGCAAAGCTAGGGGTCTCTCCGAGACAGCCCGGCCGCCGAAGGATCACTGGCGTTGATCACCCTTCGGACGGCCCGGGCTGTCATGTCGAAGCAGGCGCAACGCGGTATCCTTTCCCGCTTCACCCTTCTTTCGGGGGCGGCGCTCCTGGCGTCGCTCGCGGCGTGTTCCGGCGACCTTTCCTCCCCCGCCGCGCGCGCGCCCGAAGCACGGCCCGCCAACCTCCTGGCCAGCGGCGGCCGCCTGGTCTCCAACGCCGTCAAGTACCACGACAGCAGCGCCCCGCACGCCACCGGCCGCTCGGGCTCGGCGCGGCTCGAGGGCGAGGCCGAGCTGGGCGCCGACGGCGTCACGCGGCTCACCATCACCACCGGCAGCCTGGACGACCCGGGCCACGCGCCGGGGCAGATCGTGAAGGCGCAGATCAAGGTCTTCGATCCGGACGGCGAGCTGCTGTACGTGGTGAACTACAACAAGCTCAGCGGGAGCGGCACGCAGACCTTCCTGCTGCGCGGGCTGTCGCGCCAGTCGCGGGTGCAGGTGCAGGCCAACGTGCGCGGCATCGACCGCAGCCGCACCGACGTGGTCACCCTCACGGCGGGCGTCGTCCTGGCGCCGGCGCTCCACGTGGACATCGAGACTCCACCCACGGGGCAGGTGGGGCAGCCGGTGGTGATCATCGGCGTGGTGAGCGAGACCAACGGCGACCAGGGGAGCCGCGCCACCTGCGAGCTGTGGGTGAACGGGCAGCTGGTCGACACCGCGGCCGGCATCTGGGTGGACGCGGGCGACGCGGTGACCTGCGCCTTCACCTGGACCCCCGACCGCCCGGGCGACCAGCAGGTGGAGGTGCGCGTGAGCACCGACGGCGGCGGCTCGATGGACCACACCATCATCGGCAGCGGCGGCACCATCAGCGTGGGCTCGGGCCTCACCACCGGGTGGGCCGCGCAGGTGGAAGACCGCTCGGTGGCCACCGCCAGCGTGCTCGAGTACACCTGGTGGAAGCCCGACGGCAGCCACAAGGAGTACTCCGACACCCGCACCAACACCGAGCGCAGCCAGACCATCGCGGCGCAGGGCACCATCAGCCGTGCCGCCGTGTTCCCGCTGGCCGGCGTGCAGTGGACGATCGAGACCAACGGCTCCCGCTGGCAGGACGAGAGCTGGATCGGGGTGGTGGCCACCACCGACGCGCAGGGCCGGCAGTGCGTGTCGCGCGACATCGCCGAGCAGGGCGCGCTCTTCTTCCTGTGCAACGGGCTGCAGGGCGGCGCCACCTGGGGGTACCAGCGCTTCGCGGGGAACGTGACGTACCACAGCCAGGGGTACTCCAACCAGTTCGACGGCCTCACCGGCCAGCAGAGCGTGTACACCTGGAACGACGGGTACACGACCTACGCCGGCGGCGGGCAGGTGAAGGACCTCGGCTCGCAGGTGCGGATGCAGCTCACCGTCACCGACGCGGCGGGCTCGGTCGTCCTGACGCCCGTGGTGCCGCTCACCTCGTTCTCGGGGAACCTGAGCGCCACCGCGCCCGATTGCGTGGTGACCACCTCGTACGAGCTGGCCGGCGGCTCGCAGACCATGTGCACCAGCGGCCGCGTGGACGAGTCCGGCTGGCGCGGCAGCGCCGGCGGCTGACCTCGGCCGTTCCCTCCCCCCCGACACACGAGCGGCGCTGGCGCGAAGAATCGCGCCGGCGCCGCTTCGGGTTTTACGGGCGGTCGGTCCCGATCAGGAGATACAACCGTTCCGCGCCGTCGCTGAAAGGGTCACACGGAGGAGCGGAGGGCAGCGGAGGAGCGGAGAAGTGCTCGCGGTTCTCCGCTCCTCCGTTCTCCTCCGCTGCTCCGTGTGACCGCCGGAGCCGGGCCGGCCGAAGCCACGGGATCTCCGGGTCCGGGACGAGTCAGAGCCCTTCGCACCACGCCAGCACCTCGGCGAAGCGGCGGTCTTCCAGCGCGCCGAAGAGCGCGTGGCGGCCCAGGCGGGCGCGGCTCACGGCGGGGCTGGTGAGGCCGCACAGGAAGCGAGCGATCTGCCGCGGCGCGGCGAACACCTCGGGGTGCGAGACGGCCAGGGCGCGCACATCGGCGGCGTTCACGGTGGCGTCCACCGGCGGCGGGGCGGGCGGGGCGGGGAACTGGGCGGGGCGGCCGCTCTCGCACCACGAGCAGTGCCCGCACGGCGTTTCGCGCTCTTCGCCGAAGTGCGCCAGGAGCGCGTTGGTCACGCACCCGTCGCGCGTGGCCAGCGCCACCACGTCGCGCACCCGGCCGATCTCCTGCTCCTCGCGGCGGGCGAAGCGCTCGATCAGCTCGGCGGCCAGCGCCGCGGCGTCGGGGTGGCTTTCGGCGCGAGAAAAGCGCAGGCGCGCGTCGCTGGCCTGCACCTCGGCCCACCCCTGCTCGCCCAGGTACTCCACCGCCCGCACCACGCGGCCCCGGTCGCTCCCCAGCGCGTGGGCCACCTCGTCGGGGTTCAGCGTGTGCCAGGTGCGGCCGAAGGTGGCCTCGCGGAAGATCCCCGCCACGAAGTCGCGCCGCTCGCCGGTGAACTTCGCCACCAGCTCCTTCAAATCCAGGTTCAGCCGGATGCGGAAGCCGGCGTAGAAGGGCGTGCCCTGGTGCAGCACGCCCAGCAGCTCCAGGTAGGTGAGCGCCGTCTTCACCACCAGCTGGCGGATGTCGTGCCGGCTGCTGAGGTCGAAGATGCTCACGTCGAAGCTGGGCCCCGCGCCCAGCAGCTCGTCCACCAGCGCGCGCACCGAGGCGTCGGTGGGGGTGTCGCCGTAGGCGAAGTTCTCGAGCGTGGCCACGTCGTCCATCCCGCCCAGCAGCTCCACGGTCGACGGCATCCCGTCACGCCCGGCGCGGCCGATCTCCTGGCTGTAGCTCTCCAGCCCCTTGGGGAGGTTGTAGTGGTAGACGTAGCGCACGTCGGCCTTGTCGATCCCCATGCCGAAGGCGATGGTGGCGACCACGGTGGCCCGGTCGCTCGCCTTCCACCACTCCTGCACCTCGGCGCGCACGTCGTCGTTCATCCCCGCGTGGTAGGCGCGCGCGGGAACGCCGTTCTCGCTCAGCAGCCTGGCCACGCGCTCGGCCGTCTTCTGCAGCGTCACGTAGACGATCCCCGGCCCCGGCGGGCGGTCGCGGATGCGCTCCAGCAGCACGCGGTCGCGCACCTGCGGGCGGGTGGGGTGCACCGACAGGAAGAGGTTGGGCCGGTGGAAGCCGGTGACCACCGCGGCCGAGCGGGGGATGGCGAACGAGTCGCAGATGTCGTCCACCACGGCGGGGGTGGCGGTGGCGGTCAGCGCCAGCACGCGGGCGGCGCCCAGGGTGCGGGCGATGTCGGCCAGCTTCAGGTAGTCGGGGCGGAAGTTGTGGCCCCACTCCGAGATGCAGTGCGCCTCGTCGACCGCGAACAGCGCCACGTGCACGCGCTTGAGCAGCTCCAGGAAGCGCTCGTTGTTGAAGCGTTCGGGGCTCACGTACAGCATCCGCAGCTGCCCGTTCAGCAGCCGCCGCTCCACCGACTTCAATTCTTCCCACGGCAGCGAGCTGTCCATCCGCGCCGCGTCGATCCCCAGCTCCGTCAGCGCGTCGATCTGGTCCTTCATCAGCGCGATCAGCGGCGACACCACCAGGGTGACG
>DASSME010000329.1:0-46046 GCA_035689035.1 Longimicrobium sp. | reverse complement strand
GCGCCACGCTGGGGGGCGCGCCGCTGGCGGGCTACGTGGGCGAGCCGCTGCGCAACGAGCTGCGCCGCGTACCGCGCGGCGCAGGGCTGCCCGCGCCCGGGAGCACGCGCTCGCCCGGCGGCGACCTGGCCTCGCTAGGGCGCTACCTGGCCGCGACCCTGGCGCCCTGGCTTCCCGACGGCCACCCGGTGCGCGCCATGGCCGACGAGCTCGCGACGGGAACGCTGCGCTCGGCGGCGGGCGCCCGGGCGCGGCTCGAGGCGGCCGCTCCCGCCCGGATGGAGCACTTCCAGGCACTGGCCCGCCCACCCCGGGGAGCGGCCGGGGAATCGGCATGAACGGACCCGCCACGAGACCGCCCGCCATGGTAGCCACCGCCCATCGCTTCCTGCACGGCCGCACCCCGCGCACCCCCGAGAAACAGATCTGGGTGCTCTCGGGACAGGTACAGGACTGGTTCTACCACGACCTGCTGCGCGGCTGCCTGACGCTGCGGGCGTCGCTCGAACGGTGGGCGATGGACGGCGGGCTGGCGCTCACGGTGATGCTGGACCGCAACGGGATCCTGGACTTCTCGGGCAACGACGACGAGGACGACGCGCGGCACCGGTTCGACGCCAGCCGCAGCCGCCGCCCCCCCCGGTACGGGAGCTCCCGGCTCCAGGCCCCGGAGGCGCCGGCACCCGCCGCGACCGACGGCGCCGAAGACGACCCGGACGCGGCGCGGCGGGCGCAGGCCGCGCAGCAGGCCCGCGAGGCCGCCGGGGGCGCGGGGCAGGCCATCCTCAACACCGCGGGGCGCCTCACGCACCTGCTGCAATCCCCCGCCACCCCCAGCCTGGTGATCGTGGACGAGTTCCCGGAGCTGCTCCGGCGCCTGGCCTCGAACCAGCAGACGGCCACCGTCGCCGAAGACCTGGTGGCGCTGGTCCGCAACGAGTGGCACGGGAAGATCGCGCACGCGCACCGGCTGGTGTTCCTCTCCATGAACCCGCAGGCGATGGAGGCGGTGCTCCCGCGCGCCCACTTCCGCAAGGTGGACTGGCGCAACCTGGAAGGCCCGCGCACCCCCGAGATCCGCGGCGCCATCGAGCGGTTCACCCGCCGCCGCTCGGTGGCCGTGCAGGGGATCGATGCCATCTCCAGGGCGCTGGAGAGCCACGGCAACCTGCAGGTGGCGCTCACGCAGGTGATCCGCGTGGTGGCGGCCGGCGAGCGCCAGGTCACGCTCGAGCGGGTGCTGCAGCGCCCGCCGCTGAACGAAGACGAAGTGCGGCGCGTGCTGCGCGAGGTGGACGCCCTCACCGGGCTGGAAGAGGTGAAGGAGAAGGTGCGGCGGCTGGAGCGCAACGCACGCACCCTGCGCCGCAAGCTGCTGGAGGGCGACCCTGACCTCCCTGACGACTCGCTGCACCTGGTGTTCACCGGCGGCCCGGGAACGGGGAAGACGACGGTAGCGCGGCTGGTGGCCCGCCTGTACCACGCGCTGGGGCTGCTCCCTCGCGACGAGGTGCGCGAGGTGGTCGCCTCCACGCTGATGAGCTCCAACGTGGGCGAGACGCGCGAGAACATGCAGCGCGGGCTGGAAGAGGCGCGCGGCGGCGTGCTCTTCATCGACGAGGCCCACCAGTTCGGCGAGCGCGAGTCGCTGCAGGCACGCGAGGCGGTGCAGGCGCTGGTGCCCATTGCGTGGAACCATCGCCACGAGATGGTGATCGTGCTGGCCGGGTACGCCGAGCGGATGCACGACTTCTTCGCCATGGACCCGGGGCTCGAGCGCCGCTTCCCGCCGCACGGGCGGATGGTGTTCCGCGACTACCTGCCCCACGAGCTGTGGACCATGCTCGAACGGCGGATCGCCGCGCGCGGGTACACGCTGGAGGCGCACGCCGCCGCCCGGCTGCGCAGCGTGCTGGAGCGCCGCGCGCGGCGCCGCTCGTTCGGCAACGCGGGCGGCGTGGAGAACCTGGTGGCCGAGGTGCTGGAGCGGCACGGCGCCTCGCCCGAGGCGTCGAACCGCGCCATCACCGTCGAGCACCTCCCGCCGCTGGTGCGGCGCGACGAGCAGGCGCTCGGCGCCGCCATGGCCCGGCTGGACGAGATGGTCGGGCTGGAACCGGTGCGCGAGCGGATCCGGTCGATCATGGCCCGGCTGACCTTCGACCTGGAGGAGGAGGAGCACGGCGAGGGGACGGGCCGGGTGCGCATCCACCCCGGCAACATGCTGTTCACCGGGCCGCCGGGAACCGGGAAGACCACCGTGGGCGAGCTGATGGCGCCGCTGCTCTGCGGGATCGGCGTGATCGACCGGCCCGTGGGCGTGCTCGTTTCGCGCGGGGACCTGGTGGGCGCCTACCAGGGGCACAGCGCGCGCGCGGTGCGCGACGTGGTGGACCGCGCGCGCGACGGCGTGATGTTCGTGGACGAGGCGTACGCCCTGGTGCAGGGCGAGGGCGACACCTTCGGGAAGGAAGCGCTGGACGAACTGGTGCGCCAGGTCACCCTCGCCGAGAACGAGGGGACGGTGTTCATCCTGGCCGGGTACCGCGACCAGCTCGAACGCCTCCAGGGGCACAACCCCGGGCTGCTGCGCCGCTTCCCGGTCGAGATCGAGTTCCCCGGCTTCACCCCCGCCGCCTGCGCGGCCTACGCGCGGCGGCTGCTCGAGGCCGACCGGCTGCAGTGGGAGGCGGGCGTGCCGGAGCGCGTGGCCGCGCTGGCCGCCGAGGCCATGACCGCCCTGGGCGACCGCTTCGGGAACGCGGGGTGGGTCAACGGCCTGGTGGGCCAGGCCACCGACCGCATGCGGCGGCGGGTGGTGGAGGCGGGGGTGCGGCCCGGCGACCCCAGCCGCCGCCGGCTCGCTCTGGCCGACCTCCCCCTCCCCCACGCCCTCCCGGAGGCGCCGGACTGGACCCCCGCGGCCGGCGCGGCGGCGCTGGAGGGGGTGCGGCCCGCCTGGCGCACCCTGCCGCGCGAGGACCTGGTCGACGGCGTGCGCGCGTGCACCTTCCAGGTGATCACTCTCCAGGGTGGAGGCGAGATGGGATCGGCCACGGCGTTCTTCGTCACCCCCGACGGGCTCGCGGCGACCTCGGCGCACGTGGTCGAGGCCGCGCGCGAGGTCCACGTTCTCTGCGGCCCCGGGGGCGCGCCCCGCCCCGCCCGGGTGGTGCGGGCCGACCGCGACCTGGACCTGGCGCTGCTGGCGGTGGAGGGCCCCGCGCCGGGGTACCTCCCGCTGGGAGAAAGCCGCGCGCTGCGCCCGCCGGCCGAGCTGGTGGTGGTGGGCTACGCCCACGTGCGCCCCGGCGAGGAGGGGCGCGCGGTGCTGGCGCGCGTGGTCCGCAACGAACGGCGCAACCCGCACGTGATCGAAACCGACGGGGCCCTCGAGCCCGGGTTCAGCGGGGGCCCGGCCGTGGCGCCGGAAGAGGGCGGCGTGGTGGGGGTGGTGATGGGCGGGCACGGCCCCTCCGCCCACCGGCTGGTGCGCGCCGAGCAGCTGCGCGAGCTGCTGGCCGGGCTGGGGTACCACTTCGAGCCGGGGGAATGATGGCGCACCTGGGGATCGACCTGGGAACCTCCAACACGCTGGTGGCCTTCGTCACCCCGGCGGGGCAGCCGGTGCTGGAGGAGATCGACAACGACCGGAAGGTGCCCTCGGTGGTGTACGTCGAGGCCGAGGGCGGCAACCCGGTGGTCGGCAAGGCCGCGCTCGACATGTGGGCCGACGCGGGGTACGACGCCGCCCGCTCCTTCCGGCGCTGGAAGCTGGCGATGGGCACCGGCCGGGTGCTGTCGCGCCTCGAGGCGAGCGCGGGCGCGGACCCGCTGGAGGTCACGCCCGAGTACCTGACCGCGCGGCTGGTGGAGTACGTCGTGGGCCAGCTGAGCGGGCTGGGGGCCGAGGAGATCGAGTCGGTGCTGGTGACCGTGCCCCACGGCTGGCGCCGCGAGGGGCACCAGAAGGTCCGCGCCACCCGCCGCGCGGCCGAGGCCGCGCGCCCGCACGGCCGCCCCGTCCCGGTGCAGCGCCGGACGGTCAGCGAGCCCGTGGCCGCCGCGGCCTACTGGCTGTGGAGCGCCCGCGAGACGGAAAAGGCCGCCGAGCTCGAGGGCCGCACGCTCCTGGTGTGCGACGTGGGCGGCGGCACCTTCGACCTGAGCCTGGTGCGCGTGGGGAGCGCCGCCCAGGCGCTGGACGTGGTGGGCGCCGCGCACGGCGAGGCGGCCGGCGACTACGCCGACGCCCTCATCTGCGGCTGGGTCGCGCGGCAGTTCTCCCCCGCTGAGCGCTGCGGCGTTCCCGACACCGCCGAGGGGGTGCTGGAGGCGCTCGCGGCGGGCGACCCGCCCTCTCTGCGCCAGTGGTTCGTGCGCGCGCAGCAGCTGAAGCACGACCTGTCGCTGCGCGCCGAGCGCGCGCGCGGCGCTCCCCGGCCCGTGCACGCCGATTTCGCGTCGGGGGGCGCCACGCACAGGGTGGCGCTGGGAGTGGAGGAGCTGGAAGCGGTGCTGGAGCCCTTCTATGCCCGCGGGCGCGAGCTGCTGGCCGGCTTCCTGGCCACCCGGCCCGAGGCGCCCTGGGCGGTCACCTTCGCCGGCGGCGGCAGCCGCATGCTCGGGGTGCGCCACCGGATCGTGGAGCCGGTGCTGCGCGAGTTGTACGGGCCCGACGCGGCCGCCGCCATGCTGGGGCGGCTGCGCACCGCCGACGGCCGTCTCGACGAGGCGATCGCGCTGGGCGCCGCGCTGATCGCCAGCGACGTGGTGCAGGTCACCGAGCGCCTCCCGCACGACGTGGGGATCGCGGGGTGCGTGCCCCCTCCGCTGGCCCAGGCCCTCCGGCTGGACCGCCCCGACGGGCAGATCCTGCTGACCCCGGTCCTTTCCCGCGGCTCCGCGCTCCCCGCACGAGGTGGGAGCGAGGCGCTGCGGCTGGTCACCTCGGCCGACCCGGGCGAGCGGCTGCTGGTGCGCGTGGTGGTCGACGACGACCCGCACTCCCCGTGGCTGCAGGACTGGGAGCTCCCCCACCCCGGCGGCGGCCACCGCCAGTCGCTCGCCTGGTCGCTCGAGGCGGACGCCGACGGCGAGCTGACCGTGCGCTTGGCCACGCCGGGGGGCGAAGGTGCCGAGCTGACGGGAACGGTGCACCGCGCCGCCGCGACGGACGACGCCGCGCGCGCTTCCCGAACGCCGGCCGGAGCCGGACCCTACCCGCGCGTGACGCCCGAACAGCTGCGCGACGCGCTCGAAGCCATCACCCCTCCCGCCGATGACTGACACCCTGGCCGGGCGCGCGGCCGGCACGCACGACAACCCCCTGGGGGTGGCCGACCTGGTCCGCAGCTATCTGCGCCGGCCGGCCCCGATCCCGCCGCTGGACTGGCTCCCGCTGGCCGAGGTCGCGCTGGACGAGCCTCACCGCTGGGTGGAGACCTTCGCGGCGCTGCGCGTGGAGCAGCAGTACGACCTGACCGACCGGCTGCGCGGCGACGGCGCGGGCCCCTGGGCGGAGACGCTGCTGATCGCGCTCTCGGCCCAGGCGCACGAGATCGCCGACGAGCAGGTACGGGCCGAAGTGCTGGCCGACGCGCAGCTCTCGGCCGAACGCCGCGCCGCCCGGGCCGGCGCCCTGCGGGCGCGCGCCGAGGCGCTCGCCGCGACCGTGGAGCGCGGGAGCTCGCGGCTGCGCGACGGCTTCGACGTGGCCGCGGAGCTGGCCGCGCTCGAAGCGCGGCTGGCGGCGCTCCGCGCCGCGGCGCACGAGCGCGACGGCGGCCTGGCGCGGATGTTCGAGGTGGAGCACCACATCCTGCGCGAGGAAACCCGCATCGGCGTCCTGGAGCGGTACGACGAGGCCGCGCGGCGCGGCACGCTGGCCGGTCTGCGCGCCGAGGCCGGGACGCTGCGCGAGCGGAAGGCGGCGCTCGAAGCCGAGGTGGGCGCCGCCACCGCCGAGCGCGACCGGCTGCGGCACGAGGTGGCGGCCCTGGAGGCCGCCGCCGCCCAGGCCACCACGGAACGCGACACCCTGCGTACCGCGGCCGCCACGCACGAAGAGGCGCTCCCCCGGCTGCGCGCGGAGGCCGACGAGCTCCGCGGGCGGGTGGCGCGGCTCGACGCCGAGCTCCGGGCGGCCTCGGCCGAGGTGGCGGCCCACGGCGACACGGCGCGCGAGGCGGCCGAACGGCTGGCGGCCGAGCGGGCGCGGCTGCAGGAGCTTTCCGCCGCGGCCCGCGGGGCCGCGGGAATGGAGGAGATCGAACGCAAGATCCAGGAAGTGTTCAGCCTGCTCCCCGAAGACGCGGCGGACCGCGCCTTGTAGCGAACCTCCCTCGATGCACGGAGACGTCCTTCCATGAGCGGACCCAAACGAGCGGACGTGGTGGCTGCCCTGAACGTGGCGCGCAACACCCAGCGCAGCTGCGCCACGCTCATCTCCCGATCAGAGACGGCGGCGGTGCGGCGGGTGCTGGGCGATGCCGAAGCGGCCGCGCAGGCCGCCGCGGCAGACGCGCAGGCGGCCCGGCGTGAGGCCGACGCACTGGACGGCGACGCGTGCGCGCTCGCCCCCGAGGCGGTCGAGGCCGCGCAGGGCGCCGTGACGCGCGCCGAGCAGGCGGCACGGGCCGCGCGCGAGGCGGTCGAAGCCACGGCGGGTGCGCTGGCGGCCGCCGAGCGCATCGAGCAGTCGGCGCGCGAGCTGTTCGGCCAGGCCGAGGCGGAGTACGAGCGCGCCTCGGCCGCCGTGCGCGGGGCGGGCGCCCACTACCTGCACAACGAGATGAGCTGGGCGCGCGAGGCGCAGCATCTGTACGACCGCGCCGCCGCGGAGCTGCGCGAGGCCGAGAAGAAGCGCAGGGAGGCCGAACGCGCGGCGGCGGCGGCCCTGAAGACCGCCGGAGAGGCCCGCTCGGCGGGGTCGGCCGCCCGCGACCGCACGCGTGGCGCACGCGCCGAGGCCGAGGCGCGCCGGCGCGCGCAGGAAGAGGCGCGGCGGATCGCGGAGGAGGGACGGCGGCGGGCCACCCTGGCGCTCGAAGAGGCGCGCGCGGCGCTCGCCTCGCTGGCCGAGCTCCCGCACGCGCGCTTCGCGCCCGGCGCCGCGGACCAGGCGGAGCAGGCGCTGGCCGGGGCGGCCCGGCAGCTGGGCGGCGGGGAGTGGGACGCGACCGTGGCGGCCGCCCACCGCGTGCGCGACCGCCTGCGCGAGGTGGCGGCGCAGGTGGCCGAAGCGGCGCGCGAGCACGCGCGCCGCCGCGCCGAGGCCGAGTCGCGCACCGGCGTGCTGGCGGCCGCGGTGGAGAGCGCCGACCCGGGGCTCGTGGCCATCTGGGCGCCCGATCCCGGCGCGCTCGACGAGGCGCGCGCCGCGCTGGCCGCCGCGCGCCAGGCGCTCGAGCGCGAGGCGTTCGAAGAGGCGGCGGAGGGAGCCGAGGCCGCGGCCGTCCAGCTGGCCGGCGCGGTGCGCGCCGCGGCCGAGGCGCACAGCCTGAACGAGCGCCGGTCGCACCTGGGCGACGCGATCATGGAGACGCTCGAAGAGCTCGGGTTCGAGGTGTCGTACGAGGCGGGGAGCCGTACCGAGCCGCTGCGCATCTCGGGGCAGACCCCCGACGCCACCGGGCGCGGCGACTTCGACGTGGCGCTCCCGCTCGATGGCGAGGTGGACTTCCGCGTGGAGGCGGCCGAGGGCGACGTGGCCTGCGTGGCGGCGGTCGAGGCGCTGCGCGAGCGCCTCGCCGAGCGCGGGTTCGGCTGGAGCACCACCGACTGGGGCCACGCCGAGGGCCATGCGCCGGCCACCGCCGTCCAGCAGCAGACCGAGGTCGTCCAGCAGAAGATCAAGAGCAAGTCGTGAGCGCATCTTCCGAGAACGGAAAGCCCCCGTCGCTGCTGCAGTTCGAGCTCTCGCCTCCCGAGGCGGTGCAGCGCTTCCGCGAGGCCGCCCGCCAGGCGCTCGAGGCCGAGGGTGAGCTGAGCCCGGCGCTGCGCGCCACGCTGGCCGAGCGCGCGCGGGCAGGGGGGGTGCATCGCTACGACGAGGCGCTGGCGCTGCGCGAGGTGCTCACCCTCGAGTCGGTGCGGGCCGCCTTCGCCGCGGCCGCCGAGCGCCGGTTCGACGGCGCCCGGCTCGAGGCCGCTCTCCGTGCCACCAAGCCGGGGGGCGAGCTGGTGCTGGAGCGGGGGACGTACCGGCTCGACGGTCCGCTGGTGGTGAGCCGGTCGATCACCCTGCGCGGCGAGGGGCGCGACCGCACGCACGTCGTCTGCGCCTCGGGCGAATGCGTGCTGCGGGTGGAGGCGGACGGGCCGGTGGTGGTCCACGGGATCTCGTTCGAGCACCAGGGCGCCGCACCGGCCGACGTGGTGGTGGTCTCGGCCGGGGCGGCACGGCTGGAGGAGTGCCGCTTCACGGGCGCGGCGGCCGACACCCTCGGCAAGCGGGGGCGCGGGCTGGCCCTGTTCTCGGCGGGGCCGGTGGAGGTGGTCTCGTGTCTGGCGGTCGGCAACCGCCGCACCGGGATCCAGGTGGACGAGGCCGCGCGGGCCACCGTGCGCGACAGCTACGCGGCCGAGAACGGCGGCAGCGGGATCGCCTTCCACGGCAACGCCGCGGGCGCGGCGGCGAACAACACCTGCGAGCGCAACGCCCTGCACGGAATCGCCGCCGCCGGGTGGGCGCAGGTCACCCTGGAGGGCAACGTCTGCGTCTACAACGAGCGCAGCGGGATCGACTTCTCGGGCTCGGCCGAGGGCTCGGTGCAGGAGAACTCGTGCACCGACAACGGGAAGGACGGAATCCGGGTGGGCGGCGACACCCGCCCGGCGCTGGCCCGGAACCGGTGCACGGCCAACCGGACCTCGGGGATGGCGTTCATGGAGAACGCGCGCGCGGAGGCGCGCGAGAACCAGTGCTCGGGGAACCAGCGGCACGGCATCACGGTGGAGCGGCGTGCCAGCCCCGTGCTCGAGCGGAACCGGTGCGAGGAGAACCGCGGCGCGGGTATCGGCTTCCAGGGAAGCGCGCGGGGGACGGCGCGCGGCAACCACTGCCTGCGCAACGCGGCGGACGGGATCCTGGTGGACGGCCGCGCCGCGCCGACGCTGGAAGAGAACGAGTGCGCCTCCAACCGGGACTGTGGCATCCGCTGGGCGGGCACGTCGCGCGGCATCGCGCGCGGGAACCGGTGCGAGCGCAACCTCTACGGCATCAGCATCGGGGCCCGGAGCGCGCCGGACGCCGGCGGCGACAACATCTGCCAGGAGAACCGGTACTCGGACTGGTTCGACGCGCGGGGGGCGGCGAGATGAGCACCCTCCGCATCCGCGACTGGCGCGCGGGCGTCCGCGACGTGCTGGGGCCGGGGGAGCGTGCCGTGGTGTGGGTGCAGGGGTGCTCCCTGCACTGCCGCGGCTGCATGGTTCCCGAGACCTGGTCTCCCGCGGGCGGCCGGGCGGTGGAGGTGGCGGAGCTTGCGCGAGAGATCCTCGCCGTGGCGCCGCTGGACGGGGTGACGGTGAGCGGCGGCGAGCCGATGGAGCAGCCGGGCGCGGTGGCCGAGCTGCTCGCCGAGGTGCGCGCGGCGGGCAAGACGGTGTGGGTGTACTCCGGGTACACCCTCGAGGAGCTCCTGGCGCGGCAGGATGCCGAGGTGGACCGGGTGCTGTCGCTGGCCGACGTGCTGGTGGACGGGCGCTACGAGCAGGCGCGCCCGGAGGGAAGCGGCTACCGCGGCTCGGCCAACCAGCGGCTGGTGCCGCTCACGGGGCGCGCGCTCCCCCCGCCGGGTGCTCCGCCGCGCGTGCAGCTCACGCTCGACCACGAGGGACGGCTGGTGGTGGTCGGTGTGCCACCGCCGGGGTTCCTGGCCCGCTTCCGCGGCGCCCTGGAGGAGCGTGGCGTGGCCCTCAGTGCGGACCGCACGTGGGGCGCGGCGACCCCGGGCTGAGCCATGTGGGATCGTTGAGTGGGAATCTTGAATCACCCGACCTGAGAATGAGGCATCGACGATGAGCACGTCCCTGCCGGAGAACCCAGCCGCCCCTTCAACGCAGACGCACTTCTTGGTGCCTGAGGGGCTTGAGGTACCTCTACCACCCGAACGAGGCGTGATCTGGCATTTCTCCGACCTCCACTTTCCTCCGGACCCGGTGGCACTGGGGAGACGCAACCCCGCCGGCGAGCACGACGTGCAGATCGCGGGAGACCCTTTCGAGGAATTGTTCGACTACATCTCGGACAAGGAGCAGTGGAAAGGCGGGTTTCTGGTCGTCAGCGGCGATTTCATTGCTGGCGCCGCGGCTTCCGACGCTCCGTCCCGGACGAGGGCATTCCGGCAGGCCAGGCGCTTTGTCGAGAAGCTGGAGCAGGCCCTCAGGAAGGACCTGCCCTGCATTGTGGTCGTATGTCCCGGAAACCACGACGTGGACCGCACCGACGCGCGCAATCCGGGGAAGGATTCGCTCCGCCAGTACAAAGCGGCCTTCGGCAACCATGTATCCCCGGGGAAGAAGCCATCCATCGATGACAATGGGGCCTGCCTGCTCACGCTCGACACCACCCGCCTGTGCGGTCGTGTACTGGAGGTTAAAGAGTTACTCGTCAAGGGATCCAAAACCGTGCAGATCCAGTTCGACGCCAGCCTCTTCGATCGCGGGGAGATCAGGCGCGCGCTGAGACGACTGAAGTCGAGCAAACCCACCATCCTGGAGCGGGTGGCGCAGGGCCGGCTTCTCGGCATCGTGATCGGGCACCATCAGCCCACCCTCACTCCGAGTGTGTGGCCTGAACTGGAGCCTTTCGAGAACCCCTCGGCGGCGGCGCAGATGAAGCTGGATCTGTTACGTCAGGGATTCCAGGTGTTCCTACACGGCCACAAGCACACGAGCGTGGCTCATCAGGAAGCGATCTTTCCGCTGAATCGCAAGCCGGCCGAGGGATTGCTCGTCCTGGGCGCACCCGGGTTCTTCGCGGCCGGAGGCGAAGACCGTGGTTTCAATGTGATCGAGTATCTGGTGTCGCCGAGTGCCGGCGAGGCCCGAGTGCTTCTTCACCCTCACGCGCTGATCCAGACCCGGCCCAGGCGTCTTCCGTGCAGAAGGTTCGACCTTCCGCCGCGGGTGGGAACGCCCGCAGCCGCAATCCGGCTCACCGTGGTGATCGATGAGCAGGGGGACTGCCGCCTCGACACGGAGTATCTGGAGATCCCGCTCCCGGTCGACCAGGATGCGAGCCACTGGGGTGGCTGGCAGCTCTGCAATCGTCGGTGGGTCCGTCACTTCGAGCGGCACGTGGTCGCCGATCTCAACGTCACGTCTCCGCAAGGCTTGCTCAGCTTCCCACCCGACGTGAGGGTGGAACGCCTTGGGGCCGCCGGTGCTGCACCCGACTCACGGCACCGGTACTCGCTTCGCGTTTCCGCGCCCAAGTCGACCAGTGCGACACACGCCAGCTTCGTAGAGCGAGTGTTCATGCACGGTGCCTTCGCCGTATCGCAGGCGCATCAGGCTCGGATCGCGGGGGCAGCAAGTGTGATCCCCGGTGCCCGCAAGGGCTACGAGGCCGTCATGCACGTCATGCGAGACCCGGCGCGACGGCTGGAGTTCGTTGTCGAAATGCCGTTCCCGCTCGACGTCGAGTATGAAATGGACGTACAGGCGTACGTGGCCCGCGATGGGTACTTCGTCGAGGACGCTGCCTTGTTCGATTTCTCGCCTCCCCATCGAGCTTCCAACTCCCGCGCCCAACGGCTTTACGTGGCCATCGATTCACCGGTGGTTGGGGTAGCGTATGTGGTTCGATGGAAGCTGCCCGCCGATGTGCCGGTTCCGACGGGCCAGGTGCACCTCGGTGGGGGGATGGATCACGGGGATCGGGCCGAGCGGTGCCGGCGGAGGGCGTACGAGTGCCGAAGACCCGAAATCTCCCAGGAAATCTTCGAGTTGCTGCAGAAGCACGTCACCGGAGCCCTTGCGACGCTTCCGCTGCACGAGCAGGACCGGCAGTCGCTCCGCTGGTCGGTGTACGTTCCGGACCGAGCGCTATTCGGCTCCTCGGATGGAACCCGCACCCGGCTCGTTCCCGTTCTGGCCAGCACACCGATCGAGCCGGAGTGGAGGGAATGGGAGGCGGGCAGGGGCATGGCCGGACGCGCGTATGCGCAGAACCGGGTGCAAGAGGAGGTGGGGCCGAGCAGCGAACGATATCGCGACACGCCGAACCTCGAACAGTGGCTCCAGCCTGCGATCCGGGCCTACAGGCCTCCAGCGCGCGGACAGGAGCACTCAGTTCTTTATGGGATCCCCCTCCGTACGCCGGATCAGCCCACGCTGGTCTGGGGTGTGTTCTGTATCGGTACTTGGCGGGAGCACTCTGCGTTCAACCTGCATGAGAGGGCCTCCGCCCTCCCCGCCCCTCCAGGCGAGACCCCTACCGGGCTACGCGTTCTGGAGGAGGCGCTCGACGCGTTCTCGAGAAGGCTCAGCGAGTAATGACCTGATGACTGTGCGATCGTGCCGGGTCTCCACCGTAGACGTCGCTCCGGACCGCTGCTGATCACCACCCAGACCGCAACGTGCCGGATCTGCGCGACCTGGCATCATGGACGTGATGACCCGACGGAACCCTCGCAGCGAGGTCGGCAGCACCGCGGACGCGTCGAGCGTGATTAACTGAGATCCGCACCCTATTCGTCCATTGTCGGCCGATACGAACGGACGCGCCCAAGGCCAACGGGTACCGCGGTTCGGAGAACCAGCGGTTGGTGCCGCTCACAGGGCGTGCGCTCCCCGGCACGAAGTCCCTCGGTACAGCTTCACACTTAATCCCGAACGGTAAGTCTGTGGGAGCGGGACCGCCGTCGGGGTTTCTGACCCCGCTTCCGCGACGCGCTGATGGAGCGCGGCGTGGCACGACACCGACGACACCGGGCATTTCAAACCGGTAACCCTCCCACGAAATCGCTCCTCCGCTCGATGGACCGTCAGCCGATTCCCGGCTGCACCACGGAGATGGTGGCCACCCTCACGCTGTCGGCGGGAACCAGGGAGCGGTACAGGCTGGCCATGACGAGCCAGCACTGGACGTCGTCCCCCAGCCAGTCCGCGTAGAAGTCGTGAACCGCCTTGTCCGAGAGCGCCTGGATGCTGGTGATCGAGCTCACGAAGGCCCCCAGGATGATCGAAACCTTCCCGATGATCTGCATTGCTGGGGTGACCGGGACGGGGAAGCCCACCACGATGTACCTCAGTTCCTTCGGTGGCACGGCGTGCTTCGATGCCTCTTGCATCCAGAAGACGAGGTCGTCGGGATTGAAGAGGAAGAAGAAGAGGAAGAAGAAATAAATCGCAAGCACCAGCATCAGGATCATCGCCGAAAAGATGAGCAGCAGGAGCAGCACCACCTTGACGTGTCCCACCACGGTCCTGGAAATCTCCTCCAGCGCGGCCGGCTCCGACTCCTCGAGCCGCTTTCGGGCGCGGTCCAGCTCGCCCCGAGGGAACGACGCCGCATCGAGGCCCAGCGTGGAGGCCAGCACCCTCGGCACCTGCGCCGCCAGCGAGCCGGGGTTGAAGTCGCTTTCGGCCACGTACGGGCGCGTCACCGCCTCCGCCTCCCGCTTGAGCGACTTGGCCGTGAGCACGAAGGCGGGGAAAAAGATCAGGATGACCACGACCAGCATCTCGCCCTGGTGGATCTGTGCGAGCGAGCTCCACAATTCCATGGTGAAGCTGGCGAACAGCGAAAGGGCGAGGCCTAGGGCCATCAGCACGCCCAGCAGCGACGTCGACTGCCGCACCGTCCGGCCGGCTAGCCGGATCGAGGCCAGCAGGCTGTACAGGCGGAACGGCTCCCTCGCCGCCAGGGTGCCCGCGACGCCAAGCGCCACGGCGAGCAGCGCCGCGTAGACCGACGCCCACGGATCGCCGGTGAAGTACCCGGCCACTGCGCCCACGCCGATCGAGCTGAGCACCATGATGAGAAGGTCCAGCTCTTTCAGGTGCTGGGAAGTGAAGCGGTCGTACAGCAGCTTCGCCAGCACGAACCCGATGAAGCAGATGATTACGGCGTTCGCCACCGCTGCGCGAAACAGCGCCCAGGGGTACGCCGCATCGTAGACGGGAATCGCGCAGACCAGGGCGAGCACGCCGATCCAGAGCAGGGCGGGAAGCCAGCCCAGCCGCAGAGGGCGGTCGCGGCGCTTGGACGGGACCAGAGTGTAGAGCCCCTCGCGCTCGATGTACCGTTCCACTTCGCGAACCAGCACCCTGGTCCCTGTTTCCGTTTCCATATTCGGACCTCCGGAATGCAAAGAAGCGGCAGGCTGCAGCCCCTTGGGGGGCGCCGGCCGGGCATCAATCCCGAAGGGCCAATATAGGGCAGCCCGGTGCGGCCACAACCTTGTTGGAGGCGCACGTTCCCGTCCCGCAGGAGCTGCTGTCCGTTCCCCGGCCGCGCGACCACCGCGCCACCGACGGGCCGCGTGGCAACCATCTGCCGCCGGAACGAGCCTGCGAAAAGCTGGCGCCCAGGGCGGTCGATGCACATATTGGCGGCGTTCGGCTGATGGGGGTCCCCACCACCCGGCCCCTCAGGGTCCTCGGCGGACCTCCGCCGGCCCGGGCGTGACGCCCGGGCGCGCCGGATCCGCCTGCCGACGTGGCATCGGCATTCGTTTTATGCGCGTGTTGTACCTCCCTCGCTGGGCTTCATGAACCCGCGTTGAGCCCCGGAGCAAAGCTGCGGCGATGCTTACCCTCCTTGCGCGTGCATTCCTGCTGGGCGGAGTCGCGGCCGGCATTCCCGTGCACCTCCACGCCTCGGGCCTGCCGGACCGGCACCACGTCATCGTGCTCCTGGACCGCAGCGCATCCATTGTCCACGGCGGACGGATGCCGGCGTTCGAGGCGGCCCTGCGCACGAAGCTGGGGCCGCTCTGCTCGACCCCCGGGCTCCTGCCGGACACGCCGGAGCGGGCGCTCTATGACCCCGCCCGGGGCGACCTGCTCTCCATCCTCGCCTTCGGCTTCGACCACCGTTCCGCGGTGAACTTCGACGGCTTCATCGCCGCCACGCCGCCGTGGGGCCTGTTCCGGCAGCCGGGCGCCGCGACGACCGTGTTCGACGGCCTCTGGGGCCGTCTCCACGGCGACCATCCCGCCGGTTTCTTCACCGAGCAGTGGTCCGGGATCTCGCTGGCGATGCCGCTCGCCCTGGCCTACCGGGGAAATGGCGGCAGGGCGGCCGCAGGGCGGGTGGACCGCACCTTCCTGATCCTGGTCAGCGACGACGCGTTCAACGGGGGCGACCCCAACCTCGAGCTCAGGGTGCTTCGGAGCGACATGGATTCGCTGCGGGCCGATTTCCCCTCCTCGGCCCCGCGCCTGATCGACGCCACCCGCCGGGTGGAGGCGACGATCGACTCGGCACGCAGGTACTACCTGTTCAGGCCGGTGCATGAGATTGCGGTCGGAGAAGGCAGGGAGGCCGTGCACCTTTCCGTGTTCGAGGCCGTGCCGAACACGTGGGCGTTCGCCATCGAGTCGGTGTGGGAGTTCGAGCACGAGAGGTTCCGGATGCGCCGCACGCCCAGGGGGTTCCAGAGCAGGTTCCGGCTCCGGGAGATGGGGGCGGAAGCCATGCACCCGCATCGCGTCGAGGCGGTTCTCCTGCGCGGCGACCAGGAGGTAGACCGACAGGTGCTCGCGGACACGCAGCGCACGCCGGAGATCCGGCTCTCCCTGCCGGCGGCGGCCCGGCGCGACAGCCTGACGGTGCGGCTCCGCTTCTGGGTACGCTACGACGACCCGGTGTACGGGATGCACCTCCTTACCCCCGATGGCTCGGAGCTCCAGGGGAGCACCGGACTGGTGCGTACCCTCCGCGTAGTAGAGCTGGAACCCCCCGCCAGGATCCTGGGCCTGGCCCCGCTCCCCTTTCGGGCATACCGCTTCGCGGCCCGGTTCGGCCTCTCCAGCCAGGCCGCGGCGGCGTGGGCGTACAGCCTCGTCCTCGCCCTGCTGCTGATCTACGCCGCACGGACGGCGATCGCGAAAGCCAGCACGAACACGAACGCACGTACGATGGTGTTGAGGACCTCCGGCACGCCTCCGTCCGGTCCACCGAACCCGTAAGCCACCGGGAGACGACCTTTCATGACGACCGAATCCACGCCCTCCCCCAAGCCCGTATCCCTGCGAGTGGATTTCAACCAGGCGCCACGCGGCGTCGAGGTGGTCTACACGGAGCTGATGTCCGTCGCGAAGGAGAGCAGCATCTGGTCCCTCGTGTTCGGACGTCCCCGGGCCTACCTTTTCACCTACCACCGGATCTGGGCGAAGCCGGAGCCCGTGCCTGGGCTGGCGCTGCTCGACACCGCCCACCTGGTCACGCTGCAGTCCCGCCTCCCCGGCGACGACCGGCGACTCCCGGAGCTTAACAACCTGGAGATCAGGTCGCCGGACTTCGCCTTCGACATCGTTCTGGACCCCGGGGCGATCGCGGACGTGGACGGCGACGGGATCACCGAGGCCGTGGTGAAGATCGATCTCTGGATGCAGCCGACCGCGGATTCCGCGGTCGCGCACGCGGAGCGCTGGGTGCGCCTGGAACTGGTACGCGCCCGCTCCGAGCCGCTGCTCCGGATCGACATAGACAGCGCGTTTGAAGCCGGCTACGAGCATGCCCGCAAGTCCGGGGTGTTCCTCGGCACGCTGCGCGTGGAGAATGCCACCGCGGTCCGCTACGCCCAGCCGCTCAGCTGCACGCTGTGGATCGAGAAGGAGGAGCCTCCGCAGGCGAGCGTGGTCTCGTTCGGGACGCCGCGCGCTGCGGCCGTCGCGAGCGCCACGTCGGTGACGGTCAGCGGCGACGGCCAGCTCTCCGTGCGCGGGCTCGCGCCCCAAGGGGCCGTCGAGATCCCCCTCTTCGTGGACCTCGCCCGCATTCCGAATCCGGACACCTTGACGGAGCACCCGGTGACCATCCACGCTCTGCAGGAGGTCGGGACCCAGACCGTTCCGCTGCAGTCCTCCCGCGCCACGTACCGCGTCCGCCGCAACCAGCAGAAGGCCACGCTCTCCGCGCTGCTGAGCGAGGCGGGCGAGCTCCGCCCCCTGGGCTTCGGCCCGGTGAGGCTGGAAGAGAGCGTCCAGTGGAGCCCCGAGCGTGCCGGGGCGGGGCGCATCCTGTGCTTCATGCTGCGCCTGGGGAACACCGCGGTCAGCGGCTCGGGGGTGGTGCGAATCCGCGACCTGACCTTCGACTTCGCCACCGCGCACCCGATCCGCTGGAAGCCCGGCGGGGGCTTCCGCGTCAACAACGAGCGCGGCGGGCCGCCGGCGGAGGAGATCCGCTTCCCCAGCCGCGCCGCCTCTCACCGGGACTTCGAGGTCTCCTTCCGGCACGACGAGGTCGAGGCCCTGCCGGAGGAGCTGGCGCGAGTGACGTGCACCATCGCCTTCCTCTACCAGGAGGCGGCCGACCTGGCCGGGAACGACGACTGGCAGGACTTCCGCGCGCAGGTCGAGTTCCAGGTGGAGCGCGACCTGGGCGCACACTGGCTGGCGATCGACTTCGGCACCTCGGCCGTGGTGGCGGCGAGGGGCACCGACGGCGTGGCCGGTGTGGAGCTGATCGACCTGCAGGCGCAGCTCCAGTCGCTGCTGACCGACGCGGACGACCGCACCCCGGACCAGCTCCCCGAGTTCGGAACGCCCTTCCTGTCGTCGGCGGTGCACCTGAAGCCTACGAAATCGCTGGATGCGCCCAGCCGCGCTGACAGCCTGGTCGCGCTGGCGCCAACCCGGCGCGAGTTGCGCAACACGCGGTTCCCCGTTCCCTACATCAAGTCGCTGGTGGGCACCGGCAACCTGCCCGACCTCACGGGCACGCTCAGGGACCTCGAATACAGCCCCCAGCCGGGAGCGCCGGTCCGCAAGGCCGGCGAGTTCCCCATCACCACCCGGGAGCTGCTGCGCGAGACCTACGCGCGCCTGCTCGCCGACTACGTGGCCCCCGCGCTGCGCGACTCCAGCCCGCGCAAGGTGGTGTTCAGCGTACCGAACAGCTTCACCCCGCGCCACGTGGAGCAGCTGCGCTCGCTGATCGCCGAGCGCTTCCCGGAGTTCAAGCGCGAGTACGTGACCTTCCTGAGCGAATCGGACGCGGTGGCCTGCTTCTACCTGGCCAACCCCGGGCGCAATCCACGCCCCCGGGCCGGGGCGCAGCCCGGCGACGAGCACGTGCTCGTCTACGACATGGGGGCGGGCACGCTCGACCTCACCTACCTGCGGATCCGCTCCGACACGGCGGGTCCGCGGGAGGTGGTCATCCTGGGCCGGATGGGGCGCAGCACCGCCGGCAACTACCTGGACTACCTGATCGCGCGCGCGATCGACGCGCGGTACCGGGAGCGGTTCAGGGTCACGATGTTTGGGGGGGTAGAGGTCGACACGGTCACGCTCCAGGCCCGCCACTGGTTCAAGGACGTGGTGCAGAACCGGATCAAGCCCATCCTCGACCGCGACGACACCTTCGTCCTGCAGCAGCCGGGCGCGCAGACCGGGGAGG
Source organism: Longimicrobium sp. (assembly GCA_035689035.1). GTDB lineage: Bacteria > Gemmatimonadota > Gemmatimonadetes > Longimicrobiales > Longimicrobiaceae > Longimicrobium. Next base: position 27,463 of record DASSME010000329.1, on the reverse strand, counting down.
AGGCCCGGGACTACCTGGACGGGGGATCCCTGCAGATCCCGCTCGCGGAGCTGCGGCCGAGTATGGACGAGTTCATCCGCGAGAGCACCACCGGCATCCTGAAGAACTTCTTCGCCCTCTTCCCGGCCCAGGACGGGCAGCAGTACACCCGCGGTACGGTACCGCTCGACACCGTGGTGCTGTCGGGGCGGAGCGTGCAGCTCAAGCTCATCCGCGACGCCGTGGAGAAGGAGCTGCGCGCCTGGTCGGGGAACGACGCGCTCTCCGTGATCGACACTCTCCGCGACCAGGAGCTGAAGAGCGCCGTGGTGCAGGGCGCCATCCAATACGCCGCGCTGTACCGCCGCCAGACCCCGCGCTCGCCCGTCCGGCTGCGCAACCGCAACGTGCAAGCGCGCTACGGCGTGCTGTACCGGAACCCGGCGCGGGCCGATGAGTGGGCGTTCAAGGAGCTGCTCAACCCCTCGACGGAGCCGATCCACGCCGAGCCTGTGACGCAGCACGGGATGGTGGTCCACCAGTACGACACCGACCAGCACGACGCCGACCCGAACGACAACAAGCCGAACGTGGTGGACCTCAGCCAGACGGCCGTGGCAGAGTTCGTCCAGAGCTACGCGGCCGACACGGCCGGCGACGCGAACGCGGGACGGTGGGAGTACATCACGCGCATGGCCGAGTTTCCGACCGAGCAGGCGTGGAACGCGGACCACCGCAACGCGGTGCCCGTGCGGATCACCGTAGACGAGAACAACCAGATGGAATTCCGGCTGGGCAATCAGATCGACGACCCTGTGGCGCCGCTTCGCGTGAACCTCAACGAGAGCCGCACCTTCTTGGGGGCGATGTGGCCTTTCCTCCCCGGGGAGGACAGGTGAGGGGGTCCGCCGGGCGCATCGCGGCCACCGTGGCCCGACGCCGGAGACCGAAGCGCACGGAAGCGGGGATGCGCCGGGCAGCCGCCGGCGCCGTCCTCGTGGCGCTGGCGAGCGTGTTCCGCCCGGGGAGCGCCGCGGCGCAGCGGGTGGAGGTGGACTGGGTCCAGGCCCCGAACGGACATGTGATCCTCAACGCAACCCTCCTGGAGCAGGGAAAGCCGCGCCAGGTGGCGGCACTCCGTATCGAGCGCTACCCCGGGAGAGTGCCCGACGGCCAAGGCCTGCATCCGGAACGCGGACGGTTCTATGCGTCGGACGCATCGGCCGAGTTTCGCCGCGTCCTCGCACGGGGCGCGGACACGATGCTCGCGCGGTTCGCCAAGGAAGCCACGACCGACCCCACACGAAGATCCAATGAGCCTCTCGGCGTAGGAACGCCGCACCCCCTCAACCGCACGGAGTGGGACAGCCTGCTGGTCCACCTGCTCAATCGCCGGACGATCGGCGCGGGAGACGGGCGCGTCGAGGTGCGAGAAGTTCCCGCACTGGTGCGAGACTCTGCCCGCAACCAGTTCGCAAGCCTGTTCGCCGACAGCACCGCCTCGCTGCTTCCACGCGGCTCGGTTCGGGCCGCCGACGGCAGGCGCGAGATCCCGGTCACGTTCGGCTCCGTGCCGGTGAGCGGGGACACGGGCACGAACGCGAGCGCGAGCCGGCACTTCACGTTACGGAACTACGGGGCACGGATCGCCTCCATCACCCTGCGCTTCGACAGCGTGCAGTCCGGCTTCCGCTGGAAGGGCGGCAGCACGTTCATCCTTTCCCCGGGAGATACCGCCGGGGTCGACGTGGTGTTCACCCCCTCGCTGAAGGGTCCCCACGAGGCATGGGCGCGTGTCGTCCCCGACTCGCTCGGCGCGCTCGCGGTCAGAATGACCGGCCTCGGACGTTCGCGGACCATTCCGGGGTGGCTCCTGGCTGTGCTGAAGGTACTCGGGGGGCTCATACTGGCCGGCATTGTCCTGTCCGCACTGCTGCGAACCGGCGCCGGGCGTCGGCTCCGCGACCGGGTCCGACCACGGCCACCCGTCCTGATCCGAGAGAGCCCGCCCCAGAAGATCCCGCCCCAGAAGATCCCAGCCCAGGAGACCCCGCCCAAGGAGATCATGCCCGAGGGGATCCCGGCCAAGGAGATTCCACCCCAAGAGATCCCGCTCGAGGAAGCCCGGGTGAGGGAGGCCACGGATCGGATCAGAGGCCTCCTCCCCCTGCTGGAGGAAGTCAACCGGGACCTCGAAGGCACCCGCGCCCTCCGGGCGGACCACCGGGCCCTCGTCGCCGGGCTGATCCGGCTCTTTCCCGGCATCCCCGAGGGACCCGCAGAGACGAGCAACGAACGGCTCCTTGCCCACGTGGAGTCGACGACGGCGGCCCGGGGGCGGCTCGCAGAGGCGCTGCGGCAGGCCTTCCCGGACGTCGCGGGCGACGGCGACCTGGCCGACGGAATTATCGCCCACGTCAACCGGGACCTCGAAGCCACCCGTACCCTCCGGACGGACCACCGGGCCCTCGTCGCCGAGCTGACCCGGCTGTTTCCCGGCATCCCCGAGGAACCCGCCGAAACAAACAACGAACGGCTCTTGGCCCACGTCGGGGCGACAACGGCGGCCGCGGGGCAGCTCGTAGAGGCGTTGCGAGGGGCTTTCCCGGACGTCGTGGGCGACGGCAACCTGGCCGACGGAATCATCGCCCACGTGGACGAACTCGGCAGGCGCGAGGCGGCCGGGATCGCGCGGATTGCCGAGCTCGAGAGGGATCTGGCGGAGCGCGACCGGAGGCTGAACGACCTCACGTCGCGGCACAAGACGCTGGAGACCACACTGCGCGAGCGCGATGAATCTCTCAGTGCTCAAGTCGAGAGGAGCCGTGCGTTCGAGAAGGACCTCCAGAGCACCCAGGACAGTCTGGCGGCCGTCCAGAAAGCACGGGCCGAGGTCGAAGCCCGGGTGGCGGACCTCTCCAATCGGTATACCGAGGCCGAGGCGAAGCGCGTGAGCTTCGCACGGTTGCTCCAGCTCCCGGACGCCGCACCGTATGCCGAGCTGCAGGACAGGCTTACCCGGCTCACTCCCACGCTCCGGCCAGCGTACCTCCTCAGCTTCGTGCAGCTGCTGACGGATCTGGAGCGGCTCTTCACCACCGTCTGCAACCAGGCTCGCGACGAGCCGCTCCGGCTGGCGGCGCAGGGCATCCTGAGGGGGGACCGCGGGAATGGCGGTCTGCATGCGCTGCGCAACGACTTGGAGGATCCCGACAGGCTCCTGAGGGTGCTCCAGCTGCAGAACCCTGCCGACCTCTGGGACCTTCCGTGGCGGCGGTTCCACGAAAAGGTCGTGGTCGGGGGCTTCATGCAGATCCTGAACAACATCGCCCGGTTGGGGCTGTACGCGGGGATTCGTCATCCGTACGTGGACGTAGCACAGGTACTGGAGAACAGCGGGGTCGACCCTCGGCTGCTGGACCGTGCGTATGGAATGGTGGCGCTACGACTGGAGTCCGACTACAGGATGGTGCTGCGGACGGCGAGCCTGTTCCACGACCAGTTCCACAGCGGAACCCACGTGCGAGCGGACTACACCGTCATCGAGCGCATCCTCCCCTTCGTCGCGAACCCGATCGGGCGGCTGGACTCCGGGGTGATCTACGACCTCGAGTCGGTCGGCTACTCCGTCGATGGCATCGAGGTCAAGCCGCCGTCGGTGATGGCCAAGTGATCTGACATGATGAACGAGGGTGATGTCATTACCAATCCCTAACTGAAGCCCGCCGGATCGCTCCGCGCGGGCTTTCCCTGCTCCGTCACCTGTAGGAAGGTGGCGCCTAGACCTCCTTCACGCTGCTGATGAGCGTCTGCACGCTGGTCTTCGCGTCGCCGAAGAGCATGGCGCAGCGGGGGAGGGTGGTAGAACAGGTCGTTCTCCACGCCGCTGAACCCCGCCGCCATGCTCCGCTTCAGCACAATGATGCTCTTCGCCTGGTCCACGTTCAGGATCCTACGGTGAGCCACCGCCCCGAGGCGCTCCTGCTCGACCCGTCCCGGCGCCGAGTTGGCGACCGACGTGGCGCGCCAGCGCGCGTTCGAGGGCGTTAACACATGAACCTCATCCGATTCCTAAGCAGGGCGTCCAGCGTTCCGGCGCGCGTTGCGGACGACGCCTGGACAATCGTGCTGGAGGGCAGAGCAGTACCTATACTATACGAGAGCGAGCACCGGCAGGCGGAGCGTGATCAGTTCCGCGATGCCGTGACATAGCGTGACCCGCGCGGCTTCGTCGACCGCCACGACCTTGAACTGAACTCTCCCACAATGGGCTGCGACAGGAGACGTCTCCCTATGTCTCACGACGTTACCTGAAACAGTACTATCTGCCGAGCGACGCCTGCAATGCGCTGGCCTCGCACCGCGGTGTCTACGATTAGCAGCTTTTCCTCTCTTCCACCCTACTCACTTTCGTCCCTCTGCTTGTCCACCGAGTCCCTCCTGCTTATGTACCTCCCTTGGCATACTGCGGCACGTGTGAACTGCGGCCGGTCCCTCAACGTTCCGCGTCTTCTCTCCCCAGTGTTCATCCGACTAAAGCTCCCTTAAGAAAACGCAGTGGCGAGCGTCAGTACCGTACCCACTCCGGCCGGTGCATGCGCTCAACCACACTTTCTTGGAGAGCTTCACATGTCTCGCTGCCTCAACAAGGCTACGCTGATCGGCAACCTGGGCGCCGACCCGGAAATCCGCACTCTCCCGAGCGGCGTGCGCGTCGCGACGTTCTCGCTGGCGACCTCGCAGCGCTGGAACGACCGCGACGGGAAGCTGTGCGAGAAGACGCAGTGGCACCGGATCGTGGTGTGGGACAGCCTGCCGGCGACGTTCGCCTTCGTCGAGAAGTACCTGCACAAGGGCGACCGCGTGTACGTCGAGGGCGAGATCGACTACCGGTCGTTCGAGGACAAGGGCGTTACGCGCTGGATCACGGAGATCAAGGCGGGCGATGTGCTTTCGGCGGGGGTGGTGAGCAGTGCGGGCGACGACGCCGGCGGCACCGCCCGGCGCACCACGCGCACCCGGCGCGGAGCGACCATCAAGCGCAGCGACGCCTACCAGCTCGTGGCGCTGTGACGCCATGTACTCCGACACCTTCTACCCCGACTTCAGCTGGTCCCACTCGCGCGACCGAGCGCTGTCCGAGTGTGCACGCGCCTACTTCTGGCGCTACTACGGCAGCCACCGAGGCTGGGAGCCAGGCGCGCCGGAGTCGGCGCGCTTGGCGTATGCCCTTAAGCAGTTGACCACCTTCCCCATGATCGTGGGAACGGCGGTCCACGAGTGCGCGCGAGACTCCGCGGCTGCAGTGCGGAAGGGCGATGCCCGACCGACATTCGAGGTCATGCTGGCGCGCGTCTCCGATGCGCTCAACCGGGCGGTGCTCGGCTCGCACCATCGCGGGCAGTTCCAGCGCGATCCCAAGCGTGTTGTGATGCTGCGCGACGCGTGGTACGCCGGCCGTGCGGACGTGTCAGGCCTGGCTCCTGCCCTGACGAAGGCCCGCACCTGCCTGCGTGCGCTGGACGGCTCCGCCCTCTGGGGCGAGTTGGCGCAGTGCCAGCCCGGGTGGATCACGATACCCGACGGCCCCGAAGCGTTCGTGCACGAGGGGTGGCCGATCTACACTGGGCCCGACCTCGTCTACCGGCCCGACGGCCGCAAGGTCGTAATCCTCGACTGGAAGACGGGTGACGACAGCGACGCCGAGCTCCAGATCCCACTGTACGCCCTCTACTGCCGCACGGTGTTGGGCCTGCCGTTCCGCGACGACGAGTGGTTCGGTCGCGTGGTGAACCTTGCCACTGGCGAGGACACTACCCGGGAGATCACCCGCATCGACGTGATGCGGGCCGCGGACCGCGTTCGCGACAGCGTGGGCGTTATGCACTCGCTGCATTTGGACGCGGACGGGAACCAGCCGCGGCCGATGGAGGAGTTCCCAATCCTGGAGCCGGAGCGGCGGCGCCTCTGCCGCTTCTGCCCGTTCCTCGCGCTCTGCGAGCCGGAGCTGGCTGAGGTGCCGTTCGCGGCGTGACGCGCCACATCAGCCTCCAACCTTTGCGGAATCTGCCAAGAGTCCGGGTGTCGGGGTAACTGGCAGTGGAATCGGGGACTTCACGCGCTCAGGGTCTTCGGCGCGCGTTTCCACTGCTGAAAACCGAGTTTGCTCCGGCCGTGCCCTTCGTACCCACCCTCACCGTTTTTCCCGGCTGCCTCTTTCCGCCGCCGCCTCCTGTACCGACCCCCCGAACAGGAGCGGGCTTCGCCCGCGGCCGACCCGCTCTTCCCGCGTGCCTTCTGCGCCTCCCATTCGCGGCCGCCTGCGCAAGGGAGCGCGCATGACACCTCAGGAGCGTATCGACCTCTGGCGATCCGACGCCGCGGTCCTGCGCCGGCGCGGTGCCAGCCGCGCCGCCGCGCTGATGGAGCGCCTTGCATCCGAGTTGGAGGGGGACCTGGCCGAGAGGGGGCCCGCGGAGCTGGTGGACCTCGCCCAGGCTGTCGAGCTCTCCGGCTACACGCGCGGCCACCTGCGCCGCCTGCTGAACGATGGCGTGCTGGTCAACCACGGCACGTCGGACGACCCGCTTGTCCGCGTGAGCGACCTTCCCCGCAAGGCTGCACGCCCGCTTCCCCCGTCACGACCTGGCGCCGTGTCGAGCCGAACGCTGGCCCTCGTGGTCGCGGGGCGGACCTGATTACACCGCGCACGCTCACACCACACCCGCCGGACTGGCGGCTGCACCCGGGCCAGGTATTTTCCCCGGTGCAGGTTGCGCGTGCGCGCCCTCAGAAACGAAAGGTTTCGTTTCCCATGGCGCACATAAGGAAGAAGTGCTGGAGCTACAACGCCGGAGAGCGCGGAAGGAACTGGGTACGCGCGTACGAAAAGGAGAAGGGCGGTCCACTCTACCTGGAGTGGATGGCCGCCACGGACGAGGAGGGACGGCGATTCCTCGATGCGGCCACGGGCTTGCCCGAGGTGCGCAGGCGGCGGGTCTCCCTGCAGCACCGCGACCGCGCGAAGGCCGAGGACCAGGCGAAGCAGCTGGCACAGTCCCTCGCCGAGCAGGACCCGGCAGCCCCCGCCTCGACTCTCCGACGCCTGATCGACCGCTACCTACAGGAAGTGACGCTCAACAAGAAGGAGAGCAAGCGCAAGCACGACCACCGCGCCGCCCGCGTCTTCGTGGCCTACTTCACCGACAGGGCCGCCGCGGGAGAGCCGGGCCGAGGGCCGGAGCGGCACCCCGGCACGCTGGACAGGCAGGACTGGGCCGGCTTCATCGCGGCCCGGCGGGAGGGCAGGATCAGCGGCTGGGAGAGGCCGTGCCGGAACAACCAGATCCGCCTCGACCTGAAGTTCCTCCTGGCCGTCCTACACTGGGCGAGCGGCGCCGACGAGAACGAGCCGTATTTCTTGGCCCGCAATCCATGGCGCTGGGAGCGCCGCAGGGCGCAGAAGATGACGATGCCGAAGGAGAAGGACCCGCGTCGGCCCGGCATCAGCGAGGAGCAGCATCAGCGCGTTCTGGCGCACTCGCCCAACTGGCGCTTCGCTCTGGTGGCGGAGCTCTGCCGGGCCACGATGCACCGCATGAACTCCGTGCGGCAGCTGCGGAAGGAGGACGTGGACTTGCAGGCCGGCCGGGTGCACTGGCGCGGGGAGTTCGACAAGACGGGGCGCGAGCTCGTGACGCCCCTCACCCCCGAGGTGGTCGAGGCGATCCGTAGCGCCCCTCCGGTGCTGTCGCCCTGGCTGGTCCCGGCCGAGCACGACCCGAGCCGACCGGTGTCGCGTAGCGTCCTGAACGACTGGATGCGGAAGGTGAAGGAGCGGGCGGGGGTGGACGTGGAGAGGCTTGGGTTCCACGCCTACAAGCGCGCAGGGATTCGCACACGGGAGTTTCGCGCGCTCCCTGCGAAGGTGCAGGAGCAGCTTACCGGTACCACGCATGCGATGCTTCGGACAGTCTACGACGAAGTGCCGTTCGAGGAGCTGGCCGAGGCGATGGAAACGCTCCGCACGGCACGCCGGAGAGCCTAAAAAGCTCCTTGACACCTGGCGTTGACACCACCGCGTTCCAGACGGGAAGTCAGCACCGTCGTAGGGTAGTGCAGTGCACACATTTACAGGGCGCGCTGACGCTTTCGTGGCCGCTCCACCGCAACAACCACACGAAGTCCGCCTTCGCGGACTACAGGATCAGTCCGGCCGCGATGACGGTGCACGGAGGAGAGCCCCGGCCGGATGATCCAGATCCGCCTGACTCGGCTGGGATTCGTCTGTGCGCCCTTCTTCCCGCTACACGGAGGAAAGGAGGGATGGATGCGTAGAGGAAGGCCCCGGCGTTCGATTTCGCCGGGGCCTTCGCGGTGGGCTCAGATCGCCACGTCGTCGCCGGTGCGGGCGGCTTCGCGGGGGTCGGCGTCACTCCCCTGGTCGGCCTGCAGGGCGTGCTCGGCGCAGAGGGTGGTCTCGGGGATCACCTCGAGCCGCTCCATCTCGATCTGCCGGCCGCACACGCTGCACTTCCCGAAATCCTCCGGCGTCTTGTACAGCCGCTGCAGCGCCTCGTCGACCTGGTACAGGCGGCGGCCCTCCACGCTGGTGAGCAGGAAGTCCTGCTCCTGCTCCTGGCTTTCGCTCCCCACGTCTGCCGGGTGGAAGCGGTACAGGCTCAGCTCGCCCGCGCGGTCGCGCAGGTCCTGCAGCCGCTCGTCGAAAGCCTCGATGTTGTCGAGGATCTGGTTGCGCTCGCGCAGCAGAAGCTGCTCGATCCGGCCCCGCTCCTGTTCGTTCATCTGCCGTCTCCGTGGTCCGTTCGGCGCCGCCCGGACGGGCCGCGCCACCGCGTCCCGCCCCCGTCAATCTCCGTGCCCGTTGGCGCACCTGTCGGAAAGTACGTGGGCAGGCGCGGCCCCGCGCAAGTACATTGCAGGAGCGGGCACGCCGTTCCCCCGCCCGCCCCGCGCCCACCCCGCGGCTTCCGTCCATCCCCCTCCAAGGGAGGCGCCGCATGAACAAGCTCCAGCTGGACCTGGACACGCTCGCCGTCGACTCGTTCCCCACCGACGAAAAGTCCGAGCCGCGCGGCACGGTGAACGCGCACGCCGGCACGCAGCAGCCCGCGCACACCTGCTTCTACACCTGCGGCTCCGACGTCCACTTCATCTGCTGCACCGGTTGACGGCGGCCGGATCCCAAAAGCCGGCGGGCCGCGCCTCCCCAGGGGAGACGCGGCCCGCTTCACGAGTCGACCGGCGGGCGGGGCGTCAGGCCACGGCGACGGCCTCGGGGCTGACGGCGCGGTTCAGGCGGTTGCGCAGCTCGTCTTCCTCGATCCCCAGCATGGTGGCGGCGCGGCGATGGTCGCCGTCCACGAAGGAGAAGGTCTTGAGCACCACGGTGCGCTCCACCTGCTCCAGCGGCGTGCCCACCGGGATGCGCAGCTCGCGGTCGTCGGCCTGGATCAGCTCGTGGGCGCGCAGGTCGCCCAGCGTGATCTGGTCGCCGCGGCAGAGGATGACGGCGCGCTCCAGCGCGTTCTTCAGCTCGCGGACGTTGCCGGGCCAGCGGTAGGTGTTGATGAACTCCAGCGCCTCGGGGGCGAAGCTCTTGATCTTCTTCCCGTTCTCCTCGGCGAAGCGGCGCAGGAAGTGCTCGGCCAGCACGCGCACGTCGCCCCGGCGCTCGCGCAGCGGCGGCAGGGTGAGCGGGATCACGGCCAGGCGGTGGTACAGGTCCTCGCGCAGCTCGCCGTTCTCCAGCGCGCGGGCGATCACCTTGTTGGTGGCGCTCACCACGCGGATGTCCACGTGGATCTCCTTCTTCCCGCCCAGGCGGCGGAAGGAGCGCTGCTCCAGCGCGCGCAGGAGCTTGACCTGGATGTCGGCCTCCATCTCGGCCACCTCGTCCAGGAAGAGCGTGCCGCCGTCGGCGAGCTCGAAGCACCCGGGCTTTTCGTTGATCGCGCCGGTGAAGGCGCCCTTCTCGTGGCCGAAGAGCTCGTTCTCGAGGATCTCGCGCGGGAACGCGGCGCAGTTGATGGCGATGAACGGCCCCTTGGCGCGGGTGCTCTTGTCGTGGATGGCGCGGGCCACCAGCTCCTTGCCGGTGCCGCTCTCGCCCACGATGAAGAGGCTGGCGTTGCTCGGCGCGGCGGCCTCGATCATCGAGTAGATCTCGCGCATCTCCTCGCTCTGGCCGATCAGGTCGCCGAAGCGGGTGAGGTTCTTGAGCTTCTCCTCGAGCTGCTTGTTGGCCTGCTTGACCCGGTACGCCTCCACCGCCTTGGGAAGGAGCGCCTTGAGCCGCTCGATGTTGAGCGGCTTCTCCAGGTAGTCGTAGGCGCCCTGCCGCATGGCCTGCACGGCCGTGTCGACGCTGGCCGAGCCGGTGATGATGATCATCTCGCTCGGCACGCCGGCCTCGCGCATCCTGCGGAACAGCTCCAGCCCGTCCATCTCGGGCATGCGCAGGTCGGCCAGCACCACGCCATAGCCGCCCTGGCTCACCATTTCCCACGCCTTCTTGCCGTCGGTGGCGGTGTCCACCTCGAATCCGTCGTCGGCAAGGAGCATCTGCAGCCCCTCGACGATGTGGCGTTCGTCGTCCGCCACCAGGATCTTTTCTGCCATCGGGCCGTCTGTCGGTTGGGTGGTGTGAGGGTGTAGACAATGATTATACCCCGCAGCGGCCGAATGGGTCAACCGCTTGCGGGTCAAGCACCTGCGCACCCCTGGCCGGGGCGCCGGTCAGCCGTGCGCCGTGGCCAGCGAAAAGACGAGCGAAGGCGCCGCGCCGTCACCGGCGCTCACGTCCACGCGCCCACCCAGCTCGCAGGCGATGGCGGCGGCGGCGGCCACCCGCTCGGAGCCGTGCACGGCGGCCTGCAGGTCGGCCGGCTCCAGCCCCGAGCCGCCGACCCCGAGCCGCGCCTCGCCGCCGTCGGCGGCGAACCACAGGTGCAGGGTGCCGCCGCGCTCCACCCGGTCGATCACCTCGAGCACCAGGTTCAGCACCACGCGGCGGGCGGGCTCGCGGCGCAGCTGCACGCGGGTCATCCCGCCGTCGGGGCGGTAGTCCACGCGCAGGTCGTGGTGGCGCGCCTCCAGCTGGATCAGCTCCATCAGCTCCTCGGCCAGCTCGGCCAGGGTGGCGCTCTCGGCGCCCCGTCCCGGCCGCGACAGGCGCAGCAGGAGCTCGATGCGCCGGTTCACGCGCTCCAGCTCGCCCGCCAGCACGCCGATGTAGCGCTGCACCTCTTCGGCGCTGTCGGCGCGGGCCACGCGCCGCTTGAGCACCTCCAGGTTGATGACCATGGAGTGCAGCGGGTTCTTGATCTCGTGGGCCAGCCCGTCGGCCAGGCGCTCCAGCAGGCCGAGCTTGTTGGCGCGCAGGATCAGCGCCTCGTCGCCCGGTGCGGAGGTGGCGTCGGTGCCCGGAGGGGCGTGGAGTGCGGCGTGGGTCTCGATCACGGATCTACGGTTGTGCGGCGCCATGCCGCGCGCCGGAGAGCGCGCGGAGCCCTGGGCGTCTGCGCTGCTGCTGGATGGTCCTTCCGGAACTCGGGCGGCGTCCGTTCGCCCGAGGGCGAAGCGGACGCTCGGAAGCATGGCTAGCACAAACCGTTCCCACCGCGAGCCGGCGGTTGTGGGGACCTGGGCTGAATCATGGCCCGAGAGTGCGGGCGACCTGGTCAGTGGCAGAGCGGACACTGCGTGCCCTCCGTACACTTGACAGGAGGTGCCCAAAGTCAGGTCCTTCATCCCTGGACACTCTCCGAATTCCATACCTTACATACCGGATATGGGTATAGAAATAAATTCCATACTCCCACTCGAAGCTTCCGGTATAGAATTGGACCCGCCGAATGGCCGTGACGAACATCTGGCATGTGTTGAACCTTCGCTCGACTCCGTTTTTCCAGGATGCGCTGGAGCCGGGGAACACCGTTCGCTACCCACTCTCGCTGTTTTCTTGGCCGCCAGCGCGAGGCTGCGACGATCCTGAGCGAGATCGGCGGCTCGCTGCACAGCCGGATTGCCGTCCAGGGCGCGCCGGGTGTCGGCAAGACCACGCTGGTCAACCACATCAAGGCCGAGCTGACCGCCGACGGATACATCGCGGACGCGAACCCGATCAGCGTGGTGAGCGCCGCGTTCCGGGAGCCTAGACGCGAGCGGGCGAGCCGTCCACACGGCCCGCCCGTTCCCTGCTGCACCGATTTCCCGCCAGGCTGCCCTCAGAGCGGGAACCCGCGCTTCACCACGCCTGGGACTCAGCCTCAGTCCGACAGGTCCCAGTCGTCGGCGCCGGCCTTGATGCGGAGCGCGGCGGGGCCGCTGCGGCGGATCTCGGGGGCCTTCACGAAGCGGCTCACCACCTCCTGCGTGTCCGTCACCTTCAGCTGGCGGAAAAGGAAGGCGAAGGTCTCGCGCAGCACGCCGCGCACCTTTTCGCGGTCCCCCTCGCCCAGCTCCCACAGCTCGCGCTTGAAGGCGCCGATCGCCTTCTTGCGCGCCTTGTAGATGAACTGCTCCTCGGTGTCGCTGGGCTTGCGCTCGTCCTGGAAGTTCTGGCGCGTGTGCTCGTACATCCGCTCGCGCAGGTCGGCGGGGATGTGATCGTAGAGCAGGTTCTGGAAGTTGGTGGCCAGGTGGATCTCGGCGGTCTCGATCTCGGGGAACTTGCCGAACGCGCTCTGCGGCAGCGTGCTGGCGCCGTGCTGCACCGCGCCGCTCATCCCGTACTCGTCGCGGGCGATGTTCGACAGGTTGCGCAGCGTCTCGAAGTCGATCGCCACGTCGGCGATGCTGCCGTCGGGAAGGACCACGCCGCCGTGGCTGGTGCCGCTCTGCACGCTGATCTTGCTCAACCCCTCCAGCTGAGTTCCCGTCTTTTCGGACAGCCTGGCCAGCTCGCGGTTGTAGCCGTCCATGTACGCGCGCAATTCCTCGGGCGTGCTGTTCTCGGTGCCCACCTCGCCGATCTCGCCGCCGATGGAGACGTTCACTCCCTCGGGCTGGTAGTGGCGCACGTACGCCGTGAGCTCGGCCGACAGGTGGTAGTTGGTGTACTGCTGCGCGTCGAGCCCGTCCTGCGCCAGGTCCACCAGGGTGCTGGTGTCGATGTCGATGTTGTAGAAGCCGGCGTGCAGCGCCTCCTTGATCAGGTCCTTCACCGCCCGCAGCTCGGCGTTCGGATCGGCCTTGTATTTCTTGGCGTTCAGCTGGAAGTGGTCGCCCTGGATGAAGAGCGGGCCCGTCCATCCCTCCTTGATGGCCGCGGCGGTCATCACCGCCACGTACTCGCCCGGGCGCTGGTCGGTGTAGCCGATCTCGCTGCGGGCGATCTCCAGGATCAGCGCGCCCACCTTCAGCTCGCGCGCGGCGGAGAAGAGCGCGCGGGCGGTGTCGAACGAGCTGGCGCGGATGTTCATGGCCGGCACGGTGAAGCCGCCGGTCTCGCCCCGCCCGCGCGCCAGGTACAGGTCGTGGATGGACGCGGGCGCCACGCCCAGCAGCCGGCCCGCCTCGCCGATGGCCCAGCGGGCGCTGTCGCGCACGTCGGCGTCGGCCTCGAAGACGGCGGCGTGCACCAGCCGGTCGATGCCGCCCGCGCGCAATGCCTCTTCGCTCACCAGCTCCAGCGCGCCGTCGGTGAGGCGCACGGAATCGCTCAGCTCGCCCAGCAGCGCCCGCACGGGGGCGCTGCCCAGGATGGCAAGGTCGTCGGCGGGAGTCGTGACGGTGGCCACGAGGGTCTCCTTGTCTATATGTGGGAGATGTATCCGGTTTCGATCGTGCCGGGGTATGGCCGCGGCGGGCGGGAATGTGCACGCAAGCCGTGTGCTGGGGCAAGTCGGGATCTTTCCGCGCGCGCCGCGCTGCGACACACCGCCCGGGCCGGGGACGCCAGGGTGAGGGCTTGCCGCCGCGGATGGTCTGCCGCTTGCTCTTCGAGCCGGGCATGAAGACCACGGAGAAGCTGGCGATCGGGGCGGTGGCGGCGGCGGGGGCGCTGGGGGCGTACGCGTTCCTGGTGGAGCCGCGCTGGCTGCAGGTGACGCGGACCAAAATCCACGTGCGCGACCTGCACCCCGCGCTGGAAGGGTTCCGCATCGCGCTGCTTACGGACATGCACGCGGGGGCGGGGACGCCGATGTCCATCATCCGCCGCGCGTGCAGGATGGCGATGGACGAGCGGCCGGACCTGGTCGCCCTCACCGGCGACTTCGCGGCCGACGACGCGCCGGGTTTCCGCGCCGTGCTCGACGCGCTGGAGTGCCTGGACGCGCCGTTCGGAGTGTACGCGGTCCCGGGGAACCACGACCACGTGGTGGGGATCGACACCTGGCACCGTGACGTTTCGGCGCACCCGGTGGTGCGCGACCTGACCAACCGCGCCGTGGTGCTGGACCGCGGCGGGGCGCGGCTGTGCGTGGCGGGGGTGGACGATCTCTCGCGCGGCGAGCCGGACCTGAGCGTGCTGCCGCCGCCCGGCGAGCGCGACTTCACCCTGCTCCTGGCGCACGACCCCGACCAGGCCGAGCGCGCCCGCCGCGGCTATGACGCGGTGGACCTGATCGTGAGCGGGCACACGCACGGCGGGCAGGTGCGCCTCCCCTTCGTGGGCGCGCTGCGCAACCCGGCCAAGCATGACGAGCTGTACGAGGAGGGGCTGCGGCGGCGGCCGTGGACGCAGGTCTACACCAGCCGCGGAGTGGGCACCGTGCACATCCCGGTGCGCTTCCTGTGCCGGCCCGAGGTTGCGGTGTTGACGCTCACCGGCGCGGCGCGCCCGCCGCGCCATTCTGGATCGGGAACACCTTTTGCTTAAGTAACGCCCCACGAATGGTCCGGAGCGCCGTTGGACGGGACGACGCGCCGGCAGAACCAGGGACCGGTTCCGTCCCCCGCGGAGGCAGGCAGGCATGGCGAGACAGACTGGGATCGTGGAGTTCTTCAAGGACGACAAGGGGTACGGCTTCATCCGCCCCGACGGCGGCGGGAAGGACGTGTTCGTCCACCACTCGGTGATCCAGATGGAAGGCTTCAAGAGCCTGAAGCGGGGCGACCGCGTGGAGTTCGAGATCACCGAAGACCCCAAGGGCCCCCGCGCCAGCGACGTGAAGCGCCTGGACGACGGGGACGCCGGCGGCAGCGGCGGCGGCGAGTCGTAAGCTCTCGTCCGCGGCCAGGACAGAACACCGGGACCCATAACGCCGAGTCGGCGCCCCTCCCACGGATTCGTTCCGCGGACGGGCGCCGACTCGGCGTTTGCACGCTCACTTGCAGCAGGTTTGTAGCTGGCTTGGGATCGGGTCCGGACCTACACCCCCGAGGGGATGAATCCGCGGTCCGCGGCAACGACTACACGAAGTCCGCCTGCGCGGACTACCGGCGCTCGTGAAGCCGAGGCTTCGGTGCGCGAGGGAAAGTCCGTCGTGGTGCCGTGCGCCTGCGGCCACCGCACCTCAGGGCGTAGTCCGCGAAAGGCGGACTTCGTGTAGTCGTTGCCGCGGTGCCGCGGTTTCAATTCAATTCAACCGCCCTGCCCCACCCTTGCCTGATGGATAGGCCCCGGCTCTACGGCACCAGCACGATCTTGCCGAACTGCTGGCCGGCTTCCATGCGCTCGTGGGCCTTCCGCGCGTCGGCGAGCGGCATCACGGTGTCGATCACGGGGCGGAGGCGGCCGCTGAAGGCGGCGGCGAGCATCTGCTCGAACTCGGCGTTGCTGGCCATGGTGGTGCCCATGATGTTCGTCTGCCGCCAGAAGAGCGCGCGGACGTCGATCTCCACCTTGGGGCCCGCGGTGGCGCCGTAGGTCACCAGCCGCGCGCCGGGGGCCATCGCCCGGATGCTCCCCTTCCAGGTCGCGGCGCCCACGTTCTCCACCACCACGTCCACGCCGCGCTTCCCCGTGTCGGCCACGACGGACTTCGACCACTCCTCGTTCCCCGAGCGGTCGTAGACGAAGGCGGCGCCGAGCTCCTTCAGCCTGCGGACGTTCTCCGCGCCGCTGGTGAGGGCGAAGACGCGGGCGCCGATCAGCACCGCGATCTGCACGGCGGCCAGGGCGGTGCCGCCGCTGGCGCCGATGACCAGCACGTCCTCGCCCGGCCGCAGGCGCGCGCGGGTGTGCAGCGCCCGCCACGCGGTCATGTAGGCGATGGGGAGCGCGGCGGCGTCTTCGAACGCGTACCCGTCCGGCAGGCGGTGGGCGTGCGCGGCGGCGGCGGTGACGAGCTCGGCGAAGCCGCCGTTGGTGTGCTCGCCCAGGATGCGGAAGTTGGGGCACATCGACTGCTCGCCGCGGCGGCACCACTCGCAGGTGCCGTCGTACAGGTTGGGGTTGATCACCACGCGCTCGCCGACCCGCGCGGCGTCCACCCCCTCGCCCACCTCGGCGATCACGCCCGCCACGTCGCTGCCGCCGATGTGCGGCATGGTGGTCTCGATCGGCAGGCCGCGGCGCACCCACAGGTCCAGGTGGTTCAGCGAGCTGGCCTTCACCCGCACCAGCACCTCGCCGGGGCCCGGCCGGAGGTCGGGAACGTCTTCGATGCGGACCACCTCGGGCCCGCCGTGCTCGTGGAAGATCGCCGCGCGCATGGGCTCCGCTGTCCGTCTTTGCGTGGGTTTCGGGATCGGGAGATGGAGGCCGGAACGTAGATCGCACCGCTCGGCGCGGCCAGCCCTCATCCTCGGCCCCTTCTCTCGAACTGCAGGAAAGGGGGTGACGTAGATGGTCGGCGCGGTCGGACGGCGCCGCGCCCCCTCCGGCCGGCCTGGGCCGTCCACCTCCCCCGTACCGGGAGAGGTTGGCGGACGCGGCACCGGCGCGGTTGAGCGATCTTCTTCCAAGAGACAGGGGGGATTCTTCGATCCGCGCGAATGCTCGCGCGGGAGTCCGCGAAGGCGGACTTGGGGTGGATCAGCGGCGGGTTTCAACGCGCCGTAACCGCGTCCGCGACAATACCTTGCGTGAGGGATGCGCGCCCGGAGGGCCGGGACGGCGGCGGCGCGCCCGCGCGGATGCGGCCGTCCGTCGCCGTGCCTGGGCGCGACGCCGGCGGCCCGGCGCGGTTGGCAACGGCGGTATCGTTGCCTACCGCGCGCGCAGCCCGGCCCGGAGCGCAGCGGAGGGACACGCCCAATGCCCGAAGCTTTCAACCAATCGGCCGGCCGACGAACCCACGATCTTTCGGCACCGGAGACGCACCCGTAACTTGCCCGCCCATGAAGTACGCCAGCGCCGAAGACCGGCTCAACCCGATCACCCCCCAGGGCGTAACCGACGACACCATCGGCGGCTACCAGGCGGTGCACGGGCGCGCCGCCGCGTTCGAGGGGTGTGACGGCGAGCCCTACACGGCGGGGGTCGAAACCGACGAGAGCGGCGACCCGGCGGCGCCGTTCAGCGCCTACCTGGTCTTCGTCCGCTGGGCGCAGACCGGCAGCGCGGTGATGGGGCACCTGGAGACGGACGACATCCTGGCGGCCGCCAGCGAAGACGAGGCGCGCGCCGCGGCCGAGGCGCTGCCGCTGGCGCGCGTGCGCGAGATCCTGGACGAAACCATCCGCCGCCGCGCGGCCGAGGCGGCGGACGCCTGAGCGCGTCCCCCGCCACCCTGCGCGGCGCACCCGAAACATCGGAACATCCAGCGAATGCTCAAGGAAAGCCTCCTCAAGCTCAGCGAGAGCCAGACCGCCAAGAAGGTGATCACCCGCGCCCCCGTGTCGCGCTCGTTCGCGATGCGCTTCGTGGCCGGCGACACGCTCGAAGACGCCGTGCAGGCGGCGCGCGCGCTGAACGCGGCCGGGCTCTCGGTCTCGCTCGACTTCCTGGGCGAGAGCGTGAAGACGCGCGAGGAGGCGCAGGCCGCCACCGACATGGTGATCCGCATCCTGGAAACGATCAAGCGCACCGGGATCGACGCCAACGTGAGCGTGAAGCCCACCCAGTTCGGGCTCGACCTGGACGAGGCGTTCTGCCGCGCCAACATCGAGATGGTGCTGCAGCGCGCCCGCGAGCTGGGCGACGGCCAGGGCGAGATCTTCGTGCGGCTCGACATGGAGAGCAGCGACTACACCGAGCGCACGGTCGCGCTGGTCGAGTCGCTGTGGGCCGACGGCTTCCACAACACGGGCACCGTGCTGCAGAGCTACCTGCACCGCACCCCCGACGACCTGGAGCGGATGCTGAAGCTGGGCTCGCGCATCCGCCTGGTGAAGGGCGCCTACAAGGAGCCGCCCGACGTCAGCTACGAGGACAAGGCCGACACCGACCGGATGTACGTGGAGGAGATGGAGCGGCTGCTGGAGGCCGGCACCTACCCCGCCATCGCCACGCACGACGAGGCGATCATCGACCACGCGCGCGACTTCGTGTTCGAGAAGGGGATCGGGAAGGACGCCTTCGAGTTCCAGATGCTGTACGGCGTGCGGCGCGACCTGCAGACGCGCCTGCGCGAGGAGGGATACAACGTCCGCGTCTACGTTCCCTTCGGCGACAGCTGGTACCCGTACCTGATGCGGCGCCTGGCCGAGCGGCCGGCCAACGTGGTGTTCATGGCCGGGAACATCCTGAAGGAGAGCGGGATCGACCGCTTCTTCAACCCCGCGGCGATCGGCGTGGGCGCGCTGGCCGGCGCCGCCGCCACGCTGCTGCTGAAGGGGCGCCGGCGGAAGGGCAAGAAGGGCCGCCGCCGCTGATGCCGGGGATCACCTACCGGCTGCGGCTGATGGAGCCGCAGACGCACCACTTCCTGGTCGACCTCGAGGCCGACGGCGTCACCGGCCCCGCGCGGGTGGTGATGCCGAGCTGGACGCCGGGGAGCTACCTGATGCGCGAGTTCCCGCGCAACGTGGTCTCCTTCGCCGCGGCCGACGGCCAGGGGCGCCCCCTCGCCGCGCGCAAGGCCGACAAGAACACCTGGGTGGTGGACGCGCCCGCCGACGGCCGGCTGCTCGCCCGCTACCTGGTGAACGCCGACGAGCTGTCGGTGCGCACCAGCCACATGGACGCCAGCCACGCCTTCATCAGCGGCACCAGCGCGTTCATGTACCTGGAAGGGCGCCAGGGCGACGAGGTGGCGCTGGAGGTGCACGCGCCGCCGGGGTGGAAGACCACCACCTCGCTGGCCGAGACCGCCCCGAACGTCTTCCGCGCGGCGGACTACGACGAGCTGGCCGACAGCCCGCTGGAGATCGGCACGCACCCGGTGTTCGACTTCGAGGTGGACGGGGTGCCGCACCGCTACGCCGTCTGGGGGCGCGGCAACTACGACCCCGCGCGGCTGATCGCCGACACCACCCGGATCGTACGCGCCGAGAAGGCGCTGTTCGGCGAGCTGCCGTACCGGTCCTACACCATCATCCTGCACCTCCTTCCCGGCGGCTCGGGCGGGCTGGAGCACCGGGAGAGCACCGTGCTGGTCGCCGACCGCTGGGCGTTCCGCGGGCCGGCGTACGAGAGCTTCCTGGGGCTGGTGGCCCACGAGCTGTTCCACGCCTGGAACGGCAAGCGCATCCGCCCCGCCGTGCTGGGCCCGTTCGACTACGTGCGCGAGTCGTACACGCGCGAGCTGTGGGTGGTCGAAGGGCTGACCACCTACTACACGGACCTGATCCTGCGCCGCGCCGGGATCATCTCGCCGCAGCGCTACCTGGAGAAGCAGGGCGAGCAGGTCACGCGGCTGCTGGGCATCCC
This sequence comes from Longimicrobium sp., assembly GCA_035689035.1. Taxonomy (GTDB): domain Bacteria; phylum Gemmatimonadota; class Gemmatimonadetes; order Longimicrobiales; family Longimicrobiaceae; genus Longimicrobium. Next base: position 7,761 of record DASSME010000329.1, on the reverse strand, counting down.
CGGCCGCCTGGTGCAGCCGCTGGAAGACGCCAGCTTCGACACCTGGATCAAGTTCTACCGCCCCGACGCGAACTCGCCCAACGCCACGATCAGCTACTACCACAAGGGCGCGCTGGTCTCGCTGCTGCTGGACCTGGAGATCCGCCGCCTCACCCGCAACGCGCGCTCGCTGGACGACGTGATGCGCGCGCTGTGGACGGAGTACGGCCGCCCGGACGTGGGCTTTCCCGAGCGCCGCGTGGAGCAGCTGGCGAGCGAGGCGGCCGGCGCGGAGCTGGCGCCGCTCTTCGAGCGCTGGCTGCGCACCCCGGCGGAGCTGGACTTCGCGCCGCAGCTGGCCGCGGCGGGCCTGGCGCTGGTCCCCGCGCACGAGGCGGCGCGGCCGGGCGCGGCGGGTGGACAGCAGCCCGCGGCTGGCGCGGCGGCGACAGCCGCGATGGCGGAATACACGCAGTCGGGCACCGGCGCGACGGGCACCCCGTCGAAGCCCGGCGCCGGATCCACGGCCCAGGCCCAGGCCGCGCCCGCACCACCGCAGCCGTCCGCGCAGCCGCAGCCGTCCGCGGCGGAGCCGGGCGGGCAGGCGATGCGCGAGATGCGCGTGGGCTTCCAGTGGAAGATGGATGGCGGGAAGACGGTGATCGGCAACGTGCTGGCCGGCACCCCCGCCTGGCGCGCCGGCGTGAACGCGGGCGACGAGCTGGTGGCGCTGGACGGGATCCGGGTGGACCCGATGTCGCTGGGCGCGCGGCTGCAGGAGCGCCAGCCCGGCTCCACGGCGACGCTCACCGTCTTCCGGCGCGACGAGCTGATCAACCTCACGCTCCCGGTCGAAAGCGGCCCGCCGCAGCGCGTGCTGGTCCGCCCCGTGGAGGCGCCGGCGCCGGAGCAGAAGGCGCTGCTGGAGCACTGGCTGCGCGAGGACCCCGCGCCGGCGCGGGGTTGACGGAACCGGGCGTTTCCGATAGGTTCAAGGCTCTTCAACGGCGCCACGGCGCGGGCGAGGAACCGGGAGTTCGGGACGTGGCGCAGCCCGGTAGCGCACCTGAATGGGGTTCAGGGGGTCGCCGGTTCAAATCCGGCCGTCCCGACTGTCGTAAGTGAAGGCCCTGCATCGCTTTACGGTGCAGGGCCTTTACCTTCTTACCACATCGGTTTGGGGAGCTTGTTGGTGTAGTCCCCTCCAGAGTACTCAAGGTAGTTCGTTCCATGGATCAAGCGATTTGGAGGCAGACTGGTCGGCCTCACAAGGCCGTGGAGTTCCGCGGGAACAGGTTAGTCGATCCAAATGAGTTCGAATGCGAAGGATGTGGCTGCGCGATGCAACTCGTCTCCTACCACTTCGACAACATTCGTCGCCCATATTTCCGGCAGCGAGAGCCTCATGGCCTTGAGTGTTTCCCCGATATGCCTCCAGGTCACCCATCACCCGCTCCAAACCCGGTTCGGCGCCGGTTGATCATCAACGAGCTCGTACTTCCCGGCGATGAGGAAAATTTCGACCCACCCGATCCTTCAGGGCCTACGGACCCAACCCGTCCAGGTAGACCAGGCGGCTCTGGGGGACCCGATGGGCCTTGGGGTCGTCGCAAAGCGAAGAGCCTTCGAGCCATCGTCCGGCTCTACGACGAGTTGCCCGAACTACGAAACGAGCAGCTCCGCGTCCCTGGATGTTCGGGCAACACATACGGCTCTGTGATTCGCCCTCTATACTGGAACGCGAGAGAATTACTGGTTGACCGGAGGGTTTACTACGGTTCTCTGCTGTTCGGTGCCGGCGTCGTGGAGCAATCGGCGGGCTACAAGGTGACCTTCGTGCAGGGAGCCTTGAAGGATCGAACGCAAAAGTTCCGGTTGCTCGTTTGCACGACCGGGTGGGCCAAGACGGATGTTGCGGCCGTTAGAAACGCGCTGCAGGTCGCAATAGAGCTGACGAAAGACGCTTATGAACGAGAGCGGTCAGGCGTCTCCCCTGTTCGAAAGCCATGGATTTTCTTCCTCGGAGAGCCTGTCAAAGGGGATCCGCTTCTGTTCAAGGTAGATCATCCGCGCGCACTCTGTTCCTTCGAAGACCCGCGGTTCGGAGTTAACACAAATCCGGCGAGACCACACCCAAGGTGAGTACCGCGTGCGATTTGTTCTTACGAAACGCGCTGTGAGCTTTCTAGGAGAGTGCAGAACCTGCCGGACGGTGCCCACTGTGCGAGATAATCGTGCACGAGCCACACGTGTCCGTCAGTATCGAACACCATACCGTACCAGAGGACGGCGGCGTGGGAGTTCCGCCAGCCCCGAATACATATTACGCCGGCAGTGCGCTGCGGATCGTATTGACCGCGGCGGCGTCTCCGCAGCGGGCAACCTAGCAAGGCAGCGGCTCGTTCCACGTAGCACAGCCTATATGACTTGTCATGCCTACGCCCGCCGACCCGTCGCAGCGCTTCAAGAGCCACTGTGTAGTCAACGCCTGCGACCATCGCGACGCACGCAACTGTGCAGTCGCGGGATTCTAGCTGTGGCACCATCTGCAGGATCGGTCCGCCGATAGCCAACTCGTCCGGCGCCGCGAGGGGAAGAATTCGGCCAACAGACTCAGTTTCCAACTGAGCATTTCGGGGATCTTGAGGAAATTCAGTCGTCATGGTGTGGGCGGACGGGGGACGCGAGTTGGATTTGTGCCGATCGACCGTGACTCCTGCGCGAGGTACCCCGGTCCACAAAGACGTATCCCGCGGTGACTCGCCGCTAACGCGGTTTTCCGCGAGAATGCGGAAGAGGGCGCCCGCTGTGCGGGCGCCCTCCGTGTTGCACGTGTACCTGTTTACCTGGCTTCGCCGTTCCGGCGCAGCTGGTGCGTCGGCTCCAGCACCACCTTCCGGACGGTGTCCGGATCCTCCTGCATGTAGCTCTTGAGCGACCGCTCGTCCTTCCAGCCGCCCGCGGCCGCGATGTCGGCCAGCGGGTATCCCTTGCGCTCGGTTACCCACTTGCGTCGTAGTGGGTGCCACATCCCGCCGGGCTCCGGCTCAAGCCCGGCAGCGGCGTATGCATCCTTTAGCCACGTGTAGAACAGCTTCTTCCCAACGGCCTGACACGGGTTGCCCGGCGACGGGAACACGGGCGCATCCGGATCCAACCGCTCGGGCTGAATCGAGAGCAGCGCCTCATGCACGGCCCGGCTGATCGGCCGGAACAGGGCAATCGAGTTCTTGTCGGTCTCACCTGGCCAGTGGATCGCTCCGAACTCTTCCAGGTCGAACCGAATGTTCCTCCAGTAGAGCTGGCGGCAGGCGCCGTTGCGCCGTCCGGTGCCGTCGGACACCACCAGCATGGGCCGAAGCAGCGGGTGGACGGCATCCGCCGCTCGAAGCAGCGCGTCGACATCGTCCTGGGTGGCGATTGGCCTGCGCGGATTCAGCTCGCGCGGGAACTCGATCCCCTTCAGCGGGTCGCTCGCGAGCAGCGTCTGGCCGGTGCTGTTCTTGGTGACACATCCCCAGCGCAGCATCGTGTGCAGCGCCACGAGGTCCGCTTCAACGGTGCGGTCGCGGACGGCGACACCGCTGGCCGCGGCGGCGCGGTGCGCCACGAACAGCAGCGACGGATCCCCGCGCCGGCGCGCCTCGACGAATTTCAGAACCGCTTCCTCGTCGAGCGAAGCGGCCTTACGCGTAGCCCCGAGGAACTCCACCACGCGCCGCAGCTTCCGCTCATCCTCATTCGCCGTGCGCTCCTTCTTCGCCGCGTGCTTCCTGCTGGCCAGGTAGCGCGTCATCAGCACGCCCAGCGTGATCTCGCCCTGGCGCACGCCGTCGCTGGCCGAGCGCAGGTGCGCGATCAGCTCGTACGCCTCGCGGATCGCGCGGTCGCGGTCCTTGTGCCCCAGTGTCTTCTTGTCTTCCCTGCCCTCCTCGCCGTCGCGGCCAGCGACCCACACCGACCGGTAGAGGTTCGAGTTCGGGTACAGCTCGTACACGCGGACGGTGAGGCCGTACTCGCCCACCGACTGCGACCAGCACTTCTTCTTCCGCCCGCCGGCACGCTTCGCTTTGCTCCGCGCGGAGCGTTCTCCTCTCGCCATCCTCGGGTTCCAGACCGACGCGGCAGTAGCTGTCGGGGTCATCGGCCACCCCGCCGGCCCGCGAGTGCCACTGCGTCGGCAGCGGGGTCGTAGCGGCGCGCGAGCGCCGCGAGATCACCCCGCCTGACGCGGTGCCGGCCGCGGCCACCCGGCCGCTGGTCCGGGATGTCGCCGTTCCGCACCGCCCGCCGCACCGTCTCCTCGCACCGCCCGGTGGCTTCGGCCGCCTCCGCCACGTCGATCTCGGCGTCCAGCCATTCTCGAGCTGCCTCGATGAACTGGACGACGGCCCGGCACCTGGCCGCGGCGGCGATTTCCACCCCGTTTTGACGCAGAACGCGGTTCTCCTCCTCGACCCGGTGGATCCACGCCGTGATCCACGGCTCCAGCCCTTCGGGCAGTTCCGGGAGCATCTCCGCCGAGACGGATCCTCCGGAGCCGGTCAAAGCAGTGCTCATGCTCTCGTGCAGTGTCTGGAGGCGGGGGCAGGGTTGCCCCTCGTCGTAAAGCTAGAGTGGAGTGGCTGGCGAGATCTACGTGCGCGCGTAGGCGCGCTCACGCACGCACACGCACGCGCGCAGTAGTTAACTACTTACTACTGGATGTTTTTAGTACCAGAAAAGAAGGAAGGTAGTACTACTCGATGTGAGTGCAGCGCTTGCCCGAGGCCGAAGGCGAGGCAGTACAACGGAAACGGCGAAAGAAAGAAAAGAAAAAGGAAGGGCGATACGGCTGAAAAGGGCTATACCAAACAGACAGATGGGCGCTTCGGGTAGCCGCACAGGGAAGAACCGATCTCCTGTTCTCAGCAACGCACAGTGGTTTCCGCCGGCCCCGCATCCTGTGCTTACGTAGGTAGGTCTCGCTCCGCTCGTCGCACTGCAAAAACAAGAAAAAGAAGGATGGAATGAGGGTGGATCAAGGGTCGGATGAGGCGGTCGATTCGACTCGGAATACCACGATTCGCTCCAACTGAACTCGACCCCCCTTTTCTTTCCCTTCCTGCAGTTCTGTCCCGAGCCGCGCAGCGCGGCCGAGGTCGGCGGTGCCGTACCCGCGTCCACAACCGCTGAAAGGCACTTCAGCGGAGCGAGTACGCTCCACGGACCGCTGGCGGAACTGTACGGATGGCAGAGACAGAACTGAAAGCGCTGGTGACGGCGTGGAGGAAGGAAGCGGGCCAGCTGCGGGAGCGGTACGGGCTCGGATCGCTCGCGCAGGTATGCGAGGCGCACGCGAATGAGCTCGCGGCGGCGATCAGCCGCTACCAGATGGAGCAGTTGACGCTGAAGGACGCTTCAGCGCTCAGCGGCTACAGCACGTCGCACCTGCGCGCGCTGATCGCGGATGGGACGCTGACGAACGCCGGCCGGAAGGGCTCACCGCGATTGCTGCGGGGCGAGCTTCCCCGGAAGACGGCGGTCGCTACTGTCCCCGTCTCGGGCGGTCAGTCACGCACAAAAGGGTTCGACGCGGCTGCGGCGGCTCAGTCAGCCATGCGGAGAATGCATGGGAAACAGCAGAACGGGGAGACAGCTCCTTATGCATCCTAACGTGCTGTAAGACACCATCTAGAAAGGGTCGGCGAATGAGCAAGCGCAATCGGGCACGCGTAGCCGCAGGTGATCACGTTCTGAAGACCGTGACGGTGCTGGGGGTGAAAGTCGCCGTCAAGCGGCGCCGCGGAACGCCGAACCTCCAACTGGAGGCCAACCTTGAGAAAGACAGGCAGCAGGAGCGGATGAGAGTCAGCGCGAAAACGGCTGACCTGGAAGAAGCGATCGTTGCCGCGAAGGCATATGCGGCCGAGTTGGCGAAGGAACTCGGCATGACCATGACGAGTGCTGCGGAGTGGCTGATTGCCCGCGGCGTAGAGCTGACGATCAGCGAGGTATTCGACGTGTACCGGGAACTGCGCTTCCCCAGCTTGGCATACGACACGAAGCTGCACATGGGAGGTGCAATGAAGCATTTCGCCTTCGTGTGGGGGAGGGATCTCCGGGTAGCGGACATCAACCAGCCGCTCGTCGACCAGTTCATCGCCGCTCGCGTCAGCGGGATCGAGGGCCCCGGACTTTCGGAGAAGTCTGCGCGCGGTGTGCGCCTGGGAAGCGTGCGGGAAGAAATCGTACGGCTCGGAACGATCTTCAACTTTGTGGGCGCGTTGAAGCACGAGGGAAAGGCGGTTTTCCCGAGCAGTCCGTTGACTGGCGTGCGATTGCCACCCGACGATCCCAACGTCCGTCGGCCGGTCGCGAGCGCACGGCGCTATCGGTTGCTCCTGCAGTACGAGCCAAAGTTGCTCGCGCATCTGCAGCGGCACTACCCGTACAAGTCGAACCCACACATCAGGAATCTCTACCGCATGATCCTGGTGATCGCGCGGGAGACGGGCCGGCGCATCGGAGCGATTCGCCGGCTCCGGATGAAGCACCTCCTGCTAACCGAGGAGCAGGTCAGAACGGCGCTTGCCACCGCAGGTGGCTTCCACGACGAGGAGTGGGCGGACAGTTGGCCCGCTGGAGCAATCCACTGGGCGCGGGAGACGGACAAGAAGAGGTTCGCGCGAGTGACTCCGCTGAGCCGGCGGGTGCGCAGGCAACTCGAGAGTTACCTCGCGGAGCATCCAGACGCTGGAAACCCGGAGGCGTATGTGTTCCCTCATCCTTCGGTGCCGGGGAGGTGCATCGACAACGAGATGCTCTGGAGATGGATGAACACCCTCGAGGAGATCGTGCGGGAAAACGGGCACGTTCTCCCGAAGCTGGCCATGGGCCAGTACCACCCGTTCCGTCGCATGTGGAGGAGCGAGCGTTCCGGTGCCTTCGACGCGCGCCTGATCTCTATGGTGGGGGGCTGGTCGGTGAAGACCGGCGTGGCGATGGACGACAGCTACCAGTGGTTCTCACCCACCGCGGCATATCTCTGCGTGGAATTCGATCCGGCGGTCCATCGCACGGCCGCAAACCCGGTTCCTGGCGTCAGCGTCCCAGGCCTCGCCGAGCAGGTGCTCTCCCCCGAGCATCTCAAGCGGGAACTATCCGCGCTCCGCGGTGAACTTGAGGGCGAGGACGACGGAATCTCGTAGGCCGGGCGATCCCCACCTGTACCACGCGCCCTCCCACCGGTTCGTGTGAGGGCGTGTGGCCACAGCCGACCAGCAACGTGGCCTCGCCTGTCCCATCTCGTGACGACCGCTGCCGAGTCACACTCGTGTCACACTGGCCTGACGGCGGGATGATCAAGTGCTTGCAGTTAAGCACCTTACGTCATTCTCGCGAAAGCGAGAACGTCCATTACGAAGTCTACATCCACGGAAACGGTGTTGATCCCGCGCTGTTTATGTCAGACCTGAAGCCAACTTCCATCTCGAATTCCGACTCAGAGCCGTTTTTATAAGTTAGCTTGGGGTAGCCACTTACGAATTCATGATCGATGCAAAAAACGCTGGGGGTCGCTGATCCGTCAGCGATCCCCGTCGATTTTAGGGGTGAGTGGAAGCGGTCGTCTGTGACACGCAGTCACACTCGCTGTCACACTTGTGCCAGAGGCCCGTTGGAAGCGCTTCGAGGGAAGTGCTTGTGTCGCGGCTGCGCGCTGGAGCGGCATCGGCTGGCCGGCAGACGAACGAGGGGCCGCCGCATGCGGGGAGATGGCGTACTGTCACGCACGCGCGTTTT
>DASSME010000328.1:0-16843 GCA_035689035.1 Longimicrobium sp. | reverse complement strand
GACCGCAAGGTGACGCTCACCGCCGTCGGCTGGGCGCCCCGCAGCGACCGCGCGCTGCTGGTCGGCATCCCCTACAACTACAAGGACCGCTGGATCTACGTCGCCGGGCCGGACGGGAAGACGGTGACGGTGGACCACCTGCACGACGACGCGTGGGTGGGCGGGCCCGGGCTCTTCTCGGCCGGGTGGCTGCCGGACGAGCGGATCTGGTTCATCAGCGAGCGCACCGGCTGGGCGCACCTCTACACCACGTCGGCCGGCGGCGGCGACGCGCGCGCGCTCACCACCGGCCGCTGGGAAGTGCGCGACGTGCAGCTTTCGCGCGACGGGCGCACCTTCTACCTGGCCACCAGCGAGACCCACCCGGGCGAGCAGCACCTGTACGCCGTGGCCGCGGACGGGGGCACGCGCACGCGGCTCACCGCGCTGCCGGGGTGGAGCGAGGGGCAGGTGTCGCCGGACGGGCGCTGGATCGCGCTGCTGCGCTCCACCGCCCGCACGCCGCCGGAGCTGTACCTGGTCCCCAACCGCGCCGGCGCGCAGCCGCGGCAGGTGACCGAGTCCACCACGGCCGAGTTCCGCACCGGTCCGTGGATCGAGCCGCAGGTGGTGGAGATCCCCACCCGCGACGGGCAGACGGTGTACGCGCGCATCTACCGCCCGCGCGAGGTGGGGGCGCAGGCGCACGGGGGCGCCGTCCTCTTCGTGCACGGCGCGGGGTACCTGCAGAACGCGCATCGCGGCTGGAGCACCTACTTCCGCGAGTACATGTTCAACCACCTGCTGGCGCAGCGCGGGTACACGGTGCTGGACGTGGACTACCGCGGCTCGGCCGGCTACGGGGCGGGGTGGCGCACCGGCATCTACCGGCACATGGGCGGCAAGGACCTGGACGACCAGGTGGACGCCGTCCGCTGGCTGGTCGCCAACGAGGGGGTGGACGCGAAGCGGGTGGGGCTGTACGGCGGCAGCTACGGCGGGTTCATCACGCTGATGGCGCTGTTCACCCAGCCCGACGTCTTCCGCTCGGGCGCCGCGCTGCGCAGCGTGACCGACTGGGCGCACTACAACCACTGGTACACCAGCCGCATCCTGAACCTGCCGCAGGACGACACGCTCGCCTACCGCCAGAGCTCGCCGATCTACTTCGCCGAGGGGCTCAGGGGCGACCTGCTGATGGCGCACGGGATGGTGGACACGAACGTCAACTACCAGGACATCGTGCGCCTGGAGCAGCGGCTGATCGAGCTGGGGAAGACCAACTGGGAGCTGGCCAGCTACCCGGTGGAGGACCACGGCTTCACCCGCCCGGAAAGCTGGACCGACGAGTACCGCCGCATCCTGGAGCTGTTCGAGCGCACCCTGCGCCCCGGCTCGCCGCCGCCGGGCGCGAACGCGGCCCGCTGAACGGCGGCGTCGGCGACCGACCGCGAGACGAGTACACGGAGGCGGGGAGAACCCGCCTCCGTGCCGTTTCCGGGGCGCAACTGTTTCTTCCTGCCGTCGCAGATCCGCCGCTATCTGGCACCTTTTTCGCAGGCACGGACGTCCAAACCGACAACCAGGCGGGCCAGGGCATGCCGGGGGCGGGGCGGGGAGGCGGGCCGGCGGGCGTCACCTGTCCAACTAAACAGTTGGTAAACAACCACTTACGGGTTTGGTTTCTGGCACGGGTCCTGCTTTAGTGAATCCCACGACACGCGGGAAAAGGACCCGGAGTCGGAAGACCGAACCTGAAGGAGGGAAGGACCGATGACCAACCGCGTCGCCAGGCAACTCGCCGAGTCGCTGCCGCAGCCCAAGGGGCCGTTCACGGACGCGGAGGCCCTGGAGCTGCTGATGGCCTATCGCAAGGACCCGTCGGACGTGCCGTGCCCGCTGTGCGGCCCCGACACGGTGGAGGTGCTGGCCTTCATCGAGCCCCAGATCGACCCGAACGGCTTCGCGAGCGTCACCGAGCCCGAGGGCGAGTATGCGGCCGCGCTCTACTGCCACAAGTGCTACCGGGCGGTGGGGATCCTGGCCGGCGCGATCCGCGAGGCCTGACGGGCAATACACCGGGTCCGCGAAACAACCGAAGGTCCTCCCCGACGAAGGGGTTCACGGCGGCGCCCATGGCGGGGCGCCGCCGCTTTTTTGAGTGCTGAGTGCTGAGTGCCGAGTGCTGAGTGCTGAGTGCTGGGTGTCTACCGGAAGATAGACCGCTGAGGGTCACACGGAGCAGCGGAGGGGAACGGAGCAGCGGAGAACTGCGGAACGTCGAATGCGGTTCTCCGTTCCTCCGGGAGTACTCCGCTCCTCCGTGTGACCCGCCGTTCGGGATTGTCCGCAGGGAGAAAAAGGGCGGAGACGCAGAGGGGTGTCCTCGCGTCTCCGTTTCGCCTTTCGCGCACTCAGCACTCAGCACTCAGCACTCAGTTCCTACCGCGCCAGCATCAGCGTGCGCATCGCGGCCTTGCGGCGGATTTCCATGTTCGCGGTGTCCAGCGCCTGGATCGCTTCTTCGGTCAGGCCCTCGCCGGGGTCGAAGCCCAGCGACGCCATCAGCTCGCGGATGTAGTCTTCCTCCAGCCCGCGGCCCTTGAGTTCCTCGGCGATCTCGTCGTCCGTCATCGGGGCCTCCCTTCTGATCTATTCGTCGGAACAAGGATTCGGGCGGCATCACGCACGGCTTTTATGCGGGTTGCGTGCCGGAGACGGAACACGGGGCGCGCCGCGTGGGCACGCCCCGTGGGGGCCGGTTCCGGCGGGTGGGTCAGTGCGCCGACGTTTCTCCCGCGCCGCGTGGCACGCCCTGCATCATCCGGCGGATGGGGATGATCATCAGCCCCAGCACCACCGTGGCGATCAGCAGCGAGATGGTGGTCTGCTGGAAGACCGTGGGCATCTGGTCCAGCTTCTCGGGGTCCACCTTTCCGCCCACGATCCCGGCGATCAGGTTGCCCAGGGCGGCGGCCATGAACCACACGCCCATCATCTGCCCCTTGAACTTCGCCGGGGCCAGCTTGGTCATGGAGCTGAGCCCCACCGGGCTCAGGCACAGCTCGCCGATCGTCTGCAGGAAGTAGCTGACCACCAGCCACATGATCGACACGCGGGTGCCGTTGCCCCCCGAGATCACCATCCGCGCCGCGTAGATCATGATGCCGAAGCCCAGCGCGGCGAAGAACAGGCCCAGCGCGAACTTGGCCGGGCTCGACAGGTCGCGGTTGCGCTTGCCGAGCGCCACCCAGATCGCCGCGAACACCGGCGCCAGCGTGATCACGAAGAACGAGTTGGCCGCCTGCACCCAGGTGACCGGCATCTCCCACCCGAAGATCACCCGGTCGGTGTAGTCCTTGGCGAAGAGGTTGAGCGAGGTGGGCGCCTGCTCGAAGGCGCTCCAGAAGATGGTGGCGAAGATGAAGAGCACGATGATCACCGCCGTGCGCTTCATCTCGTCACCCGTGAGCCCGCCCGCCACGAACAGGTACAGGAAGTAGAGGCCGGCCATGGCCAGCATCACGTACTGCATCCCGCCGGCCAGCGCCTTGGGGTTGATGTGCACCACCCCGCCCATCGCCAGCGCCACCAGCAGCACGATGGCGCCCATGAACACGGCCAGCCCCAGCTTCATCTGGCGCTCCTGCCGCTCGGCCACCACCGGGTCGGGGTGGCGCGAGGGGTGCTCGCCCAGCCCGCCCAGCGTGCGCCGGGCACTGAGGCGGAACTGCACCAGCCCCAGGATCATCCCCAGCCCGGCGGCGCCGAAGCCGTAGTGCCACCCCACCTTCTCGCCCAGGTACCCGGTGATCAGCGGCGCGATCAGCGCGCCCAGGTTGATCCCCATGTAGAAGATCGAGAAGCCCGCGTCGCGCCGGGACCCGCCCTCGGGGTACAGCTCGCCCACGATCGCCGAGATGTTGGGCTTGAGCAGCCCGGTGCCCAGCACGATCAGGATCAGCCCGGCGAAGAACGCCGGCCTGGAGAGCACCGCCGACAGGCCGATGGCGATGTGCCCTGCCGCGATCAGGCACCCGCCGTACCAGATGGAGCGGCGCAGCCCCAGCAGCCGGTCGGCCACCCACCCGCCGGGGAGCGAGGCCAGGTACACGCACGCGGCGTAGATGCCGACGATGGCCGACGCCTGCTCGCGCGGGAAGCCGAAGCCGCCGCTGGCCAGCGCCGCCGTCATGAACAGCACCAGCAGCGGGCGGATCCCGTAGTACGAGAACCGCTCCCACATCTCGGTGAAGAACAGCGTCCGCAGCCCGCGCGGGTGGCCGAAGAAGCCGCGGTCTTCGTCCGGCCGCGGAGCGTTGGTCCCGTACGGCCGCTCGGCTGCGGCCGCTGCCGGTCCGCTGGCGAACTCCGGGGGGGCGTTTCTGGCCATGGGGCGCTTCAGGGGTGAAGGTGTGGCCCGGCGCCGCGGTGGGGCCGCCGGTCCGCTCAAGTTTCCGGGCGCGGGCGCGGGCCGAGGGTGCGGCCGCGGGCGCGCGGATGGGTGGGCGTTGCGAGGAAACGCGCCAATCTAACGTTCGTCCGGCACGTTCCGCCATATTGCGCGCGCCGGGCGCCGGGTGCATCGTCCCCGCCCTTTCGCGGCGGCCCAGGCACGCGCGCGAGCGCACGAACCGAGACACGGCTACCTCGCATGGCGCCCGAAAGTTCCTCCCGCACAGCAAGTTCCGTGACCACGCCGCCGCTTTTTGCCGGCGAGCTCGCCTTCGCGCTGGCCGTCGCCGCCGACGCGGCCCGGCTGGTGGCCGAGGGAAGCGGCACCGCCGACGTGCGCGAGAAGGAGCGCGCCGACCTGGTCACCGACGTGGACGAGGCGTCGGAGCGGCTGATCGTGGGGCGGATCCGCGAGCGCTTCCCCGAAGACGGCGTCGTCGCCGAGGAAAGCGCCGCCACCGCCGTCCTCCAGGGGCGACGCTGGATCGTCGATCCGGTGGACGGGACGGCGAACTTCGTCCACACGCATCCGTTCGTGGCCGTCTCCATCGCGCTGCACGACGACCGGGGCGCGGCGGTGGGCGTGGTCCACGCGCCGTTCCTGGGCGAAGTGTACCACGCGGTGCGCGGCGGCGGGGCGTTCCTGAACGGCCGGCCGCTCCGGGTGAGCCGGACGGACGCGTTCGCGCGCTCGCTGCTGGCCACGGGGTTCCCGTTCAAGCAGGGGAAGGGGAACCTGGACGAGTACATGCGGCTGGTGGCCGACGCCATCCGCAGCACCCACGACGTCCGCCGCGCCGGGAGCGCGGCGCTGGACCTGGCGTTCACCGCGGCCGGGCGGGTGGACGGCTACTTCGAGGTGGGCCTGGCGCCGTGGGACCTGGCCGCCGGCGTCCTCCTCGTCACCGAGGCCGGCGGGGCGGTGAGCGGCTGGCCGGGGGACGCCGACCCGCCGGTGGCCACGGGGCGCATCCTCGCCAGCAACGGGTTGATCCACACGGATCTGACGGCGCTGGCGGAGCGGTGGGTGGACAGGCTGTAGACTCGGATCCGTGGAGCGCAGGACTCGCGGAGACGCAGGCGCCCCATCGCCCGGCCACACCGCCGCCGGGGCGCACACGGCCGGTCGCAGGCCACCCGGACCGTCCCTCCCCTGCGGTTCCCTGCGGTTCGGGGGAGGGACCGGCGCTCTCGGGCGCCAGGGAGGTGGCTCGGCGGCGCCGTCCAGCACCTCCCCACACCCGCCGTCGCCCGGCGCTATTGACCGGGGCGGCGCGGCTCCTTCGATTTCACCGCGTACCGACCAACCGAACCAGGGGAGGCGCGAATGCCCGAGGGCGTGCCGGTGGAATATCCGATCGAGGTGGTGTGGGAGGGCGAGCGGCGCTACCGCGGCGGGCCTGCGGGCGGGCCCACGCTGGTGGTGGACGGCAACCGCCAGGCGGCGCCCAGCCCGGTGGACGCGCTGGTGATCGCGATGGCGAGCTGCTCGGCGATCGACGTGGTCGATTACCTGGAGAAGCGGCGCACGCCTGCGTCGTCGCTCTCCGTCAGCGTGCGCTTCAGCCGCGCGCCCCAGCCTCCCCGGCGGCTGACGGAGGCGCACCTCACCTTCCGCGTGGCGGCGGATTCGCCGCGGGAGCACGTGGAGCGCGCGGTGCAGCTCTCCTTCGAGAAGTACTGCTCCGTCTCCAACTCGCTGGCGGAGGACACGCGGCTGGGCTGGAGCGTGGAGCTGGAGCCCGCCGCCGGGTGAGGCGCCAAACCGCCGCGGAGCTTGTTCATGAACGCCGGATGATCGATACTGGACCCATGGACATCCGAGACCTGATCCGCTCCAAGCGCGACGTGATCCAGCGCATCGCCACCCATCACGGGGCACGCAACGTCCGCGTGTTCGGCTCGGTCGCGCGCGGCGATGCGCGGCCGGAGAGCGACGTCGACCTGCTCGTGGAGGCCGGGCCCGTCACCAGCGCGTGGTTCCCCGGCGGGCTGGTGGCCGACCTCGAAGACGTGCTGGGGCGGCGTGTGGACGTAGTGACGGAACGTGGGCTGGCGCCGGAGTTCCGCGAGCGAGTCCTGCGCGAGGCGGTGCCGGTGTAAAGGACGATTCCACCTATCTCCGGCACATCGCCGAGTGCATCCGCCGGGTGGAGGAGAACACCGCCGGCGGGTACGGAGCGTTCATGGGTCGCACACCCTGCAGGATGCCGTGCTGCGCAACCTGCAAACGATGGCGGAATCGACGCAGCGCGTCTCCGACGGGATCAAGGCCGCGCATCCGTCCGTGGAGTGGCGGGCGATCTCGGGTTTCCGAAACGTGATCGTCCACAACTACCTGGGCATCGACCTGGAGCAGATCTGGAAGATCGTGCAGGAAGACGTGCCTACCCTCAAGGCGGCCGTCCAGGCCGAGTTGAATTCCCCCCCGACCGCGCGTTGAAGTCCTCGCCACGCACGCGGTTCCGTCACCCCAGCACCACCGCCCCCGCCGTAGCGCCGGCGCCGAACGACATGAGCAGCGCCGGCCTGGCGGGGTCCAGCGCGCCGGAGCGGAGAGCCTCGTCCAGGGCGATGGGGATCGTCGCCGCGCCGGTGTTGCCGTAGCGGTCCACGTTCACGAAGACGCGCTCCATCGGCACGGCCAGCTCCCTCGCCGCCGCTTCGATGATGCGCAGGTTGGCCTGGTGCGGCACCACGAGACCGACGTCTTCCGCCGACAGGCCGGCGCGGCCGAGGGCCGTGCGCGCCTGCGCGGCCATCGTCCGCACCGCGGCGCGGAAGAGCTTCGTCCCCTCCATCCGCAGCAGGTGCAAGCGCTCCTCCAGCACCGTGCGGTCGAACGGCCGCGCGGAGCCGCCGGAGGGGCGCTTCAGCGCGTCGGCCAGTCTGCCATCGGCCCACCACGAGCGCGATCGCACGGTGAGCGGTCCTTCGCCGCGCACCAGCACCGCGGCGCCCGCGCCGTCGCCGAAGAGCGGGCCCGTCTGCGCGTCGGTGCGGTCGGTGACGGTGGAGAGCTTCTCGACGCCGACCACCAGCGCGGCGTCCGCGGCGGCGGTGCGCAGGAGCGACTCGGCGGTGATCAGCGCGTAGATCCACCCCGCGAAGCCGGCCTCCACGTCGAACGCGGCGGCGGCGCGCGCGCCGATGGCCGCCTGCACCAGGCAGGCGGTGGGCGGCGTCAGGTGGTCGGGGGTAGAGGTGGCGACGACGATCAGGCCGAGCGCGTCGGCCGGGAGGGAGGCGGAGCCCAGCGCCTCGCGGGCCGCGGCGAGCGCCACGGCGGCGGTGCCCACGTCGTCACCGGCCACGCGGCGCTCGCGGATGCCGGTGCGGCGGACGATCCACTCCTCGTCCACGCCGGCCAGCGCGGCGGCCTGGGGATTGGCGAGCACCCGCGGCGGCAGCCAGCGCCCGGTGCCCGCGATGCGGACCGCGTCGGTCAAACCGGCTGCCGCTTCGCCTGCTCCAGCAGCCCCTCGTAGGCCATCTTCGGCAACGCGCCGATCTGCTTGGCCGCGACCTTCCCGTTGCGGAACACCATCACCGTGGGGATCGACGCGATCTCGAACCGCCGCGCCACCTCCTGGTTGCGGTCGGTGTCGAGCTTGGCCACCAGCACGCTCCCCATCCACGAGCGCGCCAGCTCGTCCATGATCGGCGCCACCATCTTGCAGGGGCCGCACCAGTCGGCGTAGAAGTCGACCAGCACCGGCACCTGCGCGTCGGCGATCACGCGGTCGAAGCTGGCGTCGGAGAGCGCCAGCGGCCGGTCCAGCAGGATCGGCCGGCCGCACTCGCCGCATCGGGGCCGGTCGGCCGCGCGCGCCAGGTCCACCCGGTTCAGCCGGCCGCAGAACTGGCAGTCGACGGTCGCCTTGCGCTGGGTCTGGGTCGTATCCATCGGCACAATCTCCTCGTTTCGTCCGCCTTCGATGGCCCGGGGCGGATGGATCCGCAGCAACAACGGCACCAGGTCCGCCTGCGCGGAGTGCGCGCGGGCCCCGGCGCGTCATCCCATCCACCGATCGACGGATCCCAATCTACCCGGCGGACGGCGGCCGTCCATGCACACCGCCATCATCGAGCACCCCCTCCCCCCAGACCGCCCGGGAGGAGGGGGTGGCGAGCCGGGCCGGTGGGCGGCTACTCGCCCGCGGCCGGGCGCTCGACGGCGAAGTCGGCGCCGCGCCGGCTCCAGTCCAGGTAGCTGCCGTCGTACATCCGCGTCTGATACCCCAGGTAGCGGGCCACGAAGTAGTCCCAGCTGGCCTGCACGCCGGTGCGGCAGTAGGTGACCACGGTGCTGCCCACGGGCCTGGGCGTGGGGCCGCGGTTCTGGCGCGTCTGGCCACGCTGCCGGCGCGCCCGGCGGGCGGCGGCGCTGGTGTCGGCGTAGTCGGGGCGCTGGCGCTGGGGGATGATCTCGACGTCGCTGGCGAAACGCGCGCCGCCCAGGCGGTAGAGCGCGCGGAGCACCTCGGGGCTGCGCAGCACGGGGTTGGCCTCGCTCACCAGCGTGTTGCGCCAGAACAGGTTCTTCGCTCCCGGGATGTGCCCCGGCCGGGTGACGCCCTCGCCCGGGTCCGCGCCGGAGTACTGCTCGGGCGGCCGCGCGTCGATCAGCGCCACGGTGCTGTCGCGCAGGTGTTCTCGCACCCAGGCGGCGTCCACCACGATCTCGGGGCGGGGGCGCGGGGTGAAGGTGCCGCGGCGGGCGGCCGGCTCGGCGGTGGACACCTGCTTGCCTGCGGCGCGCCACGCTTCCAGCCCGCCGTTCAGCACCGCGGCCGGGTGGCCCAGGTAATCGAACGTGAAGAAGGCGCGGCCCGCGCTCAGGCCACCCAGGTCCCCATAGACCACCACGCGGCTGTCGTCCGAGACGCCCACGCCCTCGAGCGCGGCGTCCAGCGCCTCGACCGACGGCAGCTCGTTGGGCACGCCGTCGCGCTCGGTGACGATGGACGACAGCGGCAGCCAGCGCGCGCCGGGGATGTGCCCCGCGTCGTAGTCGGCGCGGTTGCGGCCCACGTGCAGGATCACGGTGTTGGCGTCGTTCAGCCGGCCCTGCAGCTGGTTGACGCTCACCAGCAGGTCGCCGTTCACGGGCGGCGCCGGCACCTCGCGCAGCTCCCGCGGGATCGGGCATGCCGTCAGCAGCAGCAGCGCCGCGGCACCCGCGGCCTTCCTCGTCCTCGTCATCCTCCCCCTCCGTCAGGTTCGCGTGTGTTCACGCCAGAATGGAGTTGCGATCGGCCCCGCGCAACGGTAGAACGCCCCACATCATCTCGAAAGCACAGTGCGGAGTGCGGAGTGCTGAGCCAGGTGCTGAGTGCCAGGTGCTGAGTGCCAGGTGCTGAGTGCTCCATCCCGGGACCCAGTGCCCCAGGCGCAGAGCCGCGCCCAGCACTAGAACACGCATCATCCCGCATCCCCCTCGCGGGGCGGACATTCCGTACCCCCGCACTCAGCACTCAGCACTCAGCACTCAGCACTCAGCACTCAGCACTCAGCACCCCCTCTTGTTTCGGCTTTGCTTCGGGCACTATTGTACGGTGCTGGTGCCGTCCACGCCGTGCCCTGATAGCTTCAGCCCGTGACCGCCGCCACGCCGCCGTTTCCCGAAGCCGCCCTGCGCGCCGTCCTGGCGGGCACGGTCGCGGCGTGGGCGGGTTCGTCTTCCGCAGGAGACGAGCCGCGCCGGTTGTACCTCGATGGCTTCGCCGGCGCCGAGTTCCAGTTCGGCACCGGCGTGGCGCGTTCGGGCGATGACGAGACGCGCGTGGCGGCGGCCGTCCGCGCGTTGGACGGGGCCGCATCGGAGCCCCCGCCCACCGCGGTGTTCATCGAGGAAGATCCCGCGCACCTGGGCCGCATCTACGCCGAGCTGGAAGATTCCGCCGGGGGCGAACGGCTGCGCGCCACCCGCGACCTGGCTTCGCTGCAGCCGGGGGAGATCTCGCTGCTGGAGGCGCCCTTCGCGTCCGTCGCCGCGCAGGTGGCACCCTACGCCGTGGGGGCGCGGACGTTCGCGCTGCTGGCGCCGCCCGCCGCCCGCGCGCTGCCGTGGGATGCGCTCCGGCCGCTCGCGGCGCTCCCGGATGCCACGCTGCTGATCCGTCTGCCACACTCGGACTGGGAGAAGCAGTCGCGCCACACCGGCCCGCTGGCGGACCTCCCCGGCTTCGCGCGGCGCATCGTGGAGGGATGCTCGGCGCTGCTGGACGATCCGAAGCACGCGTGGCTCCCCGCATGGCGCGCCGAGGCGGCGGCGAGCGGCCCGGCCGCGGCGTTCGCCGGCGTGCTGAAGCGCTTCCACGCGCTGCTGGATGGCGTCGCCGCCGGCCGCATCCTCAAGCCGATGCAGCTGGAGGGGGCGGACGGCGCGGCTGCCTGGCTGTTCCTGCTCACGCCCGACCCCGCCGTCGCCCTCGCCGCGAACGCCGCCGTCCGCGCCGCGAGGCTCGTCGACCACGCGGGCGCCGCGACCCCGATCGCCGTTCCCACCGCGGCCGCCGTTGCGTCGCCCACCACTTCCTCGCCGCCCGCCGAGACGACGCCTGCCGCGTCGTCACCCGCCGAGACGACGCCTGCCGCGTCGTCAACCGCCGAGGCGACGCCTGCCACGACCGTCCCCGCATCCGACGCGGCGCCATCGGTAGCCGACACATCCGACGCGACCGTCCCCGCATCCGCCGCGACGACCCCATCGCCCACGACCGCGACGGCGGAAGATGCCCTCGTCACTCGGCCGCGGAAGAAAGGCCGGCGGGGAGCGGCATCGCCTTCCGCGGCCAGCTCTCCCGCCCCGGGCCCATCACCGCCGGCCGAGAGCGCCGCGCAGGCGCACCGGGCAGAGAAAACCCCCGCCCCGACGGCCGCGGTGGAATCGGCCGGCCCGGCCGCGTCACCGGCTGCCCCTGCCACGCCGAAGACACCCACGCGTCCACCCATCCCGCCGCCCGCGCGACCCGAGCCGGTGGCGGAGTTCCTGGACCTGTTCCCGGAGCAGATCGAGCAGCCCGAGTACCTGCTGCCCGTGCGCCGCGATCCGGCGGAGCTCGCCGCCACGCTCGAGGCGCGCTTCGCGGGCACCACGGTCGCCTGGCGCGACATCCTGCGGGCCCACGCCGCCACCGATGTCACCCCCGCGGAGCTGAAGGCCGCGCTCGCGGTTCTCCGCCGGGCCGGCCGCGCGGCTTACAAGGCGCTGAAGAAGGATGACGACGCAGTCGATTTCCCCGCCGAGCCGATCGTGCGCGAGAAGCCGAAACGGGCGCCGAAGGCCGCGGATGACGGGGGATTGTTCGGCGAGCGGGGCGAATGAATGAATCCGCTGCAGCACCCACACGAAGTCCGCCTTCGGGGACGACCGGCCCGGGCGCGGCTTCGGCGCGCGGAAAAAGCCGGGCGCCGCGCCCGCGGTAGCCGCGCGTAGCGCCTCCGTCCCTCTCCCGCGGTTCGGGAGAGGGACAGGCTTTCGGGACGCGACGCAGTGGCGCCCGAAAGCTGGGGTGAGGGCCGGCGCGGGTGATTTTGCTCAGTCTCTGGCCAAATGTCCGGCGTTCTCCCCCACGGCGCCCACCCGATCGGGTAGGGGGCCTGCCAGACAAGAAGTTGCAGAAGCTCCGGACGGCTGTGGATGAGCGGGATTCATGGCAGCATCGTTGCGTTACGTGCACTCCGAGCGTGACGTGCGCGTGGGTTTCACGCGCTCGCAGCACGGCACCGTGCTGGCCCGGCGGTGGATGCCGCACCCCAGACACCCGACAGGAACCGAATGATCTCGGCGACCGCCAACGACGTGGAAGGCGTGACCTTCCTCTGCGAAGACATCGACGCCTGCGAGCGGGTGCTGACGCCCGAGGCGGTGGAGTTCGTCGCTACCCTGCACCGCCGCTTCAACCCGCGCCGCGTGGAGCTGCTGGAGCGCCGCGCCGAGCGGCAGGCGCTGATCGACAGCGGCGCGCTGCCGGACTTCTGGCACGCCACCGAAGAGGTGCGCACCGGCGACTGGAAGGTGGGCCCCTGCCCGCCCGACCTGCAGGACCGCCGCGTGGAGATCACCGGGCCGGTGGACGCCAAGATGGTGATCAACGCCCTCAACTCCGGCGCCAGCTGCTTCATGGCCGACTTCGAGGACGCGCTCTCGCCCACCTGGCGCAACGTGGTGGAGGGGCAGGAGAACCTGCAGAAGGCGATCCGCCGCACCCTCTCGTTCACCAGCCCCGAAGGGAAGTCGTACGCGCTGAACGAGAAGCTGGCCGTCCTGATCGTACGCCCGCGCGGGTGGCACCTGGTGGAGCGGCACGTCATGGTGGACGGCGAGCCGGTCTCCGCGTCGCTCTTCGACTTCGGGCTCTACTTCTTCCACAACGCCCGGGAGCTGATCGAGCGGGGCACCGGGCCGTACTTCTACCTCCCCAAGCTGGAGAGCCACCTCGAGGCGAAGCTCTGGAACGACGTCTTCGTCTTCGCCCAGGAGCAGCTCGGCATCCCGGTGGGTACCATCCGCGCCACGGTGCTGATCGAGACGATCCTGGCCGCGTTCGAGATGGACGAGATCCTCCACGCGCTGAAGGACCACGCGGCGGGGCTCAACGCCGGGCGGTGGGACTACATCTTCAGCATGATCAAGAAGTTCCGGAACCGCGACGAGGCCGTGCTCCCCGACCGGGCGCAGGTGACCATGGCCGTTCCGTTCATGAAGGCGTACTGCGAGCTGCTGGTGGAGACCTGCCACCGCCGCGGCGCGCACGCCATGGGCCGGATGGCCGCCTTCATCCCCAGCCGCCGCGACGCCGAGGTCAACCGCACCGCGCTGGCGAAGGTGACCGAGGACAAGGAGCGCGAGACGCGGCAGGGCTTCGACGGGACGTGGGTGGCGCACCCGGACCTGGTCCCCGTCGCCCGCGAGGTCTTCGACCGGCATCTCGGCGACCGGCCGAACCAGAAGGAGGTGCGGCGCGACGGCGTGCGCGTGGAGGCGCGCGAGCTGATCACCTGCGGGATCGCCGGCGGCGAGGTGACCGAGGGCGGGATCCGGCTCAACGTGAGCGTGGCGCTGCAGTACCTGGAGGCGTGGCTGCAGGGGAACGGCGCGGTGGCGATCAACAACCTGATGGAAGACGCCGCCACCGCCGAGATCAGCCGCGCGCAGCTCTGGCAGTGGATCCGCCACCGCACCCCGATCGCCGGCGGCGGGGTGATGACGCCGGACGTGTACACCCGCATCCGCGACGAGGAGGTGGAGACGCTGAAGGGCGCGCGCGGCGGCGGCACCGCCGACCTGGACCGCGCCGTCAAGCTCCTGGACGACCTGGTCCTGGGAGACGAGTTCACCGAGTTCCTGACCATCCCGGCCTACCAGCTCCTGGGCTGAAGGAAACGGGCATTCATCGACTGTTGCACCCACACGAACGGAGGAGCCGATGAGCCGGGAGAGCTTCGAACAGCAGGTGCGCGAGCTGGAGATCCAGTGGCTGACCGACGGCCGCTGGGAGGGGATCCAGCGCGGGTACAGCGCCGCCGACGTGGTGCGGCTGCGCGGGAGCGTGCGGGTGGAGCACACGCTGGCGCGGCAGGGCGCCGAAAAGCTGTGGCGGCGGCTGCACCAGGACGCGGCGGTGCGCACCTTCGGCGCGCTGACCGGCGCGCAGGCGGTGCAGATGGTGAAGGGCGGGCTGGAGGCGATCTACCTGAGCGGCTGGCAGGTGGCGGGCGACAACAACCTTTCCGGGCAGACGTACCCCGACCAGAGCCTGTACCCCTCCAACTCCGTCCCGGCCGTGGTCCGGCGCCTGAACAACGCGCTGATGCGCGCCGACCAGGTGGAGTGGTGCGAAGGCGAGGGCGAGGCGAAGCGCGACTGGATGGTGCCGATCGTGGCCGACGCCGAGGCGGGCTTCGGCGGGCCGCTGCACGGCTTCGAGCTCACCCGGGCGATGCTCGAGGCGGGCGCCGCCGGGGTGCACTTCGAAGACCAGCTGGCCAGCGAGAAGAAGTGCGGCCACCTGGGCGGCAAGGTGCTGGTCCCTACCAGCCAGTTCATCCGCACGCTGATCGCCGCCCGCCTGGCGGCCGACGTGGCGGACGTGCCGGCCGTCCTGATCGCGCGGACGGACGCGGACAGCGCGGCGCTGCTCACCAGCGACGTGGACGAGCGCGACCGCGCCTTCTGCACCGGCGAGCGCACCGCCGAGGGGTACTTCCGCGTGCGCAGCGGCCCGGAGGCGGCGATCGCCCGCGGGCTGGCCTACGCGCCCCATGCCGACCTGGTGTGGTGCGAGACCAGCACCCCCGACCTGGACGAGGCGCGCCGCTTCGCCGACGGCATCCACGAGCACTTCCCCGGGAAGATGCTGGCGTACAACTGCTCGCCCAGCTTCAACTGGAAGAAGAAGCTCGACGCGCACACCATCGCCCGGTTCCAGACGGAGCTGAACGCGATGGGGTACAAGTTCCAGTTCGTGACGCTGGCCGGCTGGCACCTGATCAACCTGCACACCTTCGAGCTGGCGCACGCCTACGCCCACGAGGGGATGACGGCCTACGTGGCGCTGCAGGACCAGGAGTTCGCGCGCGAGGAGGACGGCTATACCGCCACGCGCCACCAGCGCGAGGTGGGCGCCGGCTACTTCGACCGCGTGCTGATGACGGTGACCGGCGGCGAAACCAGCACCGCCGCGCTCACCGGGAGCACCGAGCAGGCGCAGTTCGCCCCCTGAAGCCCGCCCGGGATGGTGCACCGCGGGGTCCGCCGGCGATGCTGGCGGACCCCGTGGTTCTTCCCCGCCCCGGACCGGGCGGAAGCCGGCGAATCGGTCGACGTCGCCGCGACAGGTGGTTGCCGCCGGCCGCGGAGGGTGACCCGCAACGTGCCGGAGACGTCCCTTTCATGCGTGGAGACTGGCGCCCCGATGGCGCCGCGGGTGGATCACGGCGGAGGAAAGACGAAATTTGGGCCAGACTGGGCGGCGGCACGAGGGAACGGATTGACGCTGCCGGGACCGGACATTAACGTCACCCCCTGGCCCGGATTCGTCCAATTTGCCGCTGGTCTCACCCGCCCGCGCCGTACCGCTCACCCCACCAGGAGTCCCACGTGCCCACCGTACCTCCGTACCTGAAAGAATTCGGGGACGAGGACGCACGCTGGCTCCATGAGCACGGCAAGCAGCTGCGCGTGCGCGCGGGCGGGCGAGTGATCACCGAGGGGGTCACGCCCAGGCACCTGTACGTGGTGCTGGACGGAGAACTCCGGGTTTCGTCCGCGTCGATGGGCGACCCCGACATGCTGCGCGCCCGGGCCGGCGAGCTGCTGGGCGAGATCAGCTACATCCAGGGGACGGATCCCGGCGCGTCGGTGATCGCGGTCGTCGACAGCGTGGTGCTGGCCATCCCCCGCGCCGACCTGGACGCGAAAACCGCCGGGGACCCCGCCTTCGCGAGCCGCCTCCGCAAGGTGCTGATGGAGTTCGCGGTGAACCGGATGTGGCAGTACAACCGCCGCGACTGGGACCCGCCGCCCCCCCAGCCCGAGGCCGACCCCTACGCCGAGCTGAAGGTGCACGAGCTGATCGAAAAGCTGCTGCGGGGGGAGTTCTAACAGGCAGCGCTCCACCCGCCGGGGCGAATGAATTCGCTGCAACGACCACACGAAGTCCGCCTTCGCGGACTACCGGCTGCGGTGTGGGCGCGGCGCCGGTGCGCGGCACGGACGCCGTCGCGATCGCGCAAAAGGACGAGCCCTCTCCGGCGGTGGAGAGGGCTCGTCGCGTTGTTGCCGTTGAAGTCCGCGCAGGCGCCGCGCAGGCGGACTGCGTGCCGTTGTAGCGGCGAGTTCACTCGCAAACTCCTCACGCCGATCCCTGCCGATTTCTCCGTTGGATGACGCCGGTCGGTTCACGATTCCGCAGCGATCTCCGCCGCCCGCGTCGCGAACCAGATGTAGAGGGGCATGCCGGCGAGGAGGGCGAGGAAGCCCCACAGCACCACCTGGGCGCCCACGCCGTAGACGGTGTAGAGGAGGAAGGCGAAGGCTACGGGGGCGACCCACTGCGCGCGGCGGCGCTCGGCCGGGGTGTAGCGCGCGGGGTCGCGGCGGGCCAGCATCAGCTCGGCGGCGGCGGCGTACAGGTGCGGCACCAGGGTGAGCAGCACCGACAGCAGCACGATGAAGTTGAAGACGGCCAGCAGCGACCGGGCGAAGTACATCAGCAGCATGGCGCTGGCCACGGCCGTCCCCACCATCAGCCCCACGTGCGGCGTGCCGAAGCGCGGGTGCACCCGCGCCAGCGCGCGAAAGAAGATCCCGTCGCGCGCCGCGGTGAGCGGGATGCGGCCGGCCATCAGGATCCACCCGTTCAGCGTGCCGATCCCCGCCGCGACCGCCGCCACCCCGATG
>DASSME010000327.1:0-8014 GCA_035689035.1 Longimicrobium sp. | reverse complement strand
AGCGTCGGCTTGGGACGCGGAGCGGACGCGGCACGAGGCGAGTGGACGTCGGCCGGGAGGGTGGCGCCCTCGGCGTGGCCGCGCAGCAGCGACAGGATCGGCGCGCCGAAGCGGTCCAGCAGCTTCTCGGTGACGCCGTCGACCGCCAGCAGCGCCTCGGGGGTGGACGGCTCGGCGTGGGCGATGTTCCCCAGCACCTCGTCGCTCATCACCATGAAGGGCGGCGTGTCGTGCCGGCGGGCCAGCTCGCGGCGCAGCACCTTCAGCTGGTCGCGCAGCAGGTCGGGGCCACTGCGGACGGAAAGGACGCCGTCGGTCGCCAGGTCGTACCCTTCGCGGCGCGCGGCGCGGCGGTCGCGGCGGAACTCGGTGGGGAGGCGGCCGCGGGGCTGGCGCTCGCGGCGGCCGGCCGGGGTGTCGTCGAGCTTGATCCCGTGCTGCGCGGCCAGGCCCTCGCCCTCCTGCAGGCAGTTGTCGCAGGCGCCGCAGTGCTTCATCGCCGCGCTGTCGCCGAAGTACTGCAGCACGAACCCGCGCCGGCAGTCCTTCGTGTACGCGTAGATCTGCATCTTCTGCAGCTTCCACAGGTCGTTCTCGCGCTTCTTCTCCACCGTCTGCCAGTCCACCGGCAGGCGGTGGACGGGCGTCTGGCGGTCGATCACCCACACGCCCTCGGAGCCCTGCTGCCACTCCAGGAAGCTTCCCTCCTGCAGCCGCTCCATCAGCTCCACCGGTGACTGGCCGCCCGCGGCCCGCGACAGGACGCGCCACTCGATCTCGGCGCCCTTGTAGACGCGCTCGCCGCCGCCCGCCTTCCAGACGGCGCGCAGGAAGTTGAGCTCCGTCTCCTTCCCCGCCAGCTCGCCCGAGATGCGCTGCGGGGTGGCCAGCAGGCGCAGGCGGATCCCCTGCCCTCCCATGCTCGCGGCCTTCACGATCCCCGCCTGCTCCAGGATGCGCACGGCGCTGCCGATCGCCTTCTCGCTCTTGACCGTCCCCTTCAGCTCCAGCGCGATCTGGTCCGCCGGGGTGGTGCACAGGCCGGTGGCGTCGGCGTCGCGGCGCATCACCTTGAGCACCGCCTCCACCGCCTCGCGCGGGGGGTTGGCGATGTCGATAAAGAACTCGTGGGTGAAGCGGTCGTTGTAGGCGTGCAGCAGCACGCAGTCGCTGTTCTGCCCGTCACGCCCGGCGCGGCCGGCCTCCTGGTAATACGCCTCCAGGTTGCCGGGCATGTTGTAGTGGACCACGATGCGCACGTCGCTCTTGTCGATCCCCATCCCGAACGCGTTCGTCGCCACCACGACCGGCGTTTCGCCCTTCATGAAGCGCTCCTGGATCGACTTCCGCTCGCGGTCCACCAGCCCCGCGTGGTAGCCCACCGAGGGCACGCCGCTCCCGCGCAGCAGCGACGTCAGCGCGTCCACGCTCTTGCGCGTGCTCGCGTAGACGATGGAGCTCCCCTCGCGCCCCTTCAGGAGCTTGAGGAGCATGCGGTCCTTCTCGCTCTCGTTCTTGGCCCGCAGCACGTGCCAGTGCAGGTTGCGCCGGTCGAAGCCGGTCACCAGCACGTGGGGTTGATTGAGCCGCAGCTGGCGGATGATGTCGCGGCGCACCTCCTCGGTCGCCGTGGCCGTCAGCGCCGCGATCGGCGGGTTGCGCAGCAGCGAGCGGACGCGGCCCAGGCGGAGATACGACGGGCGGAAGTCGTGCCCCCACTCCGACACGCAGTGCGCCTCGTCCACCGCCAGCAGCGATACGTTCAGCGCCGCCAGCCGCTGCTGGAAGCTCTCCGAGTCGAACCGCTCCGGCGCGACATAGACCAGCTTGTACCGCCCCTCCTCGGCCGCCGTGAGCCGGGCGGAGATCTCGCCCCCGGAGAGCGAGGAGTTGAGGAAGGTGGCGGGAAGCCCCACCGCCTCCAGGTTGTCCACCTGGTCCTTCATCAGCGAGATCAGCGGGGACACGACCAGCGTGACCCCGGGCAGGATCATGGCGGGAACCTGGTAGCAGATGCTCTTGCCGCCGCCGGTGGGCATCACGGTGAGCGAGTCGCCGCCCGAGAGGACGTTGGCCACGGCGCGGTCCTGCCCGGGGCGGAAGCCCGGGTACCCCCAATAGCGCTGCAGCACCTCGCGCGCGGCGTCGAGCGCGGAGGATGGTTCAGCGGGTGTGGCGAGTGCGGCGTCGCTCACGTGCGGTGGATCGGGGGCAGAGGATGAGGTGTGCGCGCCCCGTACCCGCGTCCCCCCTCCGGGTTCGGCAGATGAACGGAGTACACGATCTCGCGGTGCGCGAATATACGTGCGCTACGTTCAACTTTCAAGCACGTTCTGTCGCGGGATGGTTGGGGAGCGGATCGGGGGCGAATGGGAGCGGGTTCGCGCCCGCGGCTACGTGGAGATTCGCCGATCTCGTCGGGGGGAGGATGCCACTGAAGTGGCGGCGTGGCGGCTACAACGGCGCACAGTCCGCCTGCGCGGCCTGCGCGGACTTCACGGGGCTCCGGGAATTGCGTCCCGCCGCGCGTCTTACGGGTGGTTGATTTCGCGCCGTTCGTTCGTCATAAGTGTTCCATGCCTGCCGGTGGCGAGAATGTGAGCAGGTTTCGATTCGGCCGGAGCATGAACATTCACCCCGTATTCATCTCCTACGCACGCGACGCCAGCCGCGAGCAAGCCCTGGCGCTTCACCGGGCGCTCGGCGGCCGTACGGCGTTCCTCGACACGGATTCGGTCGCGCTGGGGGAGCGCTTTCAGGAGGTGCTGGTAAACGCGCTCTTCAACGCACGGGTGGTGGTGATCTTCGCCGAGCCGCACTACTTCACGCGCTGGTATTGCCTGCTGGAGTTCCGCATCGCGCGGACGCCGTTCCTGCGCGCGGTGGAGCGGCCGGGTGCAACGGCGAAGGACAAGGAGGATGCGCTTCGCGGCCTTGTGGTGGCGCTGCCGCCGCGCGGCGTCGACCCGATGATGGAGCGCTTTCCGCCGTTGGTGAGCGCGCGCAATTGGCCGAGCGTGGGCGACATCGAAGCCATTGCCGCGCTGGTGGAAGCCGAACTGGCCGCGAACCCGCCCACGCTTCGCGAGCGCTACGCCTCGGCGGCCGAGGCGGACGCCGCCCGGTCGTTCCTGCTGGAGGCCACACGTCTCCCGCCGCCGCTCAGGATCGGCAATGTCCCGTTCGTCCCGCAGGTGGGGCTGCCAAAGACGATCGCGGAAGCGTTCGTCGGCCGCGCGGACGACCTGTGGCGCATCCACGACCTGCTCTGGACCGAACGTGGCGACCCGGCGACCGCCGCCGGGCTCACGGGCGCCATCGAAGCGACGGGCGGGTTCGGGAAGACGCGCCTGGCGCTGGAGTACCTGTATCGCTTCGGCCCCCGCCATTTCCGCGGCGGCCTGTTCTGGATCAACGCCGAGCTCGACGCCGAGCTTCAGCTCTACGCCGTCCTGCGGGCGCTGAATCCCGGCGCTCCCGAGATCGACGTAGTTCGCCAGGGACCGGGCGGAGTACCGGGCGCCGTCGCCCACGCGATTCGTGCGCGGCCGGGCGACGCTTCCACGCCGCTGTTCGTGGTCGACAACGTCCCCGAGCCACAGCCTGACGAGCCACCGAAGCCACTCGAGACGTGGTGCCCCGTGCTGGGCGAAGTTCCCGTGCTGGTCACCTCGCGCACGCGCGTGGCCATGGGCGAGGGCGGTGGTGTGGTCACGCTTCCCATCGAAACGCTGGACTCCGCGTCGGCCGTCGATCTGTTGACGACGGAGACCGGGCGGGATCCGCTCGAGACCGCCGAGTGGATCGAGATCGCCGAGTGGGTGGGGCGACTTCCGCTGGCGCTCGAGGTCCTGAACCGTCTTCTCCGCTCTGGAGAAATGACGCCGCGCGCGCTCCTGGACCTCAGCCGCGAGGAGAGGCCGAGCGCCGCGATCGACGAGGCGATGGAGTTGCTCCGCCACGTCGTCCCGGCAGGTGCGCTGCGCGGGATCACCGAGGCGTTCTCCGCGTCATACAACCTGTTGACTCCGGAAGAGCAGTACGCCGCCCGGTTGATCGCCTGGATGGCGCCGGAGCCCGTTCCCACGTTCGTGATCGAAGCGTTCGGCCCAGAAATCTTCCCTCCCGGGGTGCGAACCAAGCTCCGCAGCCGCTCCTTCGTGACAGAGGTGCGCGACGGCTCCGCCGCCTTCTTTGGAACGATGCACCGCGTCCTCGCAGATTTCATCCGCGCTCAATCCAGGGCGACGGCAGAGGAGGTCCAGGTCGTCTCAGTGCTGCTGACGAGGCTCATGGAAGCCGCGCAAGGACAGGGTACGGATGGCTCGGTTCTAGTTCGTGCCTGTGCTCCACTCGCTGCATCCCTCTTCGGCAATTGGACCGCTGCCCTCACCGACGGGAATAGTTTCTCCGAAGCGTGCGTTTTCGCGAACGAGGCAGGCGTCACCTTGTGGCGATGCGGGCATCCGGCCCTCGCGGGTGACCTCTTTGCATCGGTAACATCCGTGTCTGCGAGACGGCTCGGGGAGGAGCACCCGACAACGCTGGCTGCGATGCACAACCTCGCACTTATGCGGCGCGACCGTGGGGATCATGCGGGAGCGCAGGAGCTACAGGACCGGGTGCTGGAGGCGAGCCGGCGCATCCTCGGGGATGAGCACCCGGATACGCTGACCGCGATGAACAACCTGGCTCTCGTGCGACGTGCCCGTGGGGATCTTGCGGGAGCGCAGCAGCTACAGGAGCGGGTGCTAGAGGCGGGGCGGCGCATCTTCGGGGAGAAGCACCCAGTTACGCTGACCGCGATGGGCAACTTGGCTTCCACGCGGAGCAAGCGTGGGGATCACGCGGGAGCGCAGGAGTTAGAAGAGCGGGTATTGGAGGTGATGCGGCACATGCTCGGGGAGGAGCACCCGGATACGCTGACCGCGATGAACAACCTGGCTCTCACGCGGAGCGACCGTGGGGATCATGCGGGAGCGCAGGAGCTACAGGAGCGCGTGCTGGACGCGAGGCGGCGCATCCTCGGGGAGGAGCACCCGGCTACGCTGACCGCGATGAGCAACCTGGCTTACACGCGGAGCGCCCGTGGGGATCATGCGGGAGTGCAGGAGTTGCAGGAGCGGGTGCTGGAGGCGAGCCGGCGCATCCTCGGGGAGAAGCATCCGGATACGCTGACCGCGATGAGCAACCTGGCTGCCACGCGGAGCGACCGCGGGGATCATGCGGGAGCGCAGGAACTGCAGGAGCGGGTGCTGGAGACGAGGCGGCGCATGCTCGGGGAGGAGCACCCGGATACGCTGACCGCGATGAGCAACCTGGCTTCTATGCGGAGCGACCGCGGGGATCATGCGGGAGCGCAGGAGCTACAGGAGCGGGTGCTAG
Organism: Longimicrobium sp.; assembly: GCA_035689035.1. Lineage (GTDB taxonomy): Bacteria > Gemmatimonadota > Gemmatimonadetes > Longimicrobiales > Longimicrobiaceae > Longimicrobium. The sequence goes on along the minus strand of DASSME010000327.1, from coordinate 2,629 downwards.
AGGCGAGGCGGCGCATCCTCGGGGAGGAGCACCCGGATACGTTGACCGCGATGAATAACTTGGCTTTCACGCAGAGTGCGCGTGGGGATCATGCGGGAGCGCAGGAGCTACTGGAGCGGGTGCTCGAGGCGAGGCGGCGCATCCTTGGGGAGGAACACCCCGATACCTTATTCACTATCGGCAACTTGGCTTCCCTGCGGAGCGACCGTGGGGATCATGCGGAAGCGCAGGGGACACTGGAGCGGGTGCGGGACGCGATGCGGCGCATCCTCGGGAGGAGGTCCCGACTACGCTGACGGCAATGCGCAACTTGGACCTCATGCGTAGCGACCGTGGGGATCATTCGGGAGCGCAGGGTTCCCGAAATTAGCGTAGCGGCGGAAAAAGCTGCGCGCAGACCTGGCCGTGTCGTCCGGGATGAGTTGGCCTGCGTAAACTGGTCACCGGCGCTGGGCGCGGGAGGTTGAGCCGCAGTGCATCACTCGCAACCGCCGGTGCAGATCCCAGATCAACGCCTGCGGGGGCCTATCCTCACGACGGGCCTCGCTGTTCCGTACCCCTGACCCGTACCCCGTACTTTCGTACTTCCCTACCGCGTCATCCCCGCGCTTCCTCCCGGCCTACCAGTCCGCCGGCTTGTAGTCCTTCAGGAACCTGCCCCAGACGTGCCGGCCGGTGTTGATGCCGTCGATGATGGGGTCCACGATGCGTGCGGCACCGTCCACGATGTCGAGCGGCGGGTGGAAGCCGTGCTCCTCGCGCTTGCGGGCCGCGATCTCCGCCGGGTCCTCGTCCGTCACCCACCCGGTGTCCACGCTGTTCATGTGGATGCCGTCCGCGTGGTAGTCGGCGGCCGAGGTGCGCGTCATCATGTTCAGCGCGGCCTTGGCCATGTTGGTGTGCGGGTGGCGCGTGGTCTTGAAGCGGCGGTAGAACTGCCCCTCCACCGCCGAGACGTTGACGATGTGCTTGTCGCGCCCCGGCGTGCGCAGCATCAGCGGCTTCAGGCGCGCGTTGAGGATGAAGGGCGCCACCGCGTTCACCAACTGCACCTCCAGCAGTTCCACCGACGGCACCTCGGCCAGCTGCATCCGCCACGAGTTGCGCCCGCGCAGGTCCACCTGCTGCAGGTCCTGGTCGAGCCTGCCCACGGGGAAGAGCGCGGCCTGCGCCACCTGCTCCTCGTCCAGCAGCCGCACCTGCGACAGCGCCGCGGCATGGGTGAGGCCCGCCAGCTCCGGCGTGCGCCGGCCGGGCGCCAGCGCGGTTCCACCGCCGGAGGCGGCCTCGGGGAGGATGTGGTAGCCGCGCAGCCCCTCGTACCCGCCCAGCAGCCGGCGCACGGGCTCGGGCAGCGCGTCGAGCGGCGCGGTCTCGCCCTCCATCATGTGCGCGTAGAACTCCGGCGGGCGGCGCACGGTCTGGCAGGCGTTGTTGATGATGAAGTCGAGCCGGTCGTGCGTCTGCAGCAGCGCGTGGCAGAACGCCTCGACGCTGGGCGTGTGGCGCAGGTCCAGCCCGAAGATCTCCAGGCGGTGCCCCCACTCCGCGAAGTCGGGCTCCCGCGCGTAGCGCGCGGCCGAGTCGCGCGGGAAGCGCGTGGTCACGATCAGGTGCGCGCCGGCGCGCAGCAGCTTGATGCCCGCCTGGTAGCCGATCTTCACCCGGCCGCCGGTGAGCAGCGCCACGCGCCCGCGCAGGTCGGCGGTCTCGCCGCGCTTGCGGTAGTTCAGCTCGGCGCACTCGGGGCAGAGCTGGTCGTAGAAGTGGTGCAGCGTGGAGAAGCCGCGCTTGCAGACGTAGCAGTCCCGCGGCCCCCGCGCCTCGCCGGCGTCTTCGCCGCCGATCACGTCGTGGGGCTCGAAATCGGCCGGCGCGAACAGGTGCGGCGTGGTGAACACCGGCTCCTCGCGCAGCTTGCGGATGCCGGTGGCCGCCAGCGCCCGCTCGCCGCGCCGCGCCCGGGCGGCCTTCCGCTCGCGCTTGGTCTCCTTCAGCAGCCGGCGGCGGGCGAGCGAGTCGGGGCGCGAGACGCGGCCGGCGGCCTGCAGCAGGCGCAGCCGCTCGCCGGCGTCCAGCCTGCCCAGCAGCGCCCGGTCGGCGGCGATCTGCTCCAGCAGATCGGCCGCGGCGCGGGCCCGCTCCACCAGCGCGGCGTCTTCGTTTTCGGGAGATGAGGGGCCGTTCACGGGATGGCTCTGCATGTGTCCGGGTCGAATTTCGTCCCCGCGCGCCCGCGGCGGGAATGCAAGAAGAAGCCGGCCTCCGCGCTGAACGGAGGTCGGCCGATGATTCGCGATCTGTCCTGGGCGGCCGAGCGTTCCACGCCGATGCCATTGGGCACCCAGCAACGACCGATTCCCGATACACCGCAGTGCCGAGGACGTGCGCCGGCCGCGGAGCCCTCACCTGACCCGGCGGATGACACAGGTCTTCGGGCGGGAGGATGCCACTGAAGTGGCGGCTACAACGGCACACAGTCCGCCTGCGCGCAATACCGTTTACCTAAGCACTTCCAGCGTGACACGCACGGTTCTGGAGCGCTGCTTCTTACACTTGACGGGGTATGGACTCTGCTTCCGCTTGACCGCTCGCCTGGCCTGCCGATTACGCCGGGGCCCCACGTCCT
>DASSME010000326.1:0-7668 GCA_035689035.1 Longimicrobium sp. | reverse complement strand
CCCCTCCCCCCGCGCAGCGGGGGGAGGGGCCGGGGGAGGGGGGCCGCCGCGGCCGCGACGATCTCCGCAGTCCCGCGCCGACACCGCGTCCTCAACCTCTACCCGTACGGGCGAGGTGCGAACCTAGGCTAGCGGAGGGGGCGCGGCGCCGCGAACCGCCAACCCCGCCCCGTCCGCCGCGGAGCCCAGCCCGGCCATCAGCGCCAGCAGCCTGTCCTGCGTGGCGCCCTCGCGCGGCACCTCGGCGACCAGGCGGCCGGCGCGGAGGACCAGGATGCGGGTGGACAGGCTCAGCACCTCGGGGAGCTCGCTGCTGATCAGGAGGACCGCGTGGCCCCGCGCCGCCAGCTGGTCGACCAGCGCGTGGATCTCGGCCTTGGCGCCCACGTCCACGCCGCGGGTGGGCTCGTCCAGGATCAGGATGCGCGAGCGCGCGGCCAGCCACCGCGCCAGCACCACCTTCTGCTGGTTCCCGCCCGAGAGCCCCGCCACCCCCGCGTCCACGCTCGGCGTGCGGACGCGCAGCCGGTCGAAGTAGTCGCGCGCCAGCGCCCGCTCCTCGCCGCGGCGGACGAACGACAGCTTCGCGAGCCGCTTCAGGATCGGGAGCGAGGTGTTGTGCGTGCCGCTCTCGGTCAGCACCAGCCCCTGCTTCTTGCGGTCCTCGGGCACCAGGCCGATCCCCAGCCGGATCGCCTCGCCCGGCGTGCGGACGTGCACGCGCTTCCCGTCCACGAACACGCTCCCGCGCGCCCGCGGCTCCAGCCCGAACAGCGCCTGCGCCACTTCCGACCTCCCCGCGCCCACCAGCCCCGCGAGGCCGACGACCTCGCCCGCGTGAAGCGAGAAGGAGACGTCGTGGAAGGCGCCCGGGAGCGTCAACCCTTCCACGCGCAGCAGCTCGGCGCCGCGACCGCCGGCCAGGTGGCTGGGAAAGTATTCCGCCAGCGGCCGGCCGATCATCATCTGCACCAGCTCGGCCTCGGTGAGCCCGTCGATCGGGCGCGTGCCCACGTGGCGCCCGTCGCGCAGCACGCTCACCGCGTCGCACAGGCGGAAGATCTCGGGCATGCGGTGGCTCACGTAGATGCACGTCACGCCGCGCGCCCGCAGCCGGCCGATCATCTCGTAGAGCCGTTCCGCGTCCACCTGGCTGAGGGAGCTGGTGGGCTCGTCGAACACGATGATGCGCGCGCCGCTGCCGACCGCCGACGCGATCTGCACCAGCTGCTGCTGCGCCACGTTCAGCTCGCCCACCGGCCGGCGCACGTCCATCCCCGCGCCGATCTCGCCCAGCATCTCCGTCGCCCGCCGCTCCATCTCGCCCGTGGAAAGGAACCCGCCGCGCTTCGGCAGCGCCCCCAGGGTGAGGTTCTCCGCGACCGACAGGTTGGGGCAGAACGCCAGCTCCTGGTGAACCACGCCCACGCCCGCCGCCAGCGCGTCGCGCGGGCTGGCGAAGCGCACCGGCCGGCCGTCGATCACCACGCGCCCCTCGTCGGGCGAGTAGATGCCGGCCAGGAGCTTGCCGAGCGTGCTCTTCCCCGCCCCGTTCTCGCCGCAGAGCGCGTGGCAGCTCCCCGCCGCCACCTCGAGCGTGACGTCGGCCAGCGCCAGCACGCCGGGAAAACGCTTGCTGACGTTCTCGAAGCGGACGGCGGGCTCGGTCACCGGCTGGTCCTCATCATCAAGCCCCGATCTCCATCATCGTCAAACCTCAACAGACGTGGACGAGCACTCCGATCCCCCGAAGCGCTCCGGACGCCCCGCGGCCCCCTCCCTGGCGCCTGGGGGCGCCTGTCCCTCCCCCGTACCGGGAGAGGGTGGCACACAATCGTCCGCGTACCCTGCAACCTCAGCTCACACCACATTTCGGTGTGGCCGGGGCGCCCGTGCCCGCAACCGCTCCCGCAACGGGCGTGGTGCGAGCCTGAGCGAGCGGAGGGGGCGCGGCGCCGCGGCGCGCACAGATCCGTCCGCCGTGCACAAGCGCCCACGCACTCACGCACTCACGCACTCACGCACCTGTTCGCTTTCAAGGCTGCCGATTCAGATACTGCGGATCGACGTCCGTGAACCCCCAGTCGCGGAGCTGGCGCGCCCACTGGCCCAGGTTGTCCTTGCTGACGCGCACCGTCTGCATCGGGATGTTCGCGGGGACGGCCTTGTGGCCGTGGATCTTGTCCACGATCGTCTTCACGCCCACGTAGCCCCACTGGTAGACCGGCTGGGCCAGCAGCACCGGCGCGATCCCCCGGTCCACGTACGCCAGCTCGGCGGGGAGCGCGTCGACGCTCACCACCTTGTAGCGGTTGGGGTCAAGGTCCGTGAGCAGCGTGCGGGTGAAGAGCGGCCAGCCGCCCACCATCGCCCAGCCGGTGACCTCGGGGTAGGCGTTGTTCACGCGGATCACCTCGGCGGCGGCGTCCTGCGGCGTCTCGATGTGGTTGAAGACGTTGACGATCTTGATGCCGGGGTGGCGCGCGGCCTCTTCCTTCACGCCCTGCACGCGGCGCTGCAGGTTGGGCGCGTTCTGGTTGCCGGCCAGGATGGCGACGGAGCCCTTGTCGCCCATCTGCGCGGCCAGCTCGCGCATCACGTTGCGGCCCACCTCCATGTCGTCGACGCCGTAGTAGGCGAAGCGCTTGCTCTGCGGCACGTCGCTGTCGAAGGTCATCACGGGGACGCCGCGATCGACGGCGTCGTTGATGGCGCCGGCCACCTTCCCCGCGTCGCTGGCGGCGATAAGGATGGCGTCGGCGCCGTCGTTCACCGCCTGCTGGATGCGCTGCGCCTGCACCTGCCCGTCTTCCTGCGGCGGGGTGAGCCAGTTGACGCGCACCTGCGGCCCGCCCGGCTGCGCGCTGATCTCCTTTGCCGCGGCCTCGGCGCCGGTGCGCGCGGCCAGGAACACCGGGTTGTTCGAGCTCTTGGCGATCACGGCGATGGTGATCGGCCGGTTGGCGTCGCCCGCCTGCCCCGCCGGCGCGGCGCCCGCCTTCTGATCGCCCGCCGCCGGCTTGTCGCCCCCGCCGCACGCCGCCATCGCTACCGTCGCCAGCGCGGCGATCCCCCGCATCCACTGTCTCATCATCTCCCCATCCCGCTCGGGTTTCACGACAGGCTACCGCTCTCTCCATCCACAGAGTCATCCGCCCCGCGGACTCGCACCCCGGGTTGAAACCCGAGGCAACAACGGCCCAAAGTCCGCCTTCGCGGACTCCCACGCGAACATCCGCGCGGGACACACGATTCGCGGCGGACGCCCGTTCCGGCGGGTTGAAACCCGCCGCTGGAACTTCGCAAGTCCGCCTTCGCGTCGCCTTCGCGGACTGCCGCCGAAGGCATCCGCGCAAAACGTCACCCTCGTCGCACGTGCAGACCGCAGTCCTCCCCGTCCCATCTCCCCTCCCCCCGCGAAGCGCGGGGGAGGGGCCGGGGGAGGGGGGCCGCCGCGGCCGCGCCAACGCATCTTCGATCGCGCCGGCCCGTCGTCCCCAACCTCTCCCGGTACGGGGGAGGTGCGAGCCTAAGCGAGCGGAGGGGGCGCCGTGCCGCGGGAACGTTCCGATCCGCCTATGTTGCGCTTACCACCGCCTTGCTCGTCTCGGCCCCCCTGCTCAGCCGCCGCGCCGTCATCCGCGCGCTCCACTGGTCCACCACCACGGCGACGATGATGGCGCCGCCGATCACGATCCACTCGTAGTTCTGGTCCAGGTGCAGCGTGCGGATGCTCTGCCGGAAGAGCACGATCAGCAGCGCGCCGAGCGTGGCCCCCAGCGCGCTCCCCTTCCCGCCGACCAGGCTCGCTCCGCCGACGACCGCCGCGGCGATCACGTACAGCTCGTATCCCTGCGCGTCACCGCTCGACGCGGAGCCGTAGAACGCGGCGCCCAGGAACGCCGCGATCCCCGCCGTCAGCCCGCTGACGGCGAACACGCCGATCTGGATGCGGTTCAGCGGGAGCCCCGCGAACCGGCTCGCCTCCAGGTTGCCGCCGAAGGCGAAGACGTGGCGGCCCATCACCGTGCGCGTCAGGTAGATCGACCCCGCCACGGCGGCCAGGATCATCGCCAGCATCGGCACGGGGTAGAGGCCGCCGCCCAGCCCCAGCGGCGCCTTGGCGAACCCCGTCAGGCTCTCGGGGGTGAGGATGCTCTCCGCCCGGCTGGCCACGAACGCCACGCCGCGCAGCATCCACATCGTCCCCAGCGTGATGATGAACGGGTGCACGCGCAGGCCGACCACCAGTCCGCCGTTGATCAACCCGCAGACCAGCCCCACGCCGGTGCACACCACCAGCCCGAGCAGCACCGTGGCGGCGGGCGGCAGCGGCCCCGCGGCGCGGAGGACGAGCGCCATGGTGACGCCGGCCAGCGCGTAGATCGACCCCACCGACAGGTCGATGCCGCCGGAGATGATCACCACCGTCGCGCCGACGGCCATGATGGCGAAGAAGCTGGCGTCCGTGGCCGTCTGGATCAGCGTGTGGCTGTTCCAGAAGTCGTTCACCGTCGCGCCGCGCACGCGGTCGAAGTGCGAGCCGGCGAACAGGGTCAGGCCCAGCGTCACCAGCGCCACCACCATCACCAGCCCCGCCTCCTGGCTGGTGGCCAGCCGGCGCGCGAAGGTGCGCAGGTGTTGCGGGCGTTCGGGATCGGTCACTGCGCCACGTCCGGAAAGTCGGGGATCTCGGGGCCCGTCGCGTCGCGCCCACCGGGCCACCTTCTCCTGCGTGCCGAGCAGGGTGCTCACCCGCCGGAAACGATCATCATCGATCTTCCCGCGCAAGCCGTCCCACGCCTGCCGCATCGCGCGCACCGAGTCGATCCCTTGGTCGTAGCGATGGACCAGCTCGTTCCACGGCGTCCGCCCGGCGCGCACACGATCGACCCCGCGCCCGCCTGCGCCATCGCCTCGCCGAAGACCAGCGACGGGACCACGCTGCCACGCAGGTTCAGCCGCAGCACCTCGTCGTGCGCGTCCAACGGCACCATCGAAGATGGGGCGCGCGTCGTTGCGGACGCGGGCCACGTTGCCGCCCGCCGCGTTCACCAGCGCGTCGATGCGCCCCCACGCGCCCAGCAGCTCGCCGCGCGCCTCGCGGAGCTGCCCCTCGTCCAGCGCGTCGGCCACGCGCGCCATCGCCTGGCCGCCAGCGGCGCGGATCTCGTCCGCCCCGTCACGCTTGGCCGTGCGACGAGAGAATGTCTCCTGCGCCAACCGGCGCCCCGTAAAAGCCGTGCGGGCCGGCCCTCGCGATCCCGGCGAGGAGGAATCTACTTGACAGCGACGCCCCGCTGCCCCTAACCATGTAGCACATTAATGCGTGGCAAATTGTCGTGGTGTGTCCTTTTTTGCGCCTCTCAAAAAAGCAGGTCCTCATGTTGGCTCTCCTTTCCACACCGGGTACGGCCGCGCCGCGGCCGGGTGACGTACGCACCGCGGCCGGGCTGCACGAGCGCGACCTGCTCGACCTGGCCGAGCGCCGCATCCTGGCGGTGCGGATCCCCGCGTTCACCTCGCGCGCGGCGGCCGGCGAGCTGGCCCGCCGCATCCTCGCGTCTCCCCACCAGACACGCTACGCCGTGGCCCCCTCGGTGGCCAAGGTGGGGACCACCTTCTTCGAGACCGCCGACGACCCCGCTGCACGGGCGCGCTACCACCAGGCCGGCGCGCGCGGCGAGTCGCTGCTGCGCGACAGTTGCGGCGGGCTGCGGGAGCCGATCGCGGTGCTGCGCGAGCGGATGCGCGCCTTCCCTGCCGGCGTGCGCACCGAGAGCGTGGACGGACGGCCGATGTCGGCCGGGGTGGCGCGCGTCTTCGGGCCGGGGAGCGAGATACGGGCGCACCAGGACGTGCTGGCGCACGATGCCCCGGACGCGCGAACGCCGCGTGAGCTGGTCTCCCAGCTCGCCGTGAACGTGTACGTGAGCGTGGCGCGGCTGGGCGGCGAGCTGGCGCTGTGGCGCGACTCGCTCTCGCCCGCGGAGTACCGCGCGCGCTCCATCCCCGGCTCGCCCGACCTGGACGAGCGGCTCCTTCCCGCCCCCGCGGCGGTGCTGCGCCCGCGCCTGGGCGAGCTGATCGCCTTCAACTGCACCTGCGTGCACGCCGTGCGCCCCGTGCGGCAGGGGTGCCGCGTGGCCTTCGCCACCTTCGTCGGGTACCGCGGCCCCGGACGCCCCTGGAGCGTCTGGAGCTGAGGCACGGCGCTCACCCTTCAACCATGGGAGACCCCCTCCGGAGCAGGAAGCAGGCTTTGATTCGCGGGACCTTAATGCGAGCACCTACAGACAATGGAGACTCTCATGGAACTGCAATCCGGCGTTCAGCTCGGCTCGGTGGCCAACCTGCTGAACGGATACCAGCCGGGGTGGAACCCCGGCGACCCCACCGGCACGCCCCTGTTCGCGCCCCCCAACCCGCTGGTGAACAGCTACCCGGCCGACATCCCCGACAACCCGGCCACCTGGAGCTATCCCGTCATCACGCTGCACCCCACCATCCAGGACCTGGTCAGCACCCTCTACGCGTTCAGCGTGGTTCCGCTGCACGACGACGCGTCGCCCCCCGTGTTCCCGTCCGGCCCGCTCACCCTGAACGACGCCGACCAGGCGCAGGCGCTGCAGACGCTGGGCACCGCGCTGGGGCTCGACGTGTCGGACCCGTCACTTTCGTACATGCTGGTGCGGCTGACCCGGCAGGTGGGGACGGCCCAGTTCTCCGCGCACCACGGCTCCGTGTTCGTGGGGCGGCGGCGGCCCACCGCCCACATCCAGCGCGGGCTGCAGGTGGCGCTGGGACGGCTGCGCGCGGGCGACGTGAAGCTGGAGCCGTGGATGACGGGGCGGCTGGTGGTGGACGACCATCCGCTCGCCGACCCCACCCTGGCCGACGTCGCCGACATCCTGACCTTCTTCGCGAACTACGGCACCCACTATGTCTCCTCGATCACCGGGGGTGACGTGATCTACCAGGTGTTCGCCTACCAGGCGGAGCGCTTCCAGCAGCTGCAGCAGGCGTACAACAGCTCGCCCGGCCAGACCAGCGGTCCGGCCGCGGTGGGGTGGGACTACTACACCACGCCGGTGAACGGCCCCTACGGCTTCGCCAGCGCGGCCGGAAGCGTGATCGCCATGAGCGCCGACACCGCCTTCGAGCAGAGCGTGCAGGCCGGCCAGTGGAACGACCCGATGTTCGCCCACGGGAACAGCGTGTTCCACGCCTACCAGGACGGCACCACGCTCAATCTGAACGACTTCACCCAGGTCGTACCCATCGCGCTGGAGCTCAGCTCGCTCACCAACTTCGCAGAGCCGCTCCCCAAGGACACGCTGCGCCGCGTGTTCAAGGCCGCGATGTACCAGAAGTACGGGGACGCGATCACCCCCGCCTTCGAGAAGCCGGCCACCTACGACTACGCCGCCATCTTCCCGCAGCCGCAGGCCGGGTTCGTGTCCACGCTCGCCACCCCCAGCGTGGACGTGTACAAGCAGCGGCTGGACCTGTCCGACGTGCAGCTGATGGCCCCGCAGGAGGTGACCAGCTTCACCCTCTTCACCAACGTGCTGGAGCTGACCGGCACCGCGCCGCTGGCCGTGCCCGGCACCGCGGTCACGCTGGTGTCGCACGTGGTGGACGTGCCCGACCCGCTCGCCGGCGTGC
>DASSME010000325.1:0-16464 GCA_035689035.1 Longimicrobium sp. | reverse complement strand
CCCCGGCCGCGCGCGGTGAGCGCGCGCGGCGTCCGGCCGTTTTCAGTCCAACCCTCAGCTCGTGCAGCATGCACCCGAAGATCGAACGAACGCTCCGCCAGGCCGCCCGCAACACCCTGCGGCTCCCCTCCGAGTCGCAGCTGGTGTACGACACGCTGGCCCCGCGCGGGCCCGGCGTGATGGTGGACGTGGGCGCCCACCGCGGCAGCGCGCTGCACCCGTTCGCGGCCGCCGGGTGGCGGGTTCTGGCCTTCGAGCCCGACGAGCTGAACCGCCGCCACCTGCTGCACAACGTGGAGGGGCTGGGGGCGGTGGAGGTGGACCCGCGCGCGGTCTCCACCACCCCGGGCGAGACGGTGTCGATCTACCGCAGCAGCGAGTCGGCGGCGATCAGCACGCTCACCCCCTTCGTCGACACGCACGTGCAGGCGGGGGTGGTCACCACCACCACGCTGGCGCTGGCGTGCCGGGAGCACGGGGTCGGCGAGATCGACTTCCTGAAGGTCGACACCGAGGGGTACGACTTCTTCGTGCTGCAGTCGCTGGACTGGAGCGCCATCCGGCCCCGCGCGGTGCTGTGCGAGTTCGAGAACCGCAAGACGGTGCCGCTGGGCTACACCTGGCGCGACATGGCCGAGTTCCTGGCGGGCCACGGCTACCGGGTGGTGGTGGCGGAATGGTACCCGGTGCAGCGCTACGGCGCGGTGCACCGCTTCCGCCGCTTCGCCGACTACCCGTGCCCGCTGGCCGACGAGAACGCCACCGGGAACCTGGTCGCCTTCCGCGACGCGGGCGACTTCGAGCGCTTCCAGGGCGTCCGGCGCGCGTTCGAGACCCGGCGCTTTCCCCCGCGCTTCGTTTCGCGCGCGCTGTACCGCGCCGTGCTGGCCCTGCGCCGGCGCTAGCCTCCTCCCACGCCGCGCGCCGCTCCTCGCCAGACCCGAGGCGCGGCGGCCGGCCGACTTCGTACCTTCGGGGACCATGATCCACGGCACCATCGACCAGGCCGCCCGCTACGCGCCGCTCCACCCCCGCATCGCCGCCGCGTTCCGCTACATCGAGGCCTTCGACCCCGCCACGGCGGACGGGTGGTACGAGCTGGAGGGCGACCGCGTGCGGGCCCGCCCGCACCGCTACGACACCCGCCCCGAGGCCGAGCGGCGCTGGGAGACGCACCGCCGCTACGTGGACGTGCAGTACATCGTGAGCGGCCGCGAGCGGATCCAGTACGCGCCGGTGGCCCAGATGCGCGGCGCGGAGCCGTACGACGCGGAGAAGGACGTGGTCCACTACGCCTCGGCCGGGGGGCGGGTGAGCGACCTGCTGCTCGAGGCGGGGGAGTTCGCCGTGTTCTTCCACGAAGACGCGCACCGGCCCAGCATCGCGGTGGACGAGAGCGCGCCGGTGCGCAAGATCGTGGTGAAGATCGACCTGGAGGGGTAGCACGCCGGCGGCGTTCGGCCGGCCGTCCCCGCGTGGACGGCCGGCCGCCCCGCCGGACCCCGTTCGCGACGGCCGCGCGCCCGCGTCCCGTCCCCCTACCTCTCTGCGTTGGACGCATGGACCTGAAGCAGATCGCAAGGAAGGCCCGCAGGCTCGCCCGCCCCGAGATCCTGAGCGAGTCGCAGATGCTGTTCGACACGCTCGCGCCCGGCGGGCCCGGCGTGCTGGTGGACGTGGGCGCGCACGTGGGCGGCTCGCTGCGCCCGTTCGCCCAGGCGGGGTGGACCGTGCTGGGCTTCGAGCCCGACGAGGTGAACCGCGAGCAGCTGCGGCGCGGGGTGGGCGCGCTCCCCAACGTGCGCATCGACCCGCGGGCGGTCACCGTCCGCGCCGGCGAGACGCTCCCCTTCTACCGCAGCAGCGAGTCGACCGGGATCAGCACCCTCACGCCGTTCGTCGAATCGCACGTGGAGGCCGGGTCCGTCACCAGCACCACCCTGGCCGACGCCCGCGCCGAATACGGGATCGAGGCGATCGACCTGCTCAAGGTCGACACCGAGGGGTACGACCTGATGGTGCTGCGGTCGCTGGACTGGGAGGCGATCAGGCCGCGGGTGGTGCTGTGCGAGTTCGAGGACCGCAAGACGGTGCCGCTGGGGTACACCTGGGGCGACATGGCCGGTTTCCTGGTGGGCCACGGCTACACCGTGGTGGTGGCCGAGTGGTACCCGGTGCAGCGCTACGGCGCCGCCCACCGCTTCCGCCGCTTCGCCGACTACCCGTGCGAGCTGGCCGACCCGGCGGCGACGGGGAACCTGCTGGCGTTCCGCGAGCCGCGCGACCTGGCCCGCTTCGCCGAGATCCGCCGCCGCTACCTGCGCTGGATCTCGCTCCCGATGCCGCTTTCGCGCACCGCCCGCCGGATCGCGGTGGCGCTGGGCCGCTAGTGGCGCCCCGCCCGGGCGGGACCACGGGCGTGGACGCCCCGGCCCGATGCGGCCGCGCGCCGCGGCACCCGTCCCGCGGCGACCTGTATCATCCACGGGATCACGTTCCCATGAAGGACCACCGGATCTCACCCCCGCTTCCGTTCCGCGCCGTGCCGGCCGTTCCGCGCCGGACGCGGGCGCTCGTGCTCGCGCTGGCCGCCGTCCCGCTGGGGGCCGCGGCCCAGGCGCAGTCGCCGCGCGCGCCGGGTGGCCCGGCCGCCGCCGAGCCGGTGCGCGCCGAGGTGTTCGTGGGGAGCGAGGCCGAGCGCTACCTGCGGCTGCTGCAGCTGACCGGCGACGCCCCGGTGTACCCCTGGTCGGTGCGCGGGCTGGGCCCGCGCGACCTGGACCACGCGGCGCCCCGCGACAGCGCGGGCCACCCCTGGGCCGCGGCGTACGACTACCGGCGCCCTCCGGGCGCCCGGGTGACGGCGGTCGGGCCCCTGGTGGGCGGACGCTACAACTCCGCCTTCCCCTACGGCTTCAACGACGGGGTGATGTGGGCGGGGAAGGGCGCCACCGGCGTGGCGATGGGCGGGGTGGCGCTCCAGGCGGGGCCGCTCACCCTGGTGCTGGCGCCGGTGGCGTTCGTGGCGCAGAACGACGACTTCGCGCTGGCGCGCAACGGGCGTCCGGCCGCCTTCCGCTTCCAGGACCCGCGCTCGCCGCAGCAGATCGACTACCCCCAGCGCTTCGGCGACGGCGCCTACCGCCGCATCGACCCCGGCGAGAGCACGCTGCGGATCGACGCGGGGGCCATGGCCGTGGGGGTGTCGACCGCGGCGCAGCAGTGGGGCCCCGCCGTGGAGCAGCCGATGGTGCTGGGGAACAACGCGGGCGGCTATCCGCACCTGTTCCTGGGCACCTCGCGCGCGGTGAACATCGGGATCGGCCGGCTGGACACGCGCGGCGTGTGGGGCACCATCCAGCAGTCGGCGTACTCGCCGGTCACGGGGCAGTTCAGCCGCCGCTTCATGGCGGGGTGGGTGGCCACCTTCGCGCCGCGCTTCGCGCCGAACCTGGAGCTGGGGATCACCCGCTTCTACCACACGCCCTGGCCGGACAGCGGGCTCACCCTCCACAACTTCCTCAAGCCGTTCCAGCCCTGGCTCAAGGCGTCGATCGACAGCACCGGCTTCGGCGCCGACCAGCGCGGCGACCGTGACAACCAGCTCGCCTCGCTCTTCGCGCGCTGGGTCCTGCCGCGGGCGGGCTTCGAGTTCTACGGCGAGTACGGCCGCGACGACCACAGCTGGGACGTGCAGGACTTCCTGATGGAGCCCGAGCACGCCAGCGCCTACACCCTGGGCTTCCAGAAGGCGTGGCGGCGCGACGCGCGGGAGGTGCTCCTGCTGCGCGGCGAGGTGATGAACGCGCGGCGCTCGAACCTGACCCGCGTGCGGACCCAGAACCTGTACTACATCAACAACGGCACCCGGCAGGGCCACACGCTGCGCGGGCAGATCCTGGGCGCGGCCGACGCGTACGGCGGGGCCGCGTCCACGCTGGCGCTGGAGCGCTACTCGCCCTCGGGGCGGTGGACGCTGCGCTGGGACCGGGGGCTGCGCGGCGAGCGCGCCGCCACCGACTCGCTCCCCGGGGTGCTGGACGTGACGCACGCGCTGGGGGTGGAGCGGGTGCTGTTCGTGCGCGGCGCCGAGCTGACCGGCGGCGTGCGCGGCGTGTGGGAGCTGAACCGCGACTTCGGCGACGACGCCTTCAACCTCAACGCCACGCTGGCCGTTCGTGCCCGCTTCTAGGACCGCGGCGGTGCGCGGCTTCCGGCTGGCCGAGGCGCTGGCGCTGCGCGCCTGGGCGCTGCGGCTGCTGGGGGGCGAGGCGGCCGGCGCGGCGCCCGCCTGCAGCGCGGGGAGCTGGGAGACCTTTCTGCTGGCCGAGCGGTGCGCCCACCCGCTGGCCCGCGCGGTGGCGCACGCCGGGGTGCGGCTGCCCCCCCACGCCGCCGAGGCGCTGCACCGCCGCGCCGAGGTGGAGCTGATGCGCATCCTGTCGGCGGCGGCGCAGATCCACACCGTGCGCACGGTGGCGGCGGCCGAGGGGTGGCGGGTGGTGGTGATGAAGGGTGGCGTGCTGGTGCCCGACCCGGCGCGCGCCCTGGACGTGGCCGACCTGGACCTGCTGCTGCGCCCCGGCGAGGGGCGCGCGCTGGCCGCGCGGCTGGAGCAGGGGCTGGGCTACGTGGCGCTGCACCCCGATCCCGACCCGCGCGCCGGGATGCAGCACCTGGGGCAGCGCGTCACCCCCCACCACGTGCAGGTGGAGATCCACGAGCGGCTGGGCGGGCTCGACGCCGCCGATGCGCTGGTGGACCGCGCTCAGCCGCTGGAGGGGGTGCCCGGCGTGTTCCGGCTGCACCCGCGCGACCACCTGCGCCACCTGCTGGAACACGTCGTACAGAGCCACCCCGACCGGCGCGGCAACCTGCGCGACCTGCTGCTGGTGGCCACCGCCGCCGCCGCGGGGCCGGAGCTGCCCCCGGAGCTCACCGCCAGCGGCCACGGCGGCGCCCGGGCCATGCGCGGCACGCTGGAGATGGGGCGCGCGCTGGCGGGCGGGCGCGCCCCGCGCGACGCGTTCGCGGCCGAGGCGGCGGCGCGCTACCTGATGCTGCGCCACCTGTCCGCCTGGACGGGCTCGGGGAAGTTCACGCGCGACCTGGGCGGCGCGCTCGTCACGCTGGTGGCCCACCCGCGCGAGTACGCCTCGCTGTGGGGGCTCACCCTGCGCCGCCCGCTGGGCGCGGCGTCGTCGTACCGCTCGCTCCCGCTGCGGCTGGCGGCGCAGGTCGCGGCGCCGCCGCTGCGCGCCGCGCGGCTGCTGGCGGCGTCGCTCGCCGCGGTTCCCTTCGCGGCGTGGGCGCGCTCGGCCGCCTCGCCGCGCGGCCCGCGGCAGGCCGCCGACTAGGACGGCGCGGCGGGCCGCGGAAGCTCACGGCGCATCGCGCCCGTTCCAATCGTTGCGCGGCGGTGGAACGCGTCGTGCGGCACCCCGTTCCCTTTCGAGCCGGAATTGCCGGCGCGGCGCTTCCCTCAACCACCGATCCGAATGGGCGATTCGCAGCGGGCGTGCGCGGCCTCGGCGCTCCTCCTGCGCGGTTGGGCGCTGGGCGTGCTCACCGGCGGGCCGGCGTCGCTCCCCCCGCAGGCGGGGGCCGAGGCGTGGGAGACCTTCCTGCGCGTGGAGCGGTGCGCGCACCCGCTGCGCCGGGTGCTGGCGGCGGCCGGGCTGCTCGACCAGCTGCCGGACCCCGCGCGCGAGGCGCTGGAGCGCCGCGGCCTGGCCGAGGCGGCGAAGACGCTGGCGCTGCGCCACGAGGCCGGGCACGTGGCGCGGCTGCTGGGCGAGCACGGGTGGGAGGGGATCGTGCTGAAGGGCGGCGCCGCCGTGCTGGCCGGGAGCTGCGAGGTCGACGTGACCGACCTGGACGTGCTGGTGCGCCCCGAGCAGTCGCGCGCGGTGGCGGCCGAGCTCGATGCCTCGGGGTACCGCCACCAGGACCACGACTTCGGCCCCGGCGCGCCCAACCGCCACGAGATGGCGGCGCGCATCCGCGAGAACGCGCTCCCGGTGGAGCTGCACTTCGCGCTGGCGCCGCCGCTGGAGCGCGACCCCTGGGCCGGCGCCGAGCCGCTGCCGGTGCCGGGGCTGCTGCGCCTGTCGCCGGCCAACCACCTCTGGCACGTCCTTTCGCACGGCACGCTGCACCACCCCGAGCGCCGCGGCTCGCTGCGCGACCTGCTGGTGGCCGCCGCCGCGGCGCGCGGGTGCGGTGGCGACGACCTGCGCGAGGTGGAGCACCGCTGCGCCGCCCACCCGGAGGGCGAGCTCCCCGCGCGGATGCTGCGGATGGCGCGTTCGATGGCGGCGGGGCGCGCCGAGGACCTGTTCCGGCGCGAGGCCGCCACCGCCTACCTGGTGTACCTCTTCACGCGCCGCTACCGCCCCTTCCACGGCCTGCTGCTGGCGCTGGCGCGCACCGCCTTCGCGCTGGCGCGCGGCCAGGGCGAGTACGGCGGGCTCTGGTACGGCTCCCACATCAGCGCCATCCCGCGCGGCTACGCGGGCGCCTCGCCGCTCGACCGCGTCTTTCCGGCTGCCGCGCTGGCGGTGCGCGCTGCGTGGAGGTCGGCCAACCTCGCCGCGGCGTTCGCGCCCGCGGCGTGGATGGCGCGCACCGCCCGCCGCTTGGCCGAAGGCGGCTGATCCCGATTCTCGGAGCTACGACGCTCCATCGGCATCGCTGGAACGGGTCACACGGAGGAGCGGAGGGCAACGGAGGAGCGGAGAACTTCGTCGCACTGCTCCGTTCCTCCGTTCTTCTCCGCTGCTCCGGGTGACCCATCAGCCGGGCTGGTCGAGCCACGGAAGTCCCGGATTCGGTCCGATGCCGATATCCGGTCCGGCCGAACCGCTTCCTCACGCAGGGTCCGCAGGGTTCCCAGAAAAGACGGGCAGTTCCCTGCGGACCCTGCGGGCCCTGCGTGAGATCATTCGGAAGGTTCGGGTGGAACGATTCGCCCGGACCCGGTATGAGTCCCTTCGCGACCGGACGGTGGAGACGGGTGCGGACGCGCGCGTGCGGCGCGTCCGGGTTGCCGCAGGGGCCGCGCCCGTCTATACTTGGCGCGCTTTTGCCCCGCACCCGCCGCCCCGAGGGACACGCCATGCCGCTGGACCCCGCCGTCGAGCAGATGATCGCGCGCGCCAAGGAGAGCATCGCGCGCAACGCGTACGTGGCGGCGCTCGACGACCTGCAGTCGGTCGCGGAAAAGCACCCGGGCTTCGCGGACGTGCAGAACCTGATCGGCCTCTGCCTGTCGCTGGTGGGCCGCCCCGAAGAGGCGCTCGAAGCGTTCTCCCGCGCCACCGAGCTGAACCCGGGGTACGTGGAGGCGCACGTGAACCGCGCCATCACCCTCAACGACCTGGGCCGCACCGACGAGGCGCGCGACTCCTTCCAGCGCGCCGCCGAGGCCGACGAGGAAAAGGCGGGGGGGCAGCGCTTCTCCAGCGCGGCGGCCGCGCGGCTGGCCAACATGCACGCGCAGCTGGGCGACACCTACCTGCAGGCCGGCGCCGACGACGAGGCGCTGGAGGAGTACCGCAAGGCCGCGGCGCTGCGCCCGCAGTTCATGGACATCCGCAACAAGCTGGCGCGCACGCTGATCGACATGGGCCGCCCGGACGACGCCGTCGCCGAGCTCGAGACGGTGCTCGCCGAAAAGCCCAGCTTCGTGGCCGCGCGCGCCAACCTGGGGCTGGCCTTCTACCGCGCCGGCCGGCTGGACGACGCCGAGCGCGAATGGCGTCGGTGCGAGCAGCAGCAGCCCGACAACGCGCAGATCTCCGGGTTCCTGGGGATGCTGGAGCGCCAGCGCGAGGGAAGCTGAGGAGCGCTCCCGGGCGCCGCGAACGGGTGCGTGAGTGCGCCAGTGCGCGAGTGCGTCGGGGTTCCGGGCTGCGTCGGCGGCCACCGCGGGGAGGGGAATTCCTCCGCGGCACGGAGCCGGCGGCGCGCGGCGGATCAGAACGCACTCACGCACTCGCGCACTTGCGCACCTGTTGGAGATTTGTCCGAACGGAGATGCCGGGGTTGCGCCAGGGTGGCGCACCGGCCTACAGACGCTGACCAGGTGTCCGCGCCGCGTCCGCAGAGCCGCCGAAACGGCAGACCCGGCGCGGCGCGCGCCTTGCGACGTGCCTGCCCCCACGCGCCCCTTCCGGCGCGTGGCCAGGGAAATGAACAAGCCCCCGCCCGGCGGGGTACTCGGGCCACATGACCAAACATCGCCTCGGGCGCCGGGCCGTCCCCGCGCTCATCGTTGCCGTTTCCCTGTCCGCCTGCGCCGTCTTCCGCAAGGAGGCGCCGATCACGCCCGAGATCGCGCTGGTGCGCGGGCTCAACGCGTATCGCGCCCACCGCTACGCCCGCGCGGCCGACCTGATCAAGCGCTGGGTGGATGCCAACGCCGCCGGCGACCCGCGCATGCCGGGCGCGCTGATGGCGCTGGGCACCTCGCACATCCACACGGGCGAGTACCTGACCGCCAGCTCCGAGCTGCTGCGGCTGGTGACCGACTACCCGCAGGCGCCCGAGCAGCAGGAGGCGCGCTTCCGGCTGTGCGAGGCGTACCGCGGCCTGTCGCCCCGTGCCCAGCTCGACCAGCAGTACACCGAGACGGCCATCACCTACTGCCAGAGCTACGCCGGCTACTACCCGCAGACCCCGCAGGCCGACACCGCGCGGACGTGGGTGAGCGACATGCGCGAGAAGCTGGCGTACAAGGCGTACCTCAACGGACAGTTCTACTTCCGCCGCCAGGCCTACGACGCCGCCGTCATCTACTTCAACGACGCGGTGAACGGCTACGCGGAGACGAAGTGGGCGCCCGCGGCGCTGGCGCGCGTGGTGGAGACCTACACCCGCATCGGGTACCGCGAAGAGGCCGAGGAGGCCCGCCAGCGGCTGCTGCGCGACTTCCCGCAGAGCCCCGAGGCCAGGCTGCTGGCCGCCGCCCCGCCCGCTCCCACCCCCGCGCACGACAGCGCGACGGCCGCCGTCCGCCCGTCCGCCCCGGCTCCCTGAACGCGGGCCGGCGGGTGAACGGGACGGGCGGGGTGAAGCTGGGCGTGTTCGGCGGGACCTTCGACCCGCCGCACCTGGGCCACCTGGTGGCCGCCAGCGACGCCGCCCAGGCACTGGGGCTGGGGCGCGTGCTGTGGGTGCCCGCGGCGGTGCACCCGTTCAAGCGCGCCCTGGTCCAGGCGCCGCCCGACGCGCGGCTGGAGATGGCGCGCGCGGCGGTGGAGGGCGACTCGCGCTTCGCGGTGGACCCGCTGGAGCTGGAGCGCACCGGGCCCAGCTACACGGTCGACACGCTGCGCGAGCTGCAGGCGCGGCACCCGGGCGCGGAGCTGTACTTCCTGACCGGCGCCGACAACCTGCGCGAGCTCCCCAAGTGGAAGGAGCCCGGCGAGGTGGCGCGGCTGGCCCGGCTGGTGGTGGTGAGCCGCCGGGGCGAGGGAGTTCCCGACGGGCTGCCGTACCCCGCCGTGGCCGTCTCCGTCACCCGTGTGGATGTGTCGAGCACCGAGATCCGCCGCCGCGTGCGGGCGGGTGAAACGATCCGATATCTGGTCCCCGAGGCCGTGCGCGCCGTGATCGAGCGCCGCGGCCTGTATGGGGGTTAACGAACGGTTCCGCCACGAACGGAACGGAAGGGCGTTGAGGACATGTTGAAGAGCGTGATCCGGGCGGTGTTCGGCACCCGGCACCAGCGCGAGCTGAAGCGGCTGCAGCCGATCGTCGTCGAGATCAACCGGCACTTCGAGGAGCTGCAGGGCGTCTCCGACGAGGAGCTGAAGGCACAGACCGAGAAGTTCCGCGAGTACATCCGCGAGGCCACCGCGCAGGCGCAGGGCGAGCTCGACGAGCTGCGCGAGCAGAAGCGCCAGAGCGAGAGCGCCGCCGAGCGCGAGCAGCTGGCGGTGCAGATGGGCGAGGTTGAGAAGCGGCTGAAGGGCGCCACCGAGGCCGCCCTCGACGAGATCCTTCCCGAGGCGTTCGCCACCGTCAAGGAGGCGTGCCGCCGGCTGGTGGGCACCACCGTTTCGGTGACCGGCCAGGATCTCACCTGGGACATGGTCCCCTACGACGTGCAGCTGATCGGCGGGATCGTGCTGCACCAGGGGAAGGTGGCCGAGATGGCCACCGGCGAGGGGAAGACCCTGGTGGCCACCCTCCCGCTGTACCTGAACGCGCTCACCGGGCGCGGCGCGCACCTGGTGACCGTCAACAGCTACCTGGCCCAGCGCGACAGCGAGTGGATGGGCCACGTGTACAAGTACCTGGGCCTCAGCGTGGGCTGCATCGACCTGCACGAGCCCAACACCGAGACGCGGCGCGAGGCCTACCACGCCGACATCACCTACGGCACCAACAACGAGTTCGGGTTCGACTACCTGCGCGACAACATGGTCCACGAGCTGGCGCACCGCGTCCAGCGCGGCCACGCCTACGCCATCGTGGACGAGGTGGACAGCGTGCTGATCGACGAGGCGCGCACCCCGCTGATCATCAGCGGCCCGGTGGGGAACGAGACCAACGAGGCCTACGCGCGCTACAACCCGGCGGTGAGCGACCTCTTCCGCCGGCAGAACCGCATCGTCAACGACCTGATCGCGCAGGCCGAGAAGGACATCGCGGGGGGCGACCCCTACGCCGCCGGCGAAAAGCTGTTCCTGGCCCGCCGCGGCACCCCGCGCAACAAGCGCCTGCTCAAGATGCTCTCCGACGACCCCGGCCTGGTGAAGACGATCGGGAAGGTGGAGCGCGACTACATGCAGGAGAAGAAGGTCCACGAGCTCGAGGAGGAGCTTCTCTTCAGCATGGACGAGAAGGGGCACAACGTGCACCTGACCGACCAGGGGCTCGACGTCCTCGCGCCCGACGACCACGAGGCCTTCGTGGTCCCCGACATCAGCGAGGAAGTGCACCGGGTGGAGCAGGACCCCGAGCTCTCGGTGGACGAGAAGCGCGACGCCATCGCCGCGCTGGAGCGCGAGTACGCGGAGAAGAGCGAGAAGATCCACGTCATCCACCAGCTGCTGAAGGCGTACACGCTCTTCAACAAGGACGAGCAGTACGTCATCCAGAACGGCGAGGTGATGATCGTGGACGAGTTCACCGGCCGCATGATGCAGGGGCGCCGGTGGAGCGACGGGCTGCACCAGGCGGTGGAGGCCAAGGAGGGCGTGTCGGTGAAGGCCGAGACGCAGACCCTGGCCACCATCACCATCCAGAACTACTTCCGCATGTACGACAAGCTCGGCGGGATGACCGGCACCGCCGAGACCGAGGAGGGCGAGTTCCACCAGATCTACACGCTGGACGTGATGGTGATTCCCACCAACCGTCCGATCCGGCGCGAAGACCGGCACGACCTGGTCTACAAGACCAAGCGCGAGAAGCTGAACGCCATTATCACCGAGATCCAGCGCCTGCACGCCATGGAGCTGCCGGTGCTGGTGGGCACCGTCTCGGTCGACGTCAGCGAGACGCTGTCGCGCATGCTGAAGCGCGCCGGCGTCCCGCACGAGGTGCTGAACGCCAAGCACCACCAGCGCGAGGCCGAGATCGTGGCCCGCGCGGGCCAGCCGGGCTCGGTCACCATCGCCACGAACATGGCCGGGCGCGGCACCGACATCAAGCTGGGGCCGGGGGTCACCGACCCGCGCACGCTGGCGTGGCTGAAGGAGCGCGGGGTGGACCTCACCCTCGTCTCCACCATGGCCGACCCCGAGCTGACCCTGCAGCTCGACGGGCAGCCCGACGACTTCGTGGTGGAGACGGGCGGGCTGCACATCATCGGCAGCGAGCGCCACGAGAGCCGCCGCATCGACCGGCAGCTGCGCGGGCGCGCCGGCCGCCAGGGCGACCCCGGCGCCAGCCAGTTCTTCCTGTCGCTGGAAGACGACCTGATGCGGCTGTTCGGCAGCGACCGCATCGCCAGCATCATGGACCGGCTGGGGGCGCAGGAGGGCGAGGTGATCACCCACCCGTGGATCACCAACTCGATCTCGGGCGCGCAGAAGCGGGTGGAGCTGCAGAACTTCGAGGCCCGGAAGCGGCTGCTGGACTACGACGACGTGATGAACCAGCAGCGCGAGGTGATCTACGACCTGCGCACCTTCGCCCTCGAGGGCGGCGGCGAGCTGGTGGGCGAGGTGTGGGAGATGATCGAGCGCAGCATCCCCGCCCTGATCGAGGAGTACACCGACGGCCCGCACCCCGAGGAGTGGGACCTGGCGGGGCTGCGCCAGCGGATCACCCTCGACTTCTTCCTCACCGCCGACCGCTTCCCCGCGGCCGAGGGCGAAGCAGGCGACGCGTTCCACACCCGCGCCGAGGTGCAGGAGTACGTGCTGGAGCTGGCGCGCGAGGGGTACCACCACAAGCTCGACCAGTTCGGCGAGGCGGCCGACGCGGTGCTGCGCTTCATCGTGCTCAGCACCATCGACGAGAAGTGGAAGGACCACCTCTACGACCTGGACCACCTGAAGGCGTCGATCGGGTTCCGCGGCTGGGGGCAGAAGGACCCGCTGGTGGAGTACAAGGCCGAGGCCTACGACATGTTCGAGGCGCTGATGCGCGACCTCTACGGCTCGGCCGCGCGCTTCGTGTTCCGCGCGCAGATCGCCCCGGCCGAGGCGCCGCCCCCGCCGCCGATGTTCTTCGGCACGCCGATGCGCGGCGACGAGCCGGTGGAGGCGAGCTACGGCGCCGAGGAGGAGACGCCCGCCCCCGAGCCGGCGCCCCCGCCGCGCCGCAGCTCGCTGGGGATCAACCCGTACGCCGCCGTGCCGCCCAGCCAGCGCCAGCTGCGCACCAACCGCGACGACGAGGGCGCCCCCCGGCCCGCCGCGGCGCAGGCCGCCGTGGGCCGCAACGACCCCTGCCCCTGCGGGAGCGGGAAGAAGTACAAGAACTGCCACGGCCGCGCGCGCTGATCCGCGCGGTCCGGCGGAACTCGGCGGGGCGGCGTGCCATCCAGGCGCGCCGCCCCGCCGCCGTTTCGTCTTCTGACAGCTCGCGCTTTCCCGTCCCCCGTCGGCTCGTCGTGCAGGCTTTCCTCCGCGCCGCGGCTACCATGAAGTGCGGGGATCGGGGGTGCACTCGCCTTCCCGGTATGATCGCCGATCCGGAAACTCCTTCGTCAGACCGGCTCAGCGGGTGGGTCACACGGAGGAGCGGAGTGCAACGGAGCAGCGGAAACTGCACGCGAATCCGGAGGGTCCTCCACTGCTCCTTTCTTCTCCGCTGCTGCGTCTGATGTCGCTCGGCTCATCCGCGACCTGGCTGCGGAAGACGAGCGTTATCCCGAATCAGGGGAGAAACTTATCTCACACAGGGTCATCAGGGTCAGCAGAAAACTGCAGTTTGCTGATGACTCTGCTGACCCTGCGTGAGACCCGTTGTCTGTCAGTCGCTGTACGAATCAGCCGGGCTCTCGTATGAGCTCGGGATGAGATGAGAAGCCCCTTTGGACTCGGACGCAAACCGCTCCAGCGGGGCGGTCGGCGCCCGTGCAGCGTCGGCCGAGCCCGCGCGAGAGGTGGCGGACGGCGGGATGACGGCCTGAAAGCAGTTACCCGATGACGTAGTTCAGCAGAGCCTCGGTTCGCCAGGCGGCGGGGATGGGGGGAGGAGCCAAAGGGTGGAGACAAATGTTCACTCCCTTTACTTGGAGGAGAGATCTTCGTATTTTATTCGGGTACAGGGTTGAGGTTGATGGATGCTCACCTCCAGCGTTCCTGCATCGGATACCATGTTCTTCCCCATGAAGAAGTGGGCGGCCGCCGACCGCCCCCGCGAGCGGGTGCGCAACCTCGGCGTGCGGGCGCTCAGCACCCGCGAACTGCTGGCGCTGCTCATCGAAACCGGGCGGCAGGAGCGCGAGGGCGTTCCCGCGCGCACCGCGGTGGAGCTCGCGGGCGACCTGCTGGCCGCCTTCTCCACCGAGAAGAACGGCGAAAGCTCGCTGCGCCGCCTGATGCACACGCCGGTGGCGGCCATCGCCGGGTGCGTGCCGGGGATCGGGCCGGCCAAGGCCACGCGCATCCTGGCCGCGCTGGAGCTGGGCCGCCGCGCCGCCGAGGAAGCCCGCCCCGACGGCGACCGCCTGAGCACCGCGCGCGACGTGTACGAGCGGATGCGCTACCGCCTGCGCGACCTGGACCAGGAAGAGTTCCACGTGCTGCTGCTGAACACGCAGGAGGAGCTGATCCGCGACGTGCTGGTGTCGCAGGGCACGCTCGACGCGTCGCTGGTGCACGCGCGGCAGGTGTTCAAGCACGCGGTGGCCGAGTCGGCCGCGTCGGTGGTGCTGGTGCACAACCACCCCAGCGGCGAGCCGCTCCCCTCCACCGACGACCGGCAGGTCACCTTCCAGCTCGTGTCGGCGGGCGACTTCATGGGCATCCCGGTCACCGACCACGTGATCGTGGGCGAGGGGCGCTACTACTCGTTCCGCGAGAGCAAGGAGCTGCGCACCGGGCTCTCCGCCGCGCAGGGGCCGAAGCTGGCCGCGGCGTAGCGCCGCCTGCGCGGCGGGCCGGGAGGGCCGGAGAGTGGGGCGGGACGGCCCGTGCGGCGGGATTTGCAGGGGTGGCGGCGCGAAGGGACGTGACCGCCGCCCCGCTTGTGTTTACATTGGAAGAATGAGCCGAATCCGCGACTCCGCCGCCGTCCCGCCGTTCCCTTGCGCGTCCGCCATCCGCGGGCGGGCGCCCGCGCGCGCCCGCCGCTGGGAGGTGCGCTGATGGCCACCCCCGCACCGGCCGTGCTGGAGGATGGCGCGCTCGAGCACGCGCGCGCCATCCTCGCGCCTCAGCTGTTCGCGGCCATCGAGCCGTACGCCGCGCGCGTGGACCTGGACCTGGTCACGCGCGCCTACGAGTTCAGCAGCGTGGCGCACGCGGGGCAGAAGCGGCGCTCGGGCGAAGACTACGTGACGCACTGCGTGGAGGTGGCGGCGATCCTGGGCGAGCTGCACCTGGACTCGGTGACCATCGCCAGCGCGCTGATCCATGACGTGGTGGAAGACACCTCGGCCACGCTCGACGACGTGCGCGACGCCTTCGGCGACGAGGTGGCCACGGTGGTGGACGGGCTCACCAAGCTGGCCAAGGTGCAGTTCCGCACCAGCACCGAGCAGCAGGTGGAGAACTTCCGCAAGCTGCTCCTTTCCATGGCGCAGGACGCCCGGGTGATCCTGGTGAAGCTGGCCGACCGGCTGCACAACATGCGCACGCTCGACTACCTGGGCGAGGAGAAGCGGCGGCGCATCGCGCTGGAGACGCGCGAGATCTACGCGCCGCTGGCGCACCGGCTGGGCGTGGCCACCATCAAGTGGGAGCTCGAGGACCTGTGCTTCAAGTTCCTGGAGCCCGACGCCTACCGCGAGCTGGCCAAGAAGGTGAGCGAGAAGCGGCGCGAGCGCGAGGAGCTGGTGGAGCGCATGCGCGAGCCGCTGCGCGCCGAGCTGCACGAGGCCGGGATCGACGCCGAGGTGACGGGTCGGCCCAAGCACCTGTGGTCGATCTACCGCAAGATGGTGCGCCGGCAGAAGAGCTACGACGAGATCTACGACCTGATGGCCATGCGGGTGATCGTGGAGACGGTCACCGACTGCTACCACGCCCTGGGGGTGATCCACAATCGCTGGACGCCGCTGACCGAGCGGTTCCACGATTACATCGCCACCCCCAAGAGCAACATGTACCGCTCGCTGCACACCACCATCTTCGGCCCCGGCGGGCGGCTGTACGAGATCCAGATCCGCACCCGCGAGATGCACCGCACCGCCGAATACGGCATCGCGGCGCACTGGAAGTACAAGGAGGGGCGCGCCACCGACGACGTGGACGAGACGCTCACCTGGTTCCGGCAGGTGCTGGAGTGGCAGCAGGAGACGAAGGAGCCGGAGGAGTTCATGGAATTCCTCCGCATCGACCTGTTCCAGGACGAGATCTTCGTCTTCACCCCCATGGGCGACGTGAAGCAGCTGCCCAAGGGGGCCACGCCCATCGACTTCGCGTTCGCGGTGCACACCGAGGTGGGGGTGCACTGCGTGGGCGCGCGGGTGAACGGGCGCATCAGCCCCATCACCCGCGAGCTGCACAACGGCGACACCGTCGAGATCCTGACCGACGCGCGCCAGCGCCCCTCGCGCGACTGGCTGGCCTTCGTGAAGACGGCGCGGGCGCGCAACAAGATCCGGCAGTGGATCAAGGAGGAGGAGTTCGGCAGCTCGGTGCAGCTGGGGCGCGAGTTCATCGAGCGGGAGATCAAGAAGGCCCGGCGCGAGAAGGTGACCGACGAGCGCTTCGCCGAGGCCGCGCGCGCGCTGGGCCTCCCCGACGAGGCGCACCTCTTCGCCGCCCTGGGGCGCGGCGACCTGGGGCCCAGCGCGGTGATGCGCGAGCTGTGGCCCGAGACCGCCGAGCCGGT
>DASSME010000324.1:0-9776 GCA_035689035.1 Longimicrobium sp. | reverse complement strand
CACGCTGCAGACCCGCTGCATCGAGATCGACTTCCCCGGCAAGGCCGCCAACATGCGGCACCTGCTGCGGCAGAACAGCGTCGCGGGACCCATCACCTGGATGGGCAGCCTACCGCAAGACGCGCAGGACGCCAGCGGCCTCATGTTCCGCCGCAACCGCTTCTACGACCCCCGGAGCGGCCGCTTCACGCAGGAGGATCCGATCGGGCTCGCGGGCGGGGTGAACGGCTACGGGTTCGCGGAGGGGGATCCAGTACGATATTCCGATCCGTATGGATTGAAGGCGGACTCAATCAAATTCTCGAGCGTTCAACTAGAAAGGATAGTAAGAGCGGCGGCCAGCCGAAGCCGCACGTTGGCCGAAACGCTGCAGGACATGGAACTCGACCCGAATGTAATTGTGAACTTTGGAGAAAAAGACTTGTCAAACCCCGGGGAAGTAGATGATCCTTACAAAAACGCTCGAGGGCAGACCGTTATCGACGTCTGGTTCGATTTCAGCGAGATCCCGACGTTGCTAACAGCGTTTCCCCAATTCCGAGCAAGGGGGGGAATTACGGAAAGTGACGTGATCGCACACGACGTATGGTCATGCACAGCCGTTGCATGAAGGTTGGGAATGCACCGACAACAGTGGCTGTGCGCGGACCCGAGAAAATGTCGTGCGCTCGGAGTTTCACCATCGTTCACGCCGATTCTAAGGACTCGTGATGCCAAGAAGAAGCTTAGCCTCTGCCGGGTGGCTCCTGCTGACACTGTCAGCGCCTTCCAAGCAATATCGCGAGCCCGAGAGACTACTCGAAGGCACTTGGGCGCTCGACATACAGGTGGAGCAGACTGCCAACAAAGGCTCCGGCCCCCCCCAGCGGGAGTTGCGCGGGAAGTTGGCCCTGTTGCGAACGATGCAAGAGCCTCCACCACCTTGGATGGCTGTGTCTGGGTTCACTTATTACGGTGTATATGCCGGCACGTTTGTCGGGGTGGGGCTTACCTTGCCTGAAGAGGACCGTGTCCCACTTGCAGGTGCACGAGTTGTGAGCATGGATTCTGTGGAAATTATTCTAAACCCTACAAGAGATCACGGCGCTATGGTCCTGCAGGGTTCAATCGGGCAATCCGCCATTGTGGGGCACTGGGAAGTTACCGGGTACACGCCAAGTGCCAGCGGGAGTTTCCGAATGACCCGGCTAGATCAACATCGCCCGTAGTCCGATCAAGCAGCCCCAACACATAGATGGCCTAACCGCTTCTGGGCGAAAGCGGAGACCTGCGGCAGCGCGCTCTTGCGCGGTATGGTGGAATTCGCGTGACGCAAAGAGGGCCGGGACTGGCATGTGCCCGGGAACCATTCGTGATCGATCCTCTGCTCGCCCTGGGCGAAGAACACCGCTTTCGAGCCCACGCAGAATCGATCGGTAAAGAACTTTTCCCACTGGGCGAGGCAGGAAACGGTCACGTGTTCCTGGCCGTCGCGCCGGACGGAATCGTGTATGCGCTGATGGAGGACCTTTGGGAAGCGGGCGCCGACATTGACGATGCCATCGAGAGACTCGTGCTCGGGCGTTTGTGAGTGGCTACCGGCGAGGGCTGAACGCAAGAGAGTCCGGGTGCACAACTTGGGCTCTCTTGCGTTTCGACCCGCCGTTCTGGGGTCTGCGATCTCGGTACCAAGCATCCGTATTCCGGACGCCCGACGCCGGCGCCCCCGGCCCGTGCGTCCTCCCTTGCGACAACACCACTCGCCGCACCATCTGGACGCTGACCAACTGCTGGCCGAGATCCGCTGCCCCAACAGCCGGCCCGAGCAGGACGCGGGGCTCGACTCGGCCAACGTGGCCGCGCTCGCCCGGATCGCGCAGACGCCCACGACGGGATCGGGTCATCCCTACGGCGGGCCGAACACCTCGGACTGGGCGCAGCACGGGCGGGTGCTGTACGTGCACGCCGGCGGCATCGACCAGCCGCTGGGGCTGATCCGGATGGACTACAGCCACGACTTCGCGTCGCCCATCCTGATCGTGCCACACGCCGCGGTACGTACGAGGTGGAGCAGCAGGACAGCACCGGCCACTGGGTCCTCCCGCTGGTCGACCCGGACGGCAGCGGCGGCTAGCTCGGCAGCTACGGTGCGGCACTCGGTAATGCGGGCGTCAGCCAACGAACTCCGCGCGACCACCGGGCTCTTCCGCCGACTCCGCACCCCCGCACCTCCGTGGACCCAGCGAGATCAATCGTCCACCTCGAGGATGGCGCCCACCTCGGCGCCGCGGCCGGCGTTCACCACACCGCCGCCGTGGCCCGCGGCGCGCATGCGCAGGTACGCGCCGCCGTAGTGCGCGCCGAACACGAACAGCCCCCACACCAGCTCGTGGCGCACCGCGCCGCCGGCCGGGCCCTGGAAGGCGTACGGCACGGTGGGGAGGTACTCCTGCACCACCCAGTCGCCCTCTTCCACCGCGCGCGCCACCGCCCGGCGCCACGCGCCGTCGTCCAGGAACGGGCCGATCTCCACGAACTGCCCGCCCAGCGACGAGGCTTTCTTGAGCACCAGCGACGCGCGCGCGCCGGGCAGGTCGTCGGGAATGTGAAAGCCGCGCCCGCGAAAGGCCGTGGCGCCGGGTACCACCCGCCGCGTCCAGGGCAGGTGCCGCTCGATCAGGCCGCGCTCGGCGGCCGTGAATTCGCTGGACCCGGCGTGCTCGGAAAGGACGGCCAGGTTGCGCTTGTCGCTCAGCACGTCGCCCACCGGCCCGCCGAACAGGTTAGCCTGGCCGATCTTGAAGGCGCGGAAGACGTGGCGCAGGTCGCCCTGGCCGTTCTGGTGGTCGATCACGGCGTGGACCCTGTGGCCCTGCAGGGAGAGCCCGCTGCGGTCGGCGGCGATCTCTTCCAGCGAGCAGAGCAGCACCCGCCCGTCGCCGGCGGGGCCGTGCTCGCGAAGGACGCTGCGCAGCTCGTCGGTGTAGCGCTCCTGCGAGTGCAGGGCCACCACGCTGGGGCGGTGCGGGCGTACCGCCACGGCCACGTTGAAGTCACCCCCCTGCCAGGCGCCCAGCCGCACCGTGTCTTCCACCACGTGCCGGAACAGCGCCGGGCGGATGGCGCTGGCGCGCGCCCGCCGGCCACGCGCGGCCAGGAAGCGGGCGACGGGCTCGCTTTCCAGGTACAGCTCGCCCAGGGTGTCGCTGTGCAGCCCGCCCAGCGCGCTGCCTGCGTTGTACTCGATGAACTTGAGACCCTCGGCGGTCTCGATGTAGTCGGCGCGCGAGGGGGCGGCGTCCACGCCGCTGGGCTCTTCCAGCAGCAGCGCCATCATCCCCTCGTCCAGCTGCAGCGCCATGGAGGGCGACCCGTCGGCGGGCGGGGTGCCGCGGTAGAACTCCACGATCCGCGCGGGGGCGTTGTCCAGGAAGCGCTCCATCACCCCCTTCACCAGGCGGTCCATCCCCACCGCCACCTCGGCCGTCTCCCCGCGCCGGCGCGCGCCCACGAAGAGCGGCCAGGGCTGCAGCGAGTAGTGGGCCAGCGAGGGGTCGCGGGAAAGGGAGGCGAAGGCGTCGCGTTGCAGGCACTCGGGGTTGCGCTCCACGAAGTCGAGGAACTCGGCGTTCACCGGCGACCAGCGCGCGTGCACCGGCCTGGCCCGGGCCAGCTCGTCGGCGCCGGCGAGATCGGCTTGGCCAGCGACGTCCTCCAGGAGCAGCGATGCGTTGGGCACGGACGCCTCCGTCAATCGAAGGGAACGCCGGCGCGCGCGCCCACGCGGCGCAGCGCCTCCACGAGCGCGCCGAACAGGTGCCCCACCCCGGCACCCACCGTGCGGAGCGAAAGGAGCTCGGTCACCACGGCCTCCGGGTCAGTCGGCGCGCAGGGCGCTGGTGGGGTCGATCTTCGCCGCGCGGCGCGCGGGAAGCCAGGCGGCCGCCAGCGCCACCACCGCCAGCACCGCAGCGGCCGCGGCGAAGGTGGCCGGGTCGGCGGGGCGCACCTCGAAGAGGAGCGAGGCCAGCAGGCGCGACAGGAGGAGCGCGCCGGCCGCGCCCACCACGATCCCCGCCAGGGTGGGGCGCGCCGAGCGGCGCAGCTCCAGCCCCACCACCTGGTGGGGCTGCGCGCCCAGCGCCATGCGGATCCCGATCTCGGCGGTGCGGCGGGTGACCGAGTACGAGACCACGCCGTACAGCCCCAGCGCCGCCAGCAGCACCGCCACCGAGCCGAACACCGCCAGCAGCAGGGTGAAGAAGCGCGGCTGCGCCACCGTGTCGGCCATGGCGCTCTGCAGGGTGCGCACCTCGCCGATCGGCTGCTGCGGGTCGACCTGGTGGATCGCGCGGCGCACCGCCGGGGCCAAGGCGGCCGGATCGCCGCGAGTGCGCACGAAGATCCGGGTGGCCACCCGCGGCGCCAGGCTGAAGGGGAAGTAGACCGCGGGCCCGGGCGGAGTGGCGAACCCCTCGGTGCGCACGTCGCCCACCACGCCGATCACGGTGAAGGGGGCGCCGTTCATCTCCACCCGCTCGCCCACCGGGTCGGCGCCGGGCCAGTAGCGGCGCGCGGCCGACTGGTTCACCACCAGCACCAGCGGGGCGTCGCGCCGGTCGTCGGCCGGCTCGAACACGCGGCCGCGGAGCACGGGGATCCCCAGCGCCGAGAAGTAGCCGGGGGTGGCCAAGTGGGTGCCGGCGCTCAGGTTGAGGGTGGCGCCGGGGCCGCTGCGCCCCGGAAGGGTGAACACGTACGGCTCGCCCCCGCCCCGCAGCGGCTGCGTCTTGGCCGCGCCCGCGGCCACCACGCCGGGAAGCTCGCGCACGCGGCGCAGCAGCTCGTCGCGGTAATCGTTCAGCTTGCGGGGGCTGTCGTAGCGGTAGAACGGGATGTCGAACGACACCAGCAGCACGTTGGCGGGGCGGAACCCCGGGTCCACTCGCACCAGCCGCCAGAAGGAGTGCACCAGCAGGCCAGCGCCCACCAGCAGCACCATGGCGGCGGCGGTCTGCGCCAGCACCAGCGCGGCGCGCAAGCCCGCGCCCCTGCGCTCGGTGCCGCCCCGCCCGCCGTCGCGCAGCGTTTCGCCGGTGGCGCCGTCCACCGCGCGCAGCGCCGGGAGAAGGCCGAACACCCCGGCGGTGAGGAGCGAGAGGAGGAGCGCGAAGAGCGCTACCCGCCCGTCCACCCCCACCTCGGCGCCGCGGGGGATGGTGCCGGCGCTCAGCGCCAGCAGCGCGCGCACCCCGGTGCCGGCCAGCGCCAGCCCCAGCGCGCCCCCCAGCAGCGCCAGCACCAGGCTTTCGGTGAGCATCTGGCGCACCAGGCGGCCGCGGGTGGCGCCCAGCGCGGTGCGGATGGCGATCTCGCGCCGGCGCGCCGAGGCGCGGGCCAACAGCAGGTTGGCCAGGTTGGCGCACGCCACCGCCAGCACCAGCAGCACGGTGCCCATCAGCACCAGCAGCGCCGGCCGCACCGGGCCCACCACCGCGTCGCGCAGCGTCTGCACGCGGGCGCGGGTCCACCCGTCGTTGCTGTCGCCGTAGCCCTCGGCCAGGCGCCGCAGCACGGCGTCCACCCGGGGCAGCGCGGCGGCGGGGGTCACACCCGGCCGCAGGCGCCCCACCACCTCCATCCAGCGCAGCCCCCGGGTGTGGGGGAGGTCGTTCTCGCCGATGCGCGAGAGCGGCGCCCACGCCTCGGCCTCGCGCGCGGGGAAGGCGAACGAGGGGGGCATCACCCCGGCCACCGTCCACGGCTCGCCGTCCAGGATGACGGTGCGCCCCACCACCCCCGGGTCGGCGTTGAAGCGGCTGCGCCAGAAGGCGTCGCTCAGCACCACCACCCGGTCGGACCCGGGCTGGTTCTCGTCGTCGCGCAGGGTGCGGCCCAGCGCCGCCGGCACCCCCAGCATCGGTAAGAGCTCGCGCGACACGAACGCCACCTCCACCCGGCGCGGCTCGGCGCCGCCGCCGGCCAGGTTCAGCCCGGTCTCGCCCGGCTGGTAGTGCCAGGCGGCCAGCGACTGGAAGCCGGTGTCGGCCGCGCGCAGGTCGTCCAGGTCCTGCGGCGAGAAGGGGCCGCCGTCCGGCGCCTGCTCGGGGTGCACGTGGTACAGGCGCACCAGCCCGCCCGGGTCGCGGTAGGGCAGAGGCCGCAGCAGCACGCCGTTCACCACGCTGAACAGGGCGGCGTTGAGTCCGATCCCCAGCGCCAGGGTGAGCACCGCCGCCGCCGCGAAGCCCGGGGAGCGGCGCAGGCCGCGGAGCGCGTAGCGCAGGTCGTGGAGAAAGCCGTCCACGGGTGGTTTCCTCTTCGCTCGGTTCGAACCTCGGCCCCCGCCAGCCGGGGACCGGCATTCCCATCGTCGTGACGGCTCTCCAGCGCGACCGGCGCTCCCGAACCGCGGGTCACACGGAGGAACGGAGCCGAACGGAGGAAACGGAGAACTGCCCCCGCCCCGTCCCGATGCCGTCCCGCCGCACCCGCGCGGACGATCCGCTCAAGGGGCCACGGAGCGCGGGACGACGTCGTGCGCTCGTCCTTCTCCGTGTCTCCGTTCCCCCGTGAGAGACGCCCTTCGCCGTTCCTCCTCCGCCGCCGCCGGCGAAACTCTACGTCTTCCCCGCCACTCTCCCGACCGTCCCGCCCCTACGCCGCGGCGGCGGCGAAGTCGGTTCGGGCGAGGGGGATGGAGATCGGGCGCGCGGGGGGGATCACCAGGCTCATGTAGCGCTCGCCCTCGTGGAAGAGGAGGCCGCGCTCCAGCAGCGCGCCGATCTCGGCCTGCACGTTCACCCCCGGCACCTCGGCGGCCACCGCGGCGGGCTTGCGGGCAACGGAGAGCACCTCCAGCACCCGGCGCTCGGTGTCGGTGAGCGGGTGCTGGCGCGGCTCGCCGCTCCGCGTGTCGTGCACGTACGACCGGCCATCGCGCTCCTCCAGCCGCAGCTCGGGGGGCGTGCCGCCGGCCCACAGCTCGCGCCAGCGCGCCACCCCCTCGCGCAGGGTGCCCACCATCAGCGCGGCGTTCAGCGCATAGGGCGCCGCGTAGTTCTGGTCGGCGAAGTAGTAGGCCAGCGAGGGGAGCGCCGCCTGGGGATACGGGTAGGTGAAGGCGTACCAGTCCAGCGGCTCCAGCTCCAGCCCGTACGCCTCCGCCTCTTCGTAGTACGGGCTGAAACGGTCGAAGCGGACGGGGAACACCCCCTGGGGCGGATGGAAGTGGGTGAGCAGGTGCAGCTCGCGCGCGTACTTCTCGTACACTTCCACCGGCTCGCCCGGGAAGCCGATCAGCAGGTTCCAGTCGGGGCGGATCCCGTAGCGGCGCGCGTTGGCCAGGAAGGAGAGGTTCTGGAACACCGAGGTCCCCTTGCGCATCAGCTTGAGGGTGGCGGTGTTCAGCGCCTCGATCCCCGGCTGGATGCGCAGCACTCGCGCCCGCGCCAGCGCCCGGAAGTCGTCTTCGTCCAGGTCGGCCTTCACCTCGTAGAAGAGCGACACCCCGTCCGGCGTGTCCAGGAAGGGGAGGACGTCGGTGAGGTAGCTCTTGGGGAGGATGTTGTCCACGCTCTGCAGCTCGCGCACGCGCGGCGCGTGCCGGAACAGGTTGTCGAAGAGGCGGAAGGCGTTCTCCACCCGCATCGAGCGGTAGCCGATGGTGCTCCCGTTCAGGCCGCAGAAGGTGCAGTGCGCCCGCTCGCCCCACCAGCAGCCGCGCGAGGTCTCGTACAGCAGGAAGGGCTTGTCGCGGTCGGGGAAGTACGCCTCGTAGCGGTCCAGGAAGGGCTCGTAGTCTAGCTCCAGGATCTCGTTGACGTCGTTGTCGTCGCCGAAGGCGCGCACCTCCGGCGGCCCCCCGTCATCCGCCGACTCGACGTGGCAGCCGCCGCCGGCCAGCCGGTTGCGGCGCGAGAACACGCCGTCGATACGGTGGCACCCCTCGTCGTCGCCCTCCAGCAGGCACTCCACCAGGCGGGGGAAGCTGCGCAGCGCCGGGCCCGAGAACACGAAGTCCACGTCGGGGGCGTGGTCCACCAGCGTGCGGCCCATCACCCCCTCGCAGTTGGCGCCGCCCACCACCACCACCACGCCGGGGTTGCGCGCCTTGATCAGCCGGGCCATGGCCAGGCACGCCACGTTCTGCGAGAACATGGAGGTGAGCCCCACCAGGTCGGCGCGGTCCAGCGCGTAGCGGTCGATCATCGCCTCGAGGTGCGCGACCAGCCCCGCGCGCACCTCGAGCACCAGCTCGCGGACCGCCCGGCTCTTCGCCCCGTGCTGCGGATAGTAGCGGCGGAAGTACGCCTCGGCGTTGTCGGGCGCATCGGGGAAGGCGGCGGGGCGGAAGAGCCAGTCGCCCAGCCCCGTGGGGTGGTGCTCGAACGACATCAGCTCGTCGTAGACGGCCAGCCCCACGTGGCGAGCGAAGTCGTGGTGCAGGTAGTGGACGGCGCTCTCCACGCGGCTCGCGAAGCGCTCGCGCACCACCTGGTGCAGCAGCGTGAGCGCCAGCGAGGGCATGGAGAGGTTCGCCAGCGGCATGTTGACCAGGGCGATCTGACACATGGTGGGTCGGCTCCCTTCGGATGGAATGGCCCTTGGCCCCGCCTCAGGCGTAGGCGCGCGCCTGCAGCAGGTACAGCTCGGCATACAATCCGCCGCGCAGCAGCAGCTCGTCGTGGGCACCCAGCTCCGTCACCCCGCCGTCGCTGATCACCAGGATCAGGTCGGCGCCGCGCACGGTGCTGAAGCGGTGCGACACCAGCAGCGTCACCGCGCCGCGGGCGCCCCCGGCGCGGGCGGCGCGGGCGTAGCGCTCGAACAGGGCGTGCTCGGCCAGTGCGTCGAGGCTGGCGGTGGGCTCGTCGAAGAACACCACCAGCGGCTCGTCGCGCATCAGCGCGCGCCCCAGCGCAAGCTTCTGCCACTGCCCGGCAGAAAGGTCGGCGCCGCCCTCCCAGCGGCTCCCCAGCTGCGTCTCGAGCCCCGCGGGGAGGCGCTCCAGCACCCCCTCGGCGCCGGCGCGCTCGAGCGCGGCGCGCACGGCGGCGCGGTCGTCCAGCCGCGGCAGGTCGCCGACGCCGACGGCGTGTGCGGCAAGGAGCTCCAGCCGCGCGAAGTCCTGGAAGGCGGCGGAGAGGCGCGCCCGCCACGCCTCGGGGTCGATCTGCGCCAGCTCGGTCCCGTCCACCAGGATGCGGCCGGCGGTGGGCTCGTACATGCGGGTGAGGAGCTTGACCAGGGTGCTCTTCCCCGCGCCGTTCTCGCCCACCAGCGCCACCACCGCCCCGGCGGGGATGCGGAAGGAGACGTCGCGCAGCGCCCAGCGGTCGGTGCCCGGGTAGCGGAAGGAGACGCGCTCGAATACGATCCCCTGGGCCAGCCGCGCGGGGGCGGGGCGGGTGCCGCGCACGGCGGCGGCGGCCGAGCGGGCGTAGCCGCGCAGCCAGAGCAGGCGCCCGCCGGCGCGCAGCACCTCGCCCAGCCCGGCCACCTGCTGCACCGGCGCCAGCACCGCGTCGCGAAGCTGCTGCGCCAGGTAAACGGCCATCACCACCTCGCCCACCGTGGCGCGGCCCTCTCCGGCGCGCCACAGCATCAGCGCCACCGCGCCCGCGAAGCCGGCCAGGAAGAGGAGGTCGCCCGCGGCGCCCAGCAGCGCCACCCGCCGCCGGGCGGCGTGCATGGCGCCCTGCGCCTCGCGGCGGGCGGCGCGGTAGCGCGAGAGGACTTCGTGCTCCAGGCCGAACACCCGCAGCTCCATCCCGGTGTTGCGGTCGGTGGTGAGC
>DASSME010000323.1:0-2431 GCA_035689035.1 Longimicrobium sp. | reverse complement strand
TCGCTGAAAAGCGTCACCCTACCAGCAGAACTGGAAAAGTCACTGAATTTCCGGATTCGGTATCATCTGAACGAATCATCCGGGTCTGGTATCAGCATCGGCATCAGCATGATGGTATGGGTGCGAGAAATGGAGGCGGGGCCCCGCACCGGACGGCCGGCCGTGCGACGGCAAGGCGGCTGCGGTGCGCCGCGGCCCCGATTTGTCTTGCCGGGCCGGCCGAGCCACTCGAAAACGTGGCCCTCGCCGGAAGCAGATGATTACATTGTGCGCGCAGGTGTTTTCGCCACCCGGCCGGTCCCGCCGTCTTTCACTTCACGTTCCCACCAACGGAATCGCCATGAACCGCATCCTTCGTCGTTGCAGCGCCGCCGTGGCGGTGCTGCTGGCCGCGCTCGCGCTCGCCGCGCCGGCCGCCGCCCAGTCCGACATCCTCCTGCGCCTGCGTTCGGGCTCGCCGCTGGGCGACCGCTTCCGCGTGGACAGCGCGGGGGGGATGGTGGCGCTGGGCGCCCTGGGCATCGGGATCATCCCCGCGTCGGGGAAGGGCGAGCGGATGATGTGGTACCCGTTCAAGGGCTCGTTCCGCGCCGGCGGCATCGGGGTGGGCGGCACGCAGTGGGACGACGCCAACCTGGGCTTCTACACCTGGGCCGGCGGCTTCAACACCACCGCCACGGGGCTGTACGCCGTCGCGCTGGGGAACGCGACCTTCGCCACCAACACCGGCGCGTTCGCCATGGGCAACGACGTGACGGCCAGCGGCCAGTACTCGGTGGCGCTGGGCGAGCGCACCACCGCCGCCAGCCGCGGCACCCTGGCGATCGGCGCCAACTGCTCGCCGGTGGTCAGCTGCGAGAGCGCCCACGCGGGCACCAGCTTCCGCGGCGCGCCCAACAGCAACGGCTCGTCCGTCGCCATGGGGCAGTACGTGACGGCCGACGCAGACTGGGCGGTGGCGATGGGCTTCCGCGCCTCGGCGGCGGGGCACGTGGGCACCTTTACCTTCGGCGGCTCGCTCGCCGGCGCCAGCGCCGCCAGCGACTCGATCCGCGCCACGGCCGACGGGCAGGCGACCTGGCGCACCCCCGGCGGCTACCGGATCTTCACCAACAGCGCGGCCACGGTGGGCGTGCAGGTGAACGCGGGCGGCAGCAGCTGGAACGTGATCTCGGACCGCAACCGCAAGGAGGGCTTCCTGGGGGTGGACGGCGAGGAGATCCTGGCGCGGATCCACAACCTCCCGGTGAGCACCTGGCGCTACCGCGACGAGGTGGACCGCTCCACCTTCCACATCGGCCCCATGGCGCAGGACTGGCACCGCGCCTTCGGCTTCTCGCCCGATGACCACACCATCAACATGAGCGACTTCGATGGCGTGAACCTGGCCGCCGTGCAGGCGCTCTCCGCCCGCACCGAGCGGCTGCGGGCCGAGAACGCCGAGCTGCGGCGGCGGCTGGAGTCCGAGACGTCGGAGCTGCGCGCCCGGAACCGCGCCCTGGAGAAGCGCCTCCAGCGGCTCGAGGCGGTGGCCGAGGCGTCGCGGAAGGAGTAGGACCCTCTTCCGCGGTCGCCACCCGGAAGCGCCGGGGCAGGATGGAGGGGGCGGAGAACCGCACGGTTCTTCGTTCCCTCCGTTGCTTTCAGGGGCAGGCTCCCGAACAGGGGGCGGAGCGTGCCGCCGAAACGGCTCGTCGCGTTTCTCAAGTGCGGTAGACCGGAGCAGCCGTGGTCTGGTACATTTGTCTCGCGCGGGGACACCGTACCAGCCCGCCGCTCACAGGTCTCCTTCCTGACTCCACTCCGGAGCAAATCGCCATGCGATCCAAGCTGCTCACCGTGGTCATCGCCACCACACTCGCGGCCGCCGCTGGGCACACCGTGCCCGCCGCCGCCCAGTCCGACATCCTCCTGCGCCTGCGCTCGGGCTCACCGCTCGGCGACCGCGTCCGCGTGGACAGCGCGGGCGGGTTCCTCGCCATGGGCCAGATCGGCATCGGCATCATCCCCGCCTCGGGCGCGGGATGGCGGATGATGTGGCACCCGTTCAAGGTCGCCTTCCGGGCCGGCTACGCCGACGCGGGCGGCCAGTTCGACGACGCGAAGATCGGCTTCTACTCGTGGGCGGGCGGCGCGCTGAGCGCGGCGCCCGGCAACTACGCCTTCGCCATGGGGAACCAGAACCTGGCCGAGGCGCAGTGCTCGGTCGCCATCGGGAGCGGGAACAACGTATACGGCAACGCCACCGACGGCTTCGCCACCTGCGGGGTGGCGCTGGGGCTGAACAACACGGTGAAGGACCAGGCCGGCGTGGCGCTGGGGCAGAACAGCTGGAGCGACGGCGACGCGGCCGTGGCGCTCGGCTACCGCGCCACCGCCGACGCCGACTACTCGATGGCCTTCGGCTACCGCGCCAGCACCAACGGCCACA